>JAEUNL010000013.1 GCA_016791115.1 Rhodocyclaceae bacterium
CGTTTGCCGCGATTTCCGCGGCGGCGATTGCGGGCGATGCACCGCCGCTGATGCTGGCCAACGTCTATCGCGGACAGGTCGATCTCGGGGCGTACTGGGTCAGCGAGAAGTACGATGGCGTGCGCGGTTACTGGGACGGCACCCGCCTGCTGACGCGGGGCGGCGAAACGGTCATGGCACCGGCGTGGTTTACGGCTGGTTGGCCGGCCGTGCCGCTCGACGGCGAACTGTGGGCCGGGCGCGGGCGTTTCGCGCAGGCCGTATCCACCGTGCGCAGCCAGCAGACCGATGATCGCGCCTGGCGCGACATCCGTTTTATGGTGTTCGACCTGCCGGGCATCGCCGAACCGTTCGACAGGCGCAAGGATGCGCTCGATGCTGCAGTGAGCGCCATAGGCAAACCATGGGTGCAGGCGGTCGCGCAGCTCAGGGTGAAGTCGCCCGGCGAACTGCAGGCCATGCTCGACCGCGTGGTCCGCGAAGGCGGGGAGGGTCTGGTGCTGCATCGTGGCGCTTCGCTCTATCGAGCCGAACGCAACGACGATCTGCTGAAGCTCAAGCCCTACGACGATGCCGAGGCGCGCGTGGTCGGGCATCTGCCCGGCGCGGGGCGGTTGGCCGGCATGCTCGGGGCGCTGCTGGTCGAAATGCCTGATGGCCGGCGTTTCCGCATCGGCAGCGGGTTGACCGAAGCGCAGCGGCGCGCGCCGCCGCCGCTCGGGGCGTGGATCACCTATCGCTACAATGGCGTCAACCCGCGCAGCGGACTGCCGCGCTTCGCGCGCTTCCTGCGCGAGCGTACCGATCTGCCGGACGTGCCGCCGGCCTGAAGGGGCAACAACGAATCCGGTCGGTGGCGGTCAACCGCTTGCCGCACAATGCGCGTTATGCAGCTTTTGCGCTTTGCCACACGGGAGTGTCGAGAGATGAAATTGCCATTGGCCAGCCTGTTTCCGCGATTCGTCCTTCGCTTTGCCGAGCGGCTGCGTTTTCCCCAGCTTTTCCTTCTCGCGTTGACGCTGTTCGTACTCGATCTTCTGCTGCCCGACGTGATCCCGTTCGTCGACGAAATACTGCTCGCGCTGGCGACCTTGATCCTCTCGGCGTTGCGGCGAGGCGAAAAGACGCCTGTCGCAAGGTCACAGGGCGCGGGCCCAATCGACGGCAAGGCCGTTCGCCTCGACTGATCGGCCGGGTTGCGTCCCGGCTCCGGCTACAATCGTGCCATGATGGAGAACGACGTTGATTTCATGCGCCTGGCACTTGACCTCGCGCGCCAGGCCGGCGCGGTGGACGAGGTTCCGGTCGGCGCAATCGTGGTGCGCAATGGCGAGGTGATCGGGCGCGGTTTCAATCAGCCGATCGGCAGCCACGACCCGAGTGCCCATGCCGAGATCATGGCCCTGCGCGATGCGGCGCGGCAGGCCGGCAACTATCGACTGGTGGATTGCACCTTGTACGTGACGCTCGAGCCGTGCGCGATGTGCGCCGGCGCCATCATGCATGCGCGCATTGCGCGAGTCGTGTTCGGCGCGCGTGACCCCAAGACGGGCGCCTGCGGCAGCGTGGTCGACCTGTTCGGCGAGGAGCGCCTGAATCATCACGCCGACGTGGAAGGTGGTGTCCTGGCAGTCGAGTGTGGCGCGATGCTGTCCTCTTTCTTCGCTGCGCGGCGCAACCGTACCCTCACGGCGTAGCTCGCACGTGCAGATCCGCATCGACATAGCGACACAGATGCTCGAATTGTTCGGCGACGACGGCGCCTGCATGCGGCGTTACCCGGTATCGACCGCGAAGAACGGCCCTGGCGAGCAGAAGGGCAGCTACCGCACGCCGCGCGGACGCCATATCGTGCGCGCCAAGATCGGCGGCCGTGAAGCGGAGAACACCGTGTTCGTGAGGCGGCGCCCGACCGGCGAGATCTGGTCGCCCGACCTGGCGGCGACCTTTCCCGATCGCGACTGGATCCTCACCCGCATCCTGTGGCTGTCGGGCTGCGAGCCCGGTTTCAACCGGCTCGGCGACGTCGATACCATGCGCCGCTACATCTACCTGCACGGCACGCCCGACTCGGTGCCGATGGGCGAGCCGGGCTCGATCGGCTGCGTGCGCATGCGCAACACAGACATCATTGAGTTGTACGAGCTCGTTCCTCCCTACACAGCGGTGGAGATCGTCGCTTGAGCAGCTATTCGGCAGTGGTGATGTCCTGGCAATTGGCGCGAGAGTTCGCGGTGCCGATACGGCGCACGGTGTTCATCGACGAACAGAACGTGCCCGAGGAACTGGAGTGGGACGCATTCGACGAGCCGGGTTTCCATGTGCTGGTGTTCGACGATGCCTCGCGCAAGGTGGTCGCAACCGCTCGCCTGTCCCCGCGCGGCAACGGGTTGTGCTTCTTCAATCGGCTGGCGGTACTCGCGCCCTGGCGCGGATCGGGGGCAGGTCGTCTGCTCATGGAAACCCTGCTCGACGAGGCGCGGCGACGCTCGCAACGGAATCTGGAACTGCACGCGCAGACGCGCGCGCGGGGGTTCTACGAGCGATTCGGCTTTGCCGCGGAAGGCGAACCTTACCTCGAGGCGGGCATCGAGCACATCACGATGCGTCGGACGCTGGCGCCTCCAGCCTGAAGCGGCTGCGAATCGCGCCCGAGGGCGCACCACCCGGCCCGAAGCTGCGCTCCTCGAAATCGGCGAAACCGTCGGCGCCGAAGGTCACCACGGTCGAATTGCGCGTGCCGTAACCGGGCGAGCGGACGAACGCGGCGGACAGCAGCCGCTCCCACTCGAGACTGACGCCAGTGCGCGGAAGGTGTTCGTCCGCCGCGATCGCCTCGTCGCGCAACATCGAGAACAGCGGCGCGGTATCGGGAATCGCGTCCAGCGTGGCCGACAATGCGGTGCGCGCGCGCGCCACCTTGGGCCAGGGCGTGTCGAGCAGGTGGTTGGAGAGGCCGTAGATGCCCGGTTCGAGCGGTCGCGAAGCGCCATCGACGTTGGACAGGTAGCGCAGCTCGTTGCGGTCGGCAATCAACAGGTTGAATCCGTTGTAGTCGCCGCCGCTTTGTGTGACGCCCGCAGCGTAGTCGGCTGGCGACGCGGTGCCGCGCAGGAATCCGGCGACCAGATCCCCGCGGGTGCGTTTGCCGGCAACCTGGCGCTGCGGATCCCGGTAATTGGTCAGGGCGGCGAACCGGCCGTGGCGCGTGATGCCGAGCCACGTGCCGCCGGCCTCGAGGTCGCGCCCGCCGAACACGTCGGGCGCATCGTTCCAGAACCATGCCGATGCCGCCGGCCGCGCAAAGAACTCGTCGCGATTGGCCGCCACCACCAGCGGAAAACGCCGGTGGCTTTTCCAGGCGAGCAGGATCAGGCACATCGCGCGGGCGTGTCAGCCGACGGCGCGGAAGCGCTCCAGGTGACGCGCGGTGCCGGTGGCGAGGAACTCGTGCAGCCCGTGGCGCAGCGCGTGGATGCCCAATTCGATCTCGAACTGGTGCGCGTCGGCGACGCCTTCGTAAATCTCCATCCAGGTCAGCGGATCGTCGACGCGGCGGCGAAAGCGTCCGTCGATTCCGGTGGCGTCGGCGAGCGCGCGCTGCATGCCGTTCAGGGCGGCCATCAACTCGCCATCCTGGCCCGGCCGCACCCGATAGTAGATGTAGTAGTCGATGCGCAACGCGATCAGTTCACGGCGTAGGGAAGGGGACGGAACTCGACGCGCGGTCCGTCCGGCGAACCGAGATGCACGTCGTTGCCCTCGTGGCTCGACATCTGCATCACCGCGAGCAACTCGTAGCCGCCGCCGCTGGTCGGGCATGCGGTGACCACCTTGCCGCATGACTGCCCTCCGACATCCGGGCTGTACAGGTCGGTCCCCGGCACCGGCAAGGCGGCCGCCTGGACGAAGGCGCGATACATGCGCTTCTTGAGTTTGCCGAGGTATTGCGTGCGGGCGACGATCTCCTGTCCGGGATAGCAGCCCTTGTTGAAGCTGACCCCGCCGAGCAGCTCGAAATTCGTCATCTGGGGCACGAATTCTTCCTGGGTCGGCGCGGTGATCAGCGGCCAGCCGGCACGCACGTCGAGGGCCTGCCACGCGGCGGTCGGCGCCGGCGTCAGTCCGCGCGCAGCCAGCCCGGCGAACAGGTCTGCGCCAGCCGCCGCCGGTGCGATGGCGACGAACCGTTCGCCGTCGAGCCGCAAAACGGTCACATCGCCTGCCGCGTGTTCCACCGTAAGCGGCGACGCCGGCACCGGCAGGCCCAGTGCCTGCAGGGCCGATGGCGCATTCGCACCGGCAAGGCCGAACTGGCAGCAATCGGCCGAGATGTCGGCGAGCTTGGCCTTCGAGCGCAGCACGTACATCGTCAGCTTCTTGTGCAGACCGGCGGTGATGTCGGCTGCCGGTTGCAACAACACGTTGCCGGCGGCATCGCGCCAGGTCGTGAAGCTCGCGAGCATGCGCCCCTTGGCGGTACAGAAGCTGTTCATGCGCGCGACGGCCGGCGTGAGGCCCTTGACGTCGTTGGAGAACAGGTTGTGCAGGAAGTCCGCTGCCTCATCGCCACTGACGCGAATCAGGCCGAGATGGAGCAACGGAACGACGACCGATCCGGTTTCACCGGCGGCAAGCTCGGCGGCCGGATTGCCGAACGACGCCAGAGTTTCGCCTTCAAGGCGCGCTCCGGCTCGGGCGAGCCAGTCCTGGTAAGCGGGGTTCATGAAGTTTCAGTCTGAAAGGATCAAAGTTGGCCCTAAGGTATCATAGGAAATCCGGGGTGCGCATCGGGAATGATGCGCCGCGCCATGACACGCCAGCCGTGGCATGACGATTCCAAACCAGGCGCTCGCAACGAGGCGAGTTGCGACAGGCCGTCGATGCGTTTGCTCAAGTTCTTCCTGCTGTTCCTGATCGGTGCCGGCATCGGCTTCGGTGCCTGGTTCGCCTGGTTCGCGAACCGCCCGCTGCCGTTGGCGAGCGCACCGGTCGAGCTGTCGATCGAACCGGGTGGAACGCTGACTTCGGTGACCCAGCAGTTGCGTGCCGCCGGGGTGGAGATGCGCGGCTGGGATTTCCTGCTGCTTGCGCGGCTGGCAGGCAAGGCCGGCGCCATCAAGGCGGGCAGCTACGCGATCGAGCCCGGCACTACGCCGCGCGGCCTGCTCGCCATGCTGACGGCGGGCGATGTGCGGCAGGTGAGCATCGCGCTGATCGAGGGCTGGACTTTCCGCCAGGTACGGGCCGCGCTGGATGCCCATCCCGACCTGCAACACGAATCACGCCTGCTTTCGGACGCCGACATTCTGAAGCGCATCGGCGCCAGCGAATCGCATCCGGAAGGACTGTTCTTTCCCGACACTTACCTGTTCGCCAAGCAGTCGAGCGACATCGCGCTGCTGCGCCGCGCCTACCACGAGATGCGCCGCCATCTCGACGTGGCGTGGAACGCGCGCAGCGAGGGCCTGCCTTACGCGACGCCCTACGCGGCGCTGACCATGGCTTCGATCGTCGAAAAGGAGACCGGCAAACCCGACGACCGGCCACTGATCGCGTCGGTCTTCGCCAATCGCCTGCGCGCCGGCATGCTGCTGCAGACCGACCCGAGCGTCATCTACGGCTTGGGCGAGCGCTTCGACGGCAACCTGCGCAAGCGCGATCTGACCACCGACGGCCCGTACAATACCTACACACGCACCGGATTGCCGCCGACGCCGATCTCGATGCCCGGCGCAGCGTCGCTCAAGGCGACGCTCAATCCGGCCCGCAGCGACTATCTTTACTTCGTGGCGCGCGGCGACGGCAGCAGCGTGTTCTCGCGCTCGCTCGACGATCACAACCGCGCCGTCGCGCAATACCAGAAGAAGAAATGAAATCGACCCACTCCGAGAGTCGCATGGATAGGCGTACACAGCGCATCGTGCCCGCCGAAGGCCTGTCGACGGGCAAGAGCAGGGTGCGTGCCTTGAGACCAAATATCCATGCGCCTTCCAGGCAGAAGGGTAACTGAATGCGTGGCCGGTTCATCACCGTGGAGGGCATCGACGGCGCCGGCAAGAGCAGCCAGATCGCGCACATCGTCGAATTGCTGCGCAGTCGAGGGCTGGAGGTCGTATCGACGCGCGAACCGGGCGGCACCCGTCTGGGCGAACGCCTGCGCGAGTTGCTGCTGCACGAACCGATGAACCTCGAAACCGAGGCGCTGCTGATGTTTGCAGCACGGCGCGAACATGTCGCGCAAGTCATCGAACCCGCGCTGGCTCGCGGCGCCTGGGTGGTGTGCGACCGATTCAGCGATGCCACCTTTGCCTATCAGGGCGGTGGCCGCGGTCTCGACCTGCACAAGATCGCGCAACTCGAAGACTGGGTGCACGGCAAGCTGCAGCCCGACCTCACGCTGGTGTTCGACCTCGAGCCCGAGGTGGCCGCAGGCAGGCTGGCACGCGCCGGCAATGCACCGGACAAGTTCGAGCGCGAGCAAACCGGATTCTTCGCCCGCGTGCGCGCCGCCTATCAGGCGCGCGCCGCGAACGATCCTAAGCGCGTGCGTCTGGTCGATGCCGATCGGCTGCCGCATGCCATCCGCGACGACGTCGAGGCGCTGGTGCGCGGGCTGCTGCAATCATGATCTTCGAGTGGCAACAGGCTGCATGGCAGGGACTGCTCGGCCGCCTCGGGCAATTGCCGCACGCCATCCTGCTGGGTGGCCAGCCCGGTAGCGGCAAGAGCGAATTCGCGCTGGCGCTGGCGCAGCGCTTGTTGTGCGAGGCGGCACAGGGCGCAGCCGAAGCCTGCGGCGAGTGCGACGGCTGCCGCTGGTTCCTCGGGGCCAACCATCCGGACTACCGGCTGGTTGCACCGGGCTCGGACGACTTCGAAGCCGAGGCCAACGAAGGCGACGAGGCCGCCGAGCCCGGCAAGCCGGCGACGCAGATCCGCATCGAGCAGGTGCGCGCACTGGCGGACTTCGTCACCGTCGGCGCGGTGCGCCAGGGCGTTCGGGTGGTGGTGATCGATCCCGCCGAAGCGATGAACCACCACACCGCGAACGCGCTGCTCAAACTGCTCGAAGAGCCGCCGGCGCGGGTGCAGTTCATCCTGGTCTCAGACGCGCCGCGCCGGCTGTTGCCAACCATCCTCAGCCGGTGTCGCCAGCTTGCGCTGCCGCGGCCCGATGCGACGCAGGCCGCACGCTGGCTGGCTGCCGAAGGTGTCGTCGAGGCGGAACGGCTGCTTGCGGTGTGCGGCGGCATGCCGGTTGCCGCGCGCGACCTTGCCGGCGGCATCGGCGCCGATGCGCACGCACGCTTCGTGCGCGATTTGCTGAGCCTCGAACGCGCCGATCCGGTCGCGCTCGCCGGCGCCTGGGAAAGCTGGCTCAAGACCAAGGATGCGGTCGGTGCCGGCTTTGGCGTGCCGCAACTCGTCGACTGGCTGCAGCGCTGGGTTGCCGACCTGATACTCGTCACCCAGGCGGGGCGGGTGCGTTTCTACCCGGAACAGCAGAAAGCACTGACGGCGCTGGCTGCAAAGGCGCCGCTGCCGGCGCTCCTGGCTTGCTACAATGAGCTTCAGCGCTTGCGCCGGGTGGCAGCCCATCCGCTGAACCTCCGGCTGCTGCTCGACGACATGCTTCTCCGATATGCAAGACTGGTGGCACGATGAGCGAACCGATCGATCCCAAGTTGCAGCAGGCCGGCCCGAGGCCTTCGGTGCTGTCGCTGAACATCAATTCGAAGTCGGCACTCTATGCGGCCTACATGCCGCAGCTCAAGCGGGGCGGCATCTTCATTCCGACCACGCGCCCTTATGTCATCGGCGACGAGGTCTTCATGCTGCTGACGCTGATGGACGAGCCCGGCAAGCTGCCGATTGCCGGCCAGGTGGTGTGGGTGACGCCGGCGGGTGCGCAGGGCAACAAGACCCAGGGCATCGGCGTCCAGTTCTCCGACGACGAATCCGGCGTTACCGCCAAGCGCAAGATCGAGCAACTGCTCGGCGCCCACCTCGGGTCGACGCGCCCCACGCACACGTTGTAGATGTTCGTCGATTCGCACTGCCACCTCGACCTTCCCGAGTTGTCCGGCCGCATAGACGAGATCCTCGCCACAATGGCGGCGAGGCGGGTCACCCATGCGCTCTGCATCTCGGTGAATTTGGAAAAATGGCCAGACGTGCTCGCGCTCGCGCAGGCGCACGACAACCTGTGGGCCACGGTGGGTAAGCATCCCGATCAGGCCGATGGCCAGGAACCCGATACCGGGGAACTCGTTCGCCTCGCCGGGCACCCACGCGTGGTGGCGATCGGCGAGACGGGACTGGATTACTACTGGCTCAAGGATCGTCCCGAATGGCAGCGCGCGCGCTTTCGTGCCCACATCCGGGCGGCGCGGCAGGCCTGCTTGCCGCTGGTGGTCCATACGCGCGACGCGGCGGAGGACACGCTGCGACTGATGCGCGAGGAGGGCGCCGCCGAGGCAGGCGGTGTGATGCACTGCTTCACGGAAACGCTCGATGTCGCAACGCAGGCACTCGATCTCGGGTTCCACATTTCGTTCTCGGGCATCGTCACCTTCAAGAATGCGACCTCGCTCAAAGAGGTTGCGAAGGCGGTGCCGCTGGACCGCCTGCTGATCGAAACCGATGCGCCCTATCTGGCGCCGACACCCTATCGCGGCAAGACCAACGAGCCCGGCTACGTGGTTCACGTGGCTGAGGAAGTCGCGCGGCTGAGAGGGGTCGCGGTCGAGGCCATTGCCGAGGCCACGACGCGCAATTTCTTCAATCTGTTTTCCAAGGTGAAACACTGAGATGCGATTCCGCACGCTGGCGCTCGCAGCGCTCCTGGCCTGTCTGTCCGTTACGCCGGCGCACGCGGCGATCAGCCTGGACGATCTGCTGAATGCCGCCGATCTCGGCAACAACACCGTCGTTATGGAAGGCGTTCGTCGCGGCATGGACGTGGATTCGTGCGACGAGGCGGGACTCTCGCTGCTGATGCGCGCGTCGCGCGAAGGCAACATCGAGCTTGTCGATTTCCTGTTGCGCAATCGCGCCAACGTGCGTGCGCGCACCAGTTGGGGCGATACCGCGATCCTGCTGGCGTCCCAGAAAGGCCATACGAACGTGATCGCACGCCTGATCGAAGGCGGCGCCGAGGTGAATGCGGCGCCGAAGAACTGGTCGCCCATACTCTATGCCGCCATGGAAGGGCATACCGCCGTCGTGCGACAGTTGCTCGACAAGGGCGCGAACCCGAACGCGCGGGCACCCAGCCTGCTCACGCCGTTGATGATTGCGTCGCGCGGCGGCCATATCGACATCGTGCGCCTGTTGCTGGCAGCGAAGGCCGACCCCCACCTGACCAATGATCGCGGCGATACCGCGCTCGGCTGGGCGCTTGCCGCGGGCAACACCCAGATCGGCGATCTTCTCAAGGCGGCCGGGGCCAAGTAGATTTGATTTTTTCCGGGCGCGGATTCGTCCGGCCCGATCACGACAAGGGGAGTGCAGATGCGCATCGCGAACAATACCGCCGACCTGATCGGAAACACGCCGCTGGTACGGCTCAACCGCGTGGCAGCGGGGGTCGATGCAACCATTGCGTGCAAGCTGGAGTACTTCAATCCGGCCCATAGCGTGAAGGATCGCATCGCGGTCGCGATGGTCGATGCGCTGGCTGCGCAGGGTCGCATCAAGCCGGATACCGTGGTGCTGGAGCCGACCAGCGGCAATACGGGCGTTGGCCTCGCCATGGTATGTGCGGCGCGCGGCATCAAGTGCGCTTTCGTGATGCCCGAAACCATGAGCCGCGAGCGCCGGCTGCTGCTCAAGGCCTACGGCGCCGAACTGGTGCTGACGCCCGGTCCCGAGGGCATGCCGGGTGCGATCCGCCGCGCCGAGGAAATGGCGGCAGCCGACCCGCGCTACGTGATCGCCCAGCAGTTCGAGAATCCGGCCAACCCGGCGATCCACCGCGCCACCACGGCTGAGGAAATCTGGGCCGATACCGACGGCCAGGTCGACATCTTCGTCTCGGGCATCGGCACTGGCGGCACGATCACGGGCGTCGGCGAAGTGCTCAAGGCCCGCAAACCCGGCATCAAGGTGATTGCGGTGGAACCGGACGCCAGCCCGGTGCTGTCCGGCGGCGCACGCGGCCCGCATCCGATCCAGGGCATCGGTGCCGGCTTCGTGCCGGCGGTCCTCAATACCGCGGTTTATGATGAAGTCATCCGGGTGAAGAACGATGATGCGCTTTCGACGGCGCGCCGCATGGCCTCCGAGGACGGCCTGCTGGTGGGCATCTCTTCGGGTGCGGCAACCTGGGCTGCGCTGCAGGTGGCAAGCCGGCCCGAGAACAAGGGAAAGATGGTGGTCGTGATCATTCCGTCATTCGGCGAACGCTACCTGTCCACCGTGCTGTACAGCCACCTCGAAGTCTGAGTCGCCTGCGTGGCGTTCGACTTCGCGCATCCGCCGGAGCGACGCGGCAGCGACAGCGTCAAATGGGGCCGCTACGCCGGCCGCGACGTTCTGCCGCTGTGGGTGGCGGACATGGATTTCGCGGCCCCGCCCGCAGTGCTCGCCGCCCTGCATCGCCGGGTCGATCACGGCGTGTTCGGCTACGGGGACGTGCCGGACTCGCTCGTCGATGTAGTCGTGGAGTCACTGGCGCGCGATCACGCCTGGCACGTCGACCCGCAGTGGATCGTCTGGCTGCCAGGGTTGGTGACGGGACTGAACGTGGTCTGCCGTGCAGTGGGCGAGCCGGGCGATGCGGTGCTCACCGCGACGCCCATCTATCCGCCGTTTCTCTCCGCGCCGCGCTTATCAGCCCGCGACGTGATCACGGTCGATCTGGTCAATGTCGACAATCGCTGGCAATGGGATCTCGCGCGGCTCGAGGCGGCAATCACGCCGCGGACCCGGCTGCTGATGCTTTGCAATCCGCATAATCCGGTCGGGCGCGCCTTCTCGCGCGCGGAGCTCGCGGGCATCGCCGAGATTGCCGAGCGGCACGATCTGATCATCTGCTCCGATGAAATCCATTGCGGCCTCGTGCTCGACGATCGCACGCAGCATGTTCCGATTGCAGCCTTGGGCGGCAACGTCGCCGACCGTTGCGTGACGCTGATGGCGCCCTCCAAGACCTGGAACATACCCGGGCTTGGATGCTCCTTTGCGATCGTCGGCAATCCAGCCCTGCGCCGGCGATTGCACGAGGCGATGCGCGGCATCGTTCCGCACGTCAACGTGCTCGGATTTGCCGCGACCGAGGCGGCGTATCGCGAAGGCGGCGCGTGGCGCGAGGCGTTGCTCGCGTATTTGCGTGGCAACGCCCGTTGCGTGTTCGATGCGGTTGCCCGCATGCCGGGCCTTTCGAGTTGGCCTGTGGAAGCAACTTACCTTGCCTGGATCGATGCGCGCGGCCTCGGCGTCGAGCATCCGATCCGATTCTTCGAGCAGGCAGGGGTCGGGCTTTCGGACGGCGCGGATTTCGGCGCACCGGGTTTCGTGCGCCTTAACTTCGGATGCAGTCGCAGCACGCTGGAAGATGCGCTGGCGCGGATGGGACGCGCAATCGGAAATTCGTAGCGTTGAACGAGACGCTCGGCACGCCGGGCAACGAGGAGTCGAAATGCAGTTCAGGACAATCATGTCGCTGCTTGCAGCAGCCAGCAGCATCGGCGCATGCAGTACGCAGCCGCTCGTGGCGGAGCCCGCAATCGATATCCAGTGGCCCGGTTATGGGCTCGACGCATCGAACCGGCGGTTCTCATCGCTGGCGTCGATCAATCGCGACAACGTGTCACGACTCGCACCGGCCTGGGAGTTTCGCAGCGGGGTGTCGGCCACCTTCCAGGCAACGCCAATCGTGGTCGGCGGCGTGATGTACCTGGCATTGCCGTTCAATCACGTCGTCGCACTCGATGCACGCAACGGGCGGGAGATATGGCGTTATCGCCACGAGCGTCGGCCGGACCGCAAGATGTGCTGCGGTCCGGCCAACCGCGGTGTCGCCGTGGCCAACGGCAAGGTCTTCATCGGCACCGTGGATGCACGGTTGATTGCGCTCGACGCGAAGGACGGGCGCACGTTGTGGGACATCGATGTCGTCGGTGACGGGGCCACCAATGCCGAAGTGATCGCTTCGCTGAACGAGGCCGATCCGCTGTCACGCGGCAAGGTGACGGGTGCAACCGGCGTGGGCATCAACATGGCGCCGGTCGTGCACCAAGGCAAAGTGATCGTCGGCATCACGGGTGTCGGCTACGGCCTTCATCTCGACGGCCCTCGCGAGGATGCGCCGTTGGGCGCCGTGGTCGGCGTGGCGGGACGCTACGGGCGCCCGGGGTTCCTCGCGGCTTACGATGTCGAGAGCGGCAAGCAGGTGTGGCAGTTCGATACCATTCCGTCGTCGGGTTGGGAAGGCGATTTTGTCGAAAGCACGCCTTACGGCGTGCCACTCAAGCGGAACACGCAGGTCGAGCGCGCCAATGCGGCGAAATTCGCGGATGCCTGGCGCTTTGGTGGCGGCTCGGCGTGGAGCACGCCGGCCGTCGATACGGAGCGCGGCATGCTGTTCTTCGGCACCGGCAATCCGAGTCCGCAGATGGATGACGTATCGCGGCCGGGCGACAACCTGTACACGGTGTCGCTCGTTGCGCTGGACGTGAATACCGGCAAGCGGCGCTGGCACTATCAGCAGGTGCCGCACGACATCTGGGGTTATGACGTCGCAAGTCCGCCGGTGCTGTTCGACCTGGATCGCAACGGTGAGCGAATTCCCGCGGTGGGCCAGGCAAGCAAGCTCGGCTGGTTCTTCGTCCATCGTCGTGACACCGGCGAGTTGCTGCTGCGTTCCGATCCCTTTGTGCCCCAGGACAACCTGTTCGCCCGCGCAACACCGGATGGCGTGCGCATCCATCCGGGCGTGGTCGGTGGCGTGAACTGGTCGCCGGCTGCGGTGGACGAGCGTAGCGGACTAGCCTACGTCGCAGCGCTTCACATGCCGATGAAATACACGCTGCACGATACGCCGGCGAAGGGCGACAAACCGGCGATCCGTTACTCGGTTCTCGAGCCGATCGAGGAGCCCCGCTGGGGATTGCTGTCGGCGATCGACCTGCGTACCGGCAAGATTCGCTGGCAGCATAGAACCGAACAGCCGCTAGTTGGTGGCGTGCTGGCCACTGCGGGGGGCCTGGTGTTCATGGGAGAGGGCAGCGGCGATGTCGATGCCTTCGACGCCGCGAGCGGCAAGTTGCTCTGGCGCCATCGCTGCGAGGCAGGCGTTAACGCGCCACCCATCACGTACTCGATCGACGGCGTGCAGTACGTGGCCGTGGCGGCCGGCGGCAACCAGCTGTTCGGCTACAAGCAGGGTGATTATCTGAAGGTGTTCGCGCTGCGCTGATGCCAGCCCGAGGAAGGTAAAAAAAAGCCCGGCAAAACCGGGCTTTTTTGTGTCTGCCGAAAACTTCAGTCGGCCGGACGAATGTTTGCAGCCTGCTTGCCCTTCGGGCCAGTCGTCACGTCGAACGTGACCTTCTGGTTCTCCTTGAGCGTCTTGAAGCCGTTGGCCTGGATCGCGGAGAAGTGTGCGAAGAGATCTTCGCCACCATCGTCCGGTTTGATGAAGCCGAAGCCTTTGGCATCGTTGAACCACTTGACGGTACCAGTTGCCATTTACTTACCTTCCAAAAAAGTTGTCGATCTGGGCAGGTTGGCGAGAACTTGCCCGAAGCGCAGGTGAATCTCAGGACACGAGGTATGACGAACTGAAGTACCGTCTTGACGATCTCGACTTACGGACAATCACACTTGCCTTCGACACTGCGCTTGTCATTTTGGCCTTGCATAACTCGCCCGTCAAGCAATTGTCCATCCGTGACAACCCTTATGCTGCAACGCAAAACCAGGAAGGCGCCGTTTGCTCTGACCGGCGTTTTTGCGGCAATCGTTGAAGCTTGAACAAATGAATGATAATCTTCTCACGCATTGCGCGATGATAACCCCCGATTCCGCAATGCAGCGTTGTCTGGCGTTACGCAACGATTGGCGTTCTGGCGCTCCCCCAATCCCCACAGAGCCATCGTTGGGCGTCCCGATACTGCAGCAGACTGCCGGTCGGTGAAGCGCCCGCACGTCGGATCAGCGATTCCATGACGCCATGTCCGTGCATGGGAACTCTCCTCAGCTTGCAGGGCGGCCTCCCGGCCGCCCGTTTTCTTTGCACTGCATCATCGTGCTTGGGGTAATCTTGGCTCCCCGATACGTGGAGCGAAACCATGACAGTCTGTCCGATCGCAATCGTTGCCGGTTGCCGCAAATGCCCGGCTTATTCGGTTTGCCCCTTGAAGACGGTGCTCGGCGATGCGGGTAAAGCGCCGCCTTCGAGCGCCAAACCCGAAACCAGAGCCCCCGCGAAGAAAACCCGCAAGTAGGGCGGCACGACGACTGCATACATGGTCAACAATTCCGAGACAACGGCGAGCTATCACGATCTGACACCCGACTTGATCCTCGACGCCGTGGACTCCCAGGGCTTCCGGACCGATGGTCGTCTGCTGGCACTCAACAGTTATGAGAACCGCGTTTATCAGGTCGGCATCGAGGACGCCGCGCCCCTGATCGCAAAGTTCTACCGTCCGGGACGCTGGTCCGACGAGGCGATCGGGGAGGAGCATCGCTTCGCGGCGGAGCTTGCCGAAGCCGAGATTCCTTGCGCTCCGGCGCTGGCCGGCCCGGGCGGGCGGACCCTGCATGAGCATGGCGGATTCCGTTTCGCGCTGTTCCCCAGGTTGCGCGGCCGCGCGCCGGAGCTGGAGGACCGGGCCACCCTGGAATGGATGGGCCGTTTTCTTGCGCGCATCCACGTCGTCGGCTCGCAGCGTACGTTCACGGCTCGTCCGATATTCGACATTGCGAGCTTTGGAGATGAGCCGCGCGAGTTCCTCTTGCAGGCGCAATTCGTTCCCCCCGATCTCGAACCGGCCTGGCGCAGCATTGTCGACCTCGCACTGGATGCAGTGCGCCGCTGCTTTGCGCGCGCCGGCGACGTCGGCATGCTGCGCCTGCACGGCGACTGCCACGCCGGCAACGTGCTATGGACCGACGACGGCCCGCAGTTCGTCGATTTCGACGACAGCCGCATGGGCCCGGCGGTGCAGGATCTGTGGATGCTGCTGTCGGGCGAGCGGGAGGACATGCAACGCCAGCTCGGCTGGGTGCTCGCCGGCTACGAGCAGTTCCGCGACTTCGACGATCGCGAGTTGCATCTGGTCGAGGCCCTGCGCACGCTGCGCCTGATTCACTATTCCGCATGGATAGCGCGGCGCTGGGACGACCCGGCGTTTCCCGTCGCATTCCCCTGGTTCAACACACCGCGCTACTGGCAGGACCGCATCCTCGAACTGCGCGAGCAGGTTGCGCTGATGGACGAGCCACCGCTTCGCCCCGCCTGACCCGCCGCTGTCGCAAATGCGCGGCGCGGATAAGCTGCTGCGTTCTTATCATTTCCCCGTCAGTCAGGGGCTCCCTAGACTGCACTCCGGTCATTCATTCAACCCGAACCTGGAGTCAGTCATGCCGTACCGCAAGTTCCTGATTGCCGCCCTCGTCGCCGCAGCGATCCCGTTGCATTCCGCGCAGGCGGAGGTCTCTCTGCTCAACGTTTCGTACGATCCGACGCGCGAGCTATACCAGGATTTCAATGCTGCATTCGCGAAGCACTACAAGACCAAGGTGGGTGAAGCAGTCAGGGTGCGCCAGTCGCATGGCGGCTCCGGCAAGCAGGCGAGGGCAGTGATTGACGGCCTCGAAGCCGACGTGGTGACGCTCGCACTGGCCTACGACATCGATGCCATTGCGGAGAAGGGCTATCTGCCTGCGGATTGGCAGAAGCGATTGCCCCACAACAGCGCACCTTACACGTCGACCATCGTCTTCCTGGTGCGCAAGGGCAATCCGAAGGGCATCAAGGACTGGGACGATCTGGTGAGGCCCGGCATCTCGGTCATCACGCCGAACCCCAAGACTTCCGGCGGCGCGCGCTGGAACTACCTCGCGGCCTGGGGCCACGCATTGAAGAAGAACAACGGAGACGAAGCAAAGGCGAAGGCGTTCGTGGGGCAACTGTTCCGCAACGTCTCGGTGCTCGATTCCGGCGCGCGCGGCTCGACCACCACTTTCACCGAGCGCGGTATTGGCGACGTGCTCATTTCATGGGAGAACGAGGCCTACCTCGCCGTGAAGGAGCTCGGCCCCGACAAATACGAGATCGTTACCCCCTCTCTGTCGATCCTCGCCGAACCACCGGTTGCGGTGGTGGACAGGGTGGCGGACAAGCGCGCCACCAGAATGGTGGCCGAGGCCTATCTCACCTACCTTTACAGCGAGGAAGGTCAGGACATCGCCGGCAGGCACTACTACCGGCCGCGTGACGCGAAAGCCGCGGCCAAGTATGCAAGAAACTTCGCGAAGGTGAGTCTGTTCACCATCGACGAAGTCTTCGGCGGCTGGCAGAAGGCACAGAAGACCCACTTTGCAGATGGCGGCGTCTTCGACCAGCTCTACGCATCGGACAACCGCTAGACGCGGCGCACGCGACGCTGCGATCGAGGACGTTTCCTGGCCAATGCGCCGACTTTGTCAGCGGCCTTCCACTGGCTTGGCGCGCGAGGTTTCGATCGGTGGCGACAATCCATTTCGCCGCAAGGGGCGTGTGGCGGTGTTCTTCAGCCTGTCACCTTGTAGATCGCCATTCCGCGTGCCTTTCCAGCCGATGCGGCCGGAAAACGCCCGCATATGCGCCTTTCAGGCCGGCATCGGCAGAAAACTTGAACGGCGCCACAACGCTGGCCTGCATGGCCCTTGGCCTTAAATGCAATTTCGGCATAAGAAAAGAAAATCATATTACTTCACGGCATGACAAGCCCTGAGCAGAATCACGGCTCGAACAACGCCCAGCCAAACCGGGCGCCGTGACCGAAGGCAAATCGAACATGATCTCCACGTTGCGCCGCCACAGCGTCCTGCCGGGCTTCAATCTGGCGCTCGGCTACACGCTGCTCTACCTGAGTCTGGTGGTGCTGATTCCCCTTTCCGCGGCTTTCATCAAGACCGCCTCGTTGAGTTGGCCGGCATTCTGGGAAACCGTGACGGCGCCGCGCGTGGTCGCGTCGTACAAACTCACCTTCGGTGCTTCGCTGATTGCGGCCACGATCAACGCGGTGTTCGGATTGATCATTGCCTGGGTTCTGGTCCGCTACACCCTGCCCGGCAAGAAGGTCATCGATGCGCTGGTCGATCTGCCTTTCGCTCTGCCAACGGCGGTTGCCGGCGTAGCGCTGACCGCGATTTATGCCGGCAATGGCTGGATCGGCCAGTTCCTCGAACCGCTCGGCATCAAGGTCGCCTTCACGCCGCTCGGCGTGCTGGTGGCACTGACCTTCATTGGCTTGCCGTTCGTTGTGCGTACCGTCCAGCCGGTGTTGGAGGATCTGGAGCGCGAGACCGAGGAAGCCGCGGCCTGCCTGGGCGCAAACCGGGTGCAGACATTTCTGCGCGTCATCCTGCCCGCAATATTGCCGGCGTTGCTGACCGGCTTCGCGCTCGCTTTCGCGCGTGCGCTCGGCGAATACGGCTCGGTGATATTCATTGCCGGCAATGTCCCGATGGTGTCCGAGATCACGCCCTTGCTGATCATTACCAAACTCGAACAGTACGACTACGTTGGTGCCACGGCGATCGCGGTTGTCATGCTGGTGACCTCGTTCACGCTGCTGCTGGCGATCAACCTGCTGCAACGGTGGACGCAGAAGCGCGGCGCCAGGGAGCATTGAAATGAACGCAACGCTGGTTCTGTCGTCGCCCATCGCCACCTCGCGGATCGAGTGCGCCACGACCGAGTCCGCCGCCATGCGCTGGCTGTTGACGGGGATTGCGCTGGCTTTTCTCGCACTGTTCCTTTTTCTGCCACTGGTGGCGGTGTTCGTCGAGGCATTCAAGAAGGGCGCCGAGGTCTATCTTGCCGCACTGGTCGAGCCGGACGCGCTCTCGGCGATCAAGCTCACCTTGCTGATCGCGGCGATTGCGGTGCCGCTCAATCTGGTCTTCGGCGTGGCCGCGGCGTGGGCGATCGCCAAGTTCGACTTTCGCGGCAAACAATTGCTGACTACGTTGATCGACCTGCCATTCTCGGTCTCTCCGGTGATCGCGGGCCTGATCTATGTACTGGTGTTCGGCGCGCAGGGATGGCTCGGTCCGTGGCTGTTCGACAATGACCTCAAGATCATCTTCGCCGTGCCCGGCATCGTGCTCGCGACGGTGTTCGTCACATTCCCTTTCGTCGCACGCGAACTGATTCCGCTGATGCAGGCCCAAGGCACGGAAGAAGAGGAAGCGGCGATCACGCTCGGCGCGTCGGGCTGGAAGACTTTCCGGCTCGTCACGCTGCCGAACATCAAGTGGGGGCTGCTTTACGGGGTGATCCTGTGCAATGCTCGCGCGATGGGCGAGTTCGGTGCGGTTTCGGTGGTGTCCGGCCACATCCGCGGCATGACGAACACCATGCCGCTGCATGTCGAAATTCTCTACAACGAATACAACTTCGCTGCCTCGTTCGCCGTCGCGTCGCTGCTTGCCCTGCTCGCGCTGGTCACGCTGGTGCTCAAGGCACTGGTCGAATGGAAGACGCGGGAAACGGTTTCAGACAATGGCAACCCCGAACAGGTGAAACCATGAGCATTGCCGTACGCGACATCCACAAGCAATTCGGCGATTTCGTCGCCCTCGACAACGTGTCGCTGGATTTCTCCAGTGGCGAGCTGACCGCGCTGCTGGGCCCGTCCGGTTGCGGCAAGACGACGCTGCTGCGGATCATTGCCGGCCTTGAAGTGGCGGACAGCGGCAGCGTCGTGCTCGATGGCAGCGATGCTTCGCGCCGGAGCGTGCGCGAACGCAATGTCGGGTTCGTCTTCCAGCACTACGCGCTGTTCCGTCACATGACGGTGTTCGAGAACGTGGCGTTCGGCCTGACGGTCAAGCCGCGCGCCGAGCGGCCGTCGAAGGCGCAGATCCATCGGAAGGTGCATGACCTGCTCAAGCTGGTGCAACTCGACTGGCTCGCCGACCGTTATCCGTCGCAACTTTCGGGCGGCCAGCGCCAGCGCATCGCACTGGCGCGCGCACTGGCGGTCGAACCGAAGGTGCTGCTGCTCGACGAGCCGTTCGGCGCGCTGGATGCCAAGGTGCGCAAGGAACTGCGCCGCTGGCTGCGCCGGCTCCACGACGAACTGCACGTCACCAGCATCTTCGTCACCCACGACCAGGAGGAGGCGCTGGAAGTCGCAGATCGCATCGTGGTCATGAACCACGGACGGGTCGAGCAGCAGGGCTCGCCACAGGAAGTCTATGATTCGCCCGCGTCGCCGTTCGTGTATGGGTTTCTCGGTGCAGTCAATCTGTTCCACGGCCGCGTGCACGGCGATGTCCTGCAGGTCGGCGGCCACGCGCTCGAACTCGACACCCACACACTTGGCTCAGGCGATCCGGCCGTCGGCTTCGCACGCCCGCACGAACTCGACGTCACACGGCCGGGCAGCGACAGGCGCGGCGGCCTGCCAGCCCGAGTGCTGCGCGTGCTTCCGCTCGGCGCAAGCGTTCGGCTCGAGCTGGCGCTGGACGATGACGGACAGATCATCGAAGCCGAGATCGGGCGCGGGCGCCTGCGCGAGCTCGATCTGCGCGAAGGCGAAAGCGTTGTCGTTCGGCCTGCCACGGTGCGGGTGTTTGCGGCCGTGACAACACCGCAACGGGCAGACGCGCGATGAATTTCCAGCAATTGCGCTTCGTGCGCGAAGCGGTGCGCCGCAACTTCAACCTGACCGACGTTGCCGCCGCCCTCTATGCGACGCAGCCCGGCGTGAGCCGCGCGATCAAGGAACTCGAAGACGAACTCGGTGTAGAGGTGTTCATTCGCCGTGGCAAGCGCCTGATCGGCCTGACCGAACCGGGCCGCGCACTGATCGACGTGGTCGACCGCATGCTCACCGACGCGCAGAACCTGCGCAACATCGCGGAGCGGTTCTCGAACGAGGAGACCGGCAGCCTGGTGCTGGCAACGACGCACACCCAGGCGCGCTATGCGCTGCCGCCGGTGATCAAGCAGTTCAAGGCACGCTATCCGCGCGTGCATCTGGCACTGCATCAAGGCAGCCCGCAGCAGATCGCCGAAATGGTGTCGAAAGGGGAAGCCGACATCGGTATTTCGACCGAGGCGCTGGACGCCAGTCCCGAACTCGTCACGTTTCCCTGCTACACCTGGCAGCACGCAGTGATCGTGCCGGCAGGCCATCCCCTGGCGAAAGCATCGCCGCTGACGCTCGAGGCGATCGCGGAGCATCCGATCATCACCTACGACCACGCCTTCACCGGACGCTCCCACATCGATGCGGCCTTCGCGCGTGCGGGGCTCGCGCCCGACATCGTGCTCACCGCGATCGATGCGGACGTCATCAAGACCTACGTCGAGGTCGGGCTCGGTATCGGGATCGTGGCATCGATGGCTTTCGACGCGGTGCGCGACCAGACGCTGATCAAGGTGGACACCGCGGATCTTTTCGAGCCGAACACGACGCGCCTTGGGGTGCGTCGCGGCAGCTTCCTGCGTAGTTACACCACGGAGTTCATTCGGCTGTTTGCACCCGGTGTGACGGAAGGTGATCTCAGGGCGGTGTTCGAACCCGCCACAGCCTGACCGGGGCGCTCGCGCCGGCGCCGTGCATGGCGATGCCGGTGGCGCCATTCGGTCTTTGACGCATGCCACCAGAGCCGGTCGAACGTCGCGGCGAAGGTCGGCAACAGCGGCGCGAAGTAGTGTTCCGCCGCGGTCGGTGCCGACGACTGGGGCCGGTCCCGCAAGGCCCGCCCGACGCGCAGTGACCCAAGGCGCTCGTGCAGGGTGGGGTGGGTATAGACGTCGGGATCGCCGTCGTCCTGCAGGTTCATTTCGGCCAGCGCCTCGTCCCGCACGAACCCGGCCTGCATGCCGAGTTGCAGGTCGCGATAGGGGCGGAAGCTCGGGCGCCGGCGGTGCCGCGACTGTTCCATGACCTTGCTCCAATAGTTCTCGGTCACGAAACGGCCTTTCAGTTCGACCTCGACCAGGGCACCGGCCAGCCGCCGGCCGCCGATGTGCCAGGCAGCCCAGGCATCGGCTTCGAACTCGTCCAGCCGCGACAGCCGCAGATGATCTTCGATGTCACGGCGCATGGTGCGCGCCAGCAAGCGCTGTGCGACGGCACCGCCCGGCGTCGGATCGCCGTCGATGCGGTCTTCGACGCGGAGCCACCAGGCGCGCAGATGGGCTGCCCAGGCAGCCAGACCGCGCCGCTGGGCATGCAGGTGCGCAAGCTCGTGCACCAGCACCGCCGCCAACTGCGCCGGGGTGAGGCTCTCGATGAGGGGCAGGCCGATGAGCAGGAAAGTGCGCATGCGCCCGAACAAACCATTTTCCGGGCGGCAGACGAGCGCGGCGTTCATATCTGGCGTGACCACGATCTGATCGATGCAGGGTGTCCGCAGGCGGCGGCTCAGGCGATCGATGCGGCGGCGAAAGCGCGGTGCCAGTTCATCCGGCACGGCGATGCCCCCGGGCTGGGGTTGCGGCGCCCAGAGCCAGTAGAGCGCCTTGAGGGACAAGCCGGCACTGATGGCGGCGCCGATGAGTATGCTCGCCGCCTCGGCCGGCCCGGCCGTCCAGGGCGTCAAGACTGTCACGAGCGCCACGGCAACAACGACGCCCATCTGCGCCAGTGCAAGCAGGAAGACGAGGCCACCTGCAGCCCTGAAGGTGAGTTGCCGGCGCAACTCGACGTGGGCGTTCTGGTCCGGCGCGTCGTACATGGGAAGCGTAAGGGTCCGGTTTGCGGCGAGTTGCGTGTCGCGGATGGCGAGGTTTATACGACATGATGTGCGCCTGCACAATTCGACGAAAGTAATAGACCTCGATCGCTTTCGGAGCATCGCCGCGCATCCGCGATCGAGGCGGCGGCGGGGCGGATCGGGCATAATCCGGCGATTCAAACCCGTTTTCCGGAACCCGGCAGCAGATGGCCCAATACGTTTACACCATGCATCGCGTGGGCAAGATTGTTCCGCCCAAGCGTCAGATTCTCAAGGATATTTCCCTTTCCTTTTTTCCCGGCGCCAAGATCGGCGTGCTCGGCCTCAACGGCTCGGGCAAGTCCAGCCTGCTGCGCATCATGGCCGGCATCGACAAGGAATACGAAGGCGAAGCGCAGCCGATGCCCAACCTGCGGATCGGCTACCTGCCGCAGGAGCCGCAACTCGACCCGGCGAAGGACGTGCGCGGCAACATCCAGGAAGGCGTCGGCGGCACGCTGGCGCTGATCGCGCGCTTCAATGCCATCAGCGACCGCTTCGCCGAGCCGATGGACGACGACGAGATGGCCAGGCTGCTGGAAGAGCAGGGCGAGCTGCAGAACAAGATCGACGCCGTCAATGGCTGGGAGATCGAGCGCCAGCTCGAAGTGGCAGCCGATGCGTTGCGCCTGCCGCCGTGGGATGCCGACGTGACCAAGCTTTCCGGCGGCGAACGGCGCCGCGTCGCGTTGTGCCGCCTGCTGCTATCGGAGCCGGAAATGCTGCTGCTCGACGAGCCGACCAACCACCTCGACGCGCTGTCGGTGCAGTGGCTGGAGCGGTTCCTCGAACGCTTCCCCGGCACGGTGATCGCGGTGACGCACGACCGCTACTTCCTCGACAACGTCGCGGGCTGGATCCTCGAACTCGACCGTGGCCACGGCATTCCGTGGCAGGGCAATTATTCGTCATGGCTGGAGCAGAAGGAAGCCCGCCTCGAGACCGAAGCCAAGCAGGAGGGCGCGCGCATCAAGGCGATGAAGTCCGAACTCGAATGGGTGCGCACCAGCCCCAAGGGTCGCCATGCCAAGAGCAAGGCGCGTCTGGCGCGCTTCGAGGAACTCGCGTCGCAGGAATACCAGTCGCGCAACGAGACCAACGAAATCTACATTCCGCCCGGCCCGCGCCTGGGCAGCCTGGTCGTCGAAGCGACCAACCTGAAGAAGGCGTACGGCGACAAGCTGCTCTATGAAGGCCTGTCGTTCAACCTGCCGCCGGGCGGCATCGTCGGCGTCATCGGCCCCAACGGCGCCGGCAAGTCGACGCTGTTCCGCATCCTGGTCGGCCAGGAAACGCAGGATGCCGGCGAACTGCGCATCGGCGAGACGGTGAAGGTCGCCTACGTCGACCAGAGCCGCGATGCGCTCGATCCGAACAAGACGGTGTTCGAGGAAATCACCGGCGGTTCCGACGTGATCGAAGTCGGCAGTTACCAGACGCCGAGCCGTGCCTACGTAGGCCGCTTCAACTTCAAGGGCGCGGACCAGCAGAAGCGCGTCGGCGACCTCTCCGGCGGCGAGCGCAACCGCCTGCACCTGGCCAAGCTGCTCAAGGCCGGCGGCAACCTGCTGCTGCTCGACGAACCGACCAACGACCTCGACGTCGAAACCCTACGCGCGCTGGAAACCGCGCTGCTCGACTTCCCCGGTTGCGCGGTGGTGATCTCGCATGATCGCTGGTTCCTCGACCGCATCGCGACGCACATCCTGGCCTTCGAAGGCGACAGCAAGGTGGTGTGGTTCGAGGGCAACTACGCCGACTACCTCGACGACCGGCGCAAACGGCTTGGCGACGATGCCGACCAGCCGCACCGGCTGCGCTTCAAGCCGTTGTCCGCCTGACCGGACCGCTGCCGATGCGCACTGAATCGACGGCCGTCGTCGAAATCGCGAACGCCTGCTTCGCCTACGGCGAGCGCGAGGTGCTCAAGGGCATCGACCTCGCCATTCCCCGCGGCAAGGTGTCGGCCATACTCGGCACCAGCGGTTGCGGCAAGACCACGCTGTTCAGGTTGATCGGCGGACAACTCAGGCCCTCGCGCGGCAGTGTGCGCGTGGAAGGCCAGGTGGTGCATGAGCTCGACACGGGTGCGCTGTACGAATTGCGCAAGAAGATGGGCATGATGTTCCAGCAGGGCGGGCTGTTTTCCGACCTGTCGGTGTTCGAGAATCTTGCCTTCCCGATGCGCGAGCACACCGACCTGCCAGACGAACTGATCCGCGACCTCGTGCTGATGAAGCTGCACGCGGTCGGCCTGCGCGGCGCGCACACCCTCATGCCGACCGAGCTTTCCGGCGGCATGTCGCGCCGCGTCGCGCTGGCGCGCGCCATCGCGCTCGACCCGACGCTGATCATGTACGACGAGCCCTTCGCCGGCCTCGACCCGATTTCGCTCAACGTCATCGCCAACCTGATCCGCACGCTCAACGATGCGCTCGGCGTGACATCGATCGTCGTGACTTACGACGTCAGCGAGTCGCTGAAGATCTGTGATCACGTTTTCTTCATCGACGGCGGGCGCATCGTCGCACAAGGGCCGACCAGGGAGATGGTCGAGTCCGACGATCCTTTCGTGCGCCAGTTCGTGCACGCGGAGGCCGACGGACCGGTTGCCTTCCACTATCCGGCCGGGCCAATCGAGCAGTCGATCCGGCTCGCCGGCACGCCAGGCGCATGATCGTCCTCAATCTGAGCTGCGCAGGCGATCACCTGTTCGAGGGCTGGTTCCAGTCGTCGAGGGATTTCGATGCCCAGCATGCAGCCGGTCAGGTAAGTTGCCCGGTGTGCGGCTCGACGTCCGTCGTTCGGCGGCCGACCGCGCCCTACGTGCAGCGTGGCGAACAGGGCGTCGCCCAACAGCCGGTGGTCAAGCTGCCGGCGCCGGCGATGCAGGCTGCGATGCTCAAGCTGGTGCGCGAGATGATGGCCGGCGCCGAGAACGTCGGCAGCGCATTTCCCGAAGAAGCGCGCAAGATCCACTATGGCGAGGCGAAGGAGCGCAGTATCCGCGGCGTCGCCTCACCCCAGGAGGCCAGCGACCTCCTCGAAGAGGGAATCCTTGTCGTCCCGGTACCGCTCCCGGACGATGATTCGATGCATTGAGGCGTCGATCCCTCGCTGGTACCCCTCCGGGGGGCCGCATGGATAGGTCATCTCAGCGATGCCGTTCACGCACGGCGCGCAGGCATTCGACCACGGCGGCGCCACTGCTGGGCGGCGCGTCAGAAAACAACTGCAGCCTTGCCATGCTCAAGGCCCTTCATTCATGCGGACTGTGGGGCATGACGGGCCGGAACGTCCTGTCCATGCGCCTTCGCACGCGGCTTCTTGTGCTGCTTATGCTCGTGACAGGCCTGTTCGGCAGCTGTGTGGCGGCTGGCGCAACCTCTGCGGCCGCCGTGCCGGCGGCGGATTCACGGCCTGCCGGCGCACTTGTCGTCTATGTCCGCGAAGGCTGCCCGCATTGCGCGCAGGCCAAGTTGTTCCTCGCTGAAATGCAGGCGGCGCAGCCCGGCCTGCGAGTCGAACTACGCGACATCGACACCGATGAAGCCGCGCGGCACGACCTGATCGAAGTCTCGCGCCGCAGCGGCAACTGGCCGCCCGGCGTACCGACCTTCGTGCGTGGCGAACGTGTCGTCGTCGGTTTCGACGACGCCGAGCACAGCGGCGCGGCAATCCGTGCGCTGCTGGGCGACGCCGAGCCGGGACGCGACAAGGTCGACTCCGCGCTGTTCGGGTCGATCAGCATCGCGGAACTCGGTTTGCCGCTGTTCACACTCGCGCTCGGCCTGCTCGACGGTTTCAATCCCTGTGCGATGTGGGTGCTGCTGTTCCTGCTCTCGCTGCTGGTTCGGCTGCGCGACCGCGCGCGCATGGCGCTGATCGCCGGCACTTTCGTGCTGGTCAGCGGCGCCGTGTATTACGCCTTCATGGCTGCCTGGCTCAACGTCTTTCTGGCGGTCGGCATGTCCGGCACGCTGCGCGGGGCGCTGGCGTGCGCCGCGCTGCTGATTGGCGCGCTCAATGTCAAGGACGCCATTGCCTGGGGACACGGGCCGAGCCTGTCGATACCGGAAACGGCCAAGCCGGGCATTTATGCCCGCATGCGCGCAGTGGTGCTGGCGCGCGCGCTGCCGGCATCGCTGGCCGCGGTCGCGCTGCTCGCCGTGCTGGTGAATTTCGTCGAACTGCTGTGCACGGCCGGCTTTCCGGCGATCTACACCGCCGTGCTGGCGCAGCAGGCGCTGCCGCCGGCGATGCACTACGCCTACCTGCTGCTCTACATCCTCGGTTACATCGCCGACGACAGCCTGATGGTGGCGATCGCCGTCGCTGCGCTCGGCAGCCGCAAGCTGACCGAGCATGCCGGCCGGTGGCTCAAGCTTCTCAGCGGCGCCGTGATGCTGGCGCTCGGCCTGATGATGTTGCTGCGGCCGCAGTGGGTGTTCTGACAGGCGCTGCGGGCGGCGAAATCTCGCGGGAACCGTGAAGCATGTCGCGCCCCGCCGGGCACGCGTTCGGCATCATGCCGCCATCCTTTCCATCACGACGGAGACGATCCATGCCGGCAATCATGCACCGCCCGCCACCCCTGGTCGGACAACGCCTTACCGACAGTTGCTGGGCCGCCGTGCTCGAAAGCTGGTCGCAGACTGCGCCGCCGCCGTTTCCGGTCCAGCAACAGGAAGCATTGATCCAGCGGCATGGGGAAGGGAGAACCGGCGGGATCACGCCCTCGCAGAAAGTGCCGCTGCTGGCCAGCCAACTCGGACTGGCCTGGAAGGTGGAGCGGGGCGCGCAGATCAACCATTACATCAACCAGCACTTACGCGCCGGGCCGATCTTCTGCGCGTATCCGATCGGCAACTACTGCCATGCGGTGCTGATCTACGGGGCGGACACCACCGGCCGGATTGCCATCATGGACCCCAACCACGGCGGACGGCATACCTCGCATGCCGATACCTGGTTTGCCCGCCGCGGCAACCTGATCCTGATGCGCACGGCACGCTGACGGTCCCGCCGATCCCTGCCTCCTTTCCCGGGGACGAGGGATCGCTCAGACGTCCACCACGAACGCGGGGTTGAAGGCGCGGTTTTCGTCCCGGTAGCCCTTCGGGTTGGTCACGATGCGCGTGCCATTGACCGTGTAGTCCACGCAATGGTGCGTGTGGCCGTGTATCCAGAGGCTCGCCGCGCCCATCAAGTGCGTGAGATCGGATGCGTACGCGGCATTGATGAGCTTGCCCTCGTGCTTGGGCATCAGGCTCGACGGATGCGGCGCGTGATGCGTGATGACGACCGTCTTGCCGTCGAAGGGCTCGGCCAGCTTGCGCGACAGCCAGTCAACCGCCTTCAGGTGCAGGCTCACTGTCTGGCCGGGCGTCAGCGTGCGGCCCTGGTCGCCCTGTATGCAGATATAGTCGTTGAGGTGGCGGTCGGCGTGGGCGGTGACCTCGCCGGATCGCTCGACGCCGTACAGCTCGTAATTGGTCCACAGCGTGGTGCCGAGGAAGCGCACGCCGCCGAGTTGCAATTCGTCGTTGTCCAGAAGGTGGATGCTGCTGCCGCGTGCCAGCAGGCGCATCGCGGCCGGCAGGGCATGGATGGTTTCGCCGTAGAATTCGTGATTGCCCGGCACGTAGATCACCGGCAGGCTGCTTCGCGCGAAACGTGCCAAGCCGTTCAGGCCGGGGCTGATGTCGCCGGCCAGGATCAGTACGTCGGCGTCGGTTTGCGGCACCTTGAACTCGGTGTCGTACTCGAAATGCAGATCGGAGAGGATGTGAAGCTTCAAACTGCGTTCTTCCAGCGAATGTCGAACAGGGGACCTTTCCGTTTATCGGCGCGCCGCGCCGCGGCTGAACGCCTGGCACCGGAACGTCCGCACCCGGCAGCCGCCGACGGCAGACCGCAAGCTCTGCATCCAGCCCGGGCCGGATGCGCTTGCGGCGCAGGCGGAAAATGAGCAAAACCACCGATACGGCGCGCCTCGACACGAGTTCGCTGCGCAAGGAGTACAGGGAAGGCGCGCTCGACGAGCGCGACGCGCCGGCTGATCCGATGCCCTTGTTCGCCGCCTGGTTGCGGCAGGCGATCGACGCCGGGCTGACCGAACCCTACGCGATGACCCTCGCGACTTCGACCCTCGACGGCGTGCCGAGCGCGCGCATCGTACTGCTGCGCTCGGCGGAGGCCGGCCGCTTCACCTTCTACACCAATTACGAAAGCCGCAAGGGGCTGGAGCTGGCGCTGAACCCCAACGCCAGCCTGTTGTTCTACTGGGCGGATCTGGAACGGCAGGTGCGCATCGACGGTACGATCCGTCAGTGCGAGGCCGCGGAATCGGACGCCTACTTCGCCTCCCGCCCCTATGCCAACCGCATCGGTGCCTGGGCCAGCCGGCAGAGCCGGGTTATCGAAGGTCGCGAGGGATTGGCTGCGAAAGTGACCGAATTCGGCATGAAGTACCCGGAAACGGTTCCGCGACCGCCGTACTGGGGCGGCTACCGACTGACTGCGCACAGCATTGAATTCTGGCAGGGACGACCGAGCCGGCTGCACGACCGCCTGCGATACCGGCAAACGCCGGGGGCGGCATGGACCATCGAACGCCTGTCGCCGTAACGAATCCCGCATCATAGTTCAGGACGATTCTTGGAAAACCAATATAACAATATGTTTTTATGAGTATAACACTAACTCAATTCAACCCTGCCCGATTCCACGTCGGGCCGCTTCGTATTGGGTACGTGAGCGCCCTGCTTGAAGCAAGACCTGCGCCGGCCGCGAGGCGATCCGAGGTTGCCGACCATGGCTGAACCCGTAACGCAGGCTGGCATCGAGGAATCGCCTGGCGCCACTCTGGTTCCGATCCGGCCGCTCGATGAGCTGACGATCCCGCCCGACATCGACGGACACGACGGAATCAATCGGGCGGACCGTGCCCGACTGCAGATCACCGCCGCGACGGATGCAGACGCGATACGCTGCTTTCTCGCCGAGTACGACCGTTCGCCGGGCACGCTGCGCATCTACCAGCGCGAATGCGAGCGGCTCCTGCTGTGGTCGCTGGTCGATTGCGGCAAACCGCTTTCGAGCCTCAACCGACAGGATTTCGAGGGTTACCTCAATTTTCTCGCCGATCCGCAGCCGGCTTCCCTGTGGTGCGGCCCCAAGGCAGATCGCGTCACGGAAAAGTGGCGACCCTTCGTTGGGCCGCTCTCCGAGAGTGCGGTGCTCACCGCGATGGCGGCGATCAATTCGCTGATGCGCTATCTGGTCGATGCCGGCTACCTTGCCGGCAACCCGCTCGGGCTGATCCGCCAGCGGCGGCGCAAACTGGCGGCGGAGTCCGACGGTCCGATACAGTCCGTCGTCGGCACCGACGAAGTCGAGAAGGTCGAGCGCTTCCTAGACGAGGAAATGTGGCAGGCCGTGACGAAGGCGATCGAGTCCATGCCGCGCGAGGGCGCGGTGCAGCAGGACGAATACGAGCGCGCACGCTTCATCGCGGCGATTCTCTACATGCTCGCGCCGCGTGCCGGCGAACTCGAATCGCACCGGATGAACAGCTTTCGCGAGGAACGCGGCCGCTGGTGGTGGCACGTGGTGGGCAAGGGGGGCAAGAAAGCCAAGGTACCGGTGGCCGACGACATGCTGCAGGCGCTGGTGCGCTACCGCAAACACCTCGGCCTGACCGCCGTGCCGAAGAAGACCGACACCACGCCGCTGCTGGTCTCTCTGCGCGACCGCAGTCCGATCACCGCGCGCCGGCTCAACCAGATCCTGAAAAGGATCTTCGCCGGCGCGGCAGATCTGCTGCCGCCGCAGTCCGAGCACAAGCGCGAGAAGCTGCGCGCCGCGTCCGCTCACTGGGGTCGCCATACCGGCATCACCGCCAAGCTCGACAGCGGCATCGGCGAACGCTACGTTCAGAAAGATGCGCGACACAGCGACGCGCGTACCACGCGGCGCTACATCCACGAAGAGGAAGAACGATGGCATGACGAGGCGCAGAAGCAGCACCTGCCCTGGGCCCCGTCCAAGCCGGATTAGCGTCTTAATCCCGGAACAGCCAGGGGCGCAGCAGTCCGACCAGTCGCGGCATGATCAGCCAGGTCATCAGCGCCACGATCAGCGCGGTCAGGATGGCGGTGCGCAGCAGGAAGGGCAGGGCGGCGAGTGCCGGCGCGACGAACCACAGCACGAGCGACACCGTCGGAAAGATGCCGAGCCAGGTCGCGACAGCCATTTTCCAGCGCACCGGGGCATGATTCGCGGGTGCGGCCGGCAGCGCGAACCAGGCCTCGAGTCCGCTGAGCAGGCGGTAATCGGGATCTCCCTCGGCAACCGCGTGCAGGCGCGCATGCCAGGTCTGGCGCATGTCGGACACGTCCCACGCATCGAGGTGCTGCTGCGAATCGAAGCGCAATACGACTTGGTATTCGCCACCGGCCGATTCAGGTGGAATCATGTCCGCGCCGCGAAAGCCGCGGAACTTGGCCACCTCGACGAACATGCCGCGCAGTACGGCTTCGTATGCGGCCTCGCAGCCCGGTTTGGCACGGCGACGTGCGATGCGGGTGACGGGATTCGGTTGCGGGGAGTCGGGTTGGCTCATGGTGTGCACCGGGTGGACATACGGATACGCCCGCCCATTTTATAGGGTGCAGCGTCGACGGTCGAAAGGCAGACGTGGGCCGATCCGCATTACGAAACCGGACCCGGCTTCGCGGCGCAGCGTTTCGGCGAGCAGGCCGGAGAGCCTGATCGATAGGGCGTCTGCGGCCTGCCATGCCTGCGGGGCTCATGGAATGGCGCGAGTGGCGCTGGCATGCCGAAGAGCGGCCCTCCATGCGGCTTGTGGCGCAGGTCGCTGCGAGACGGGCTACCTTGCGCAGGCGGTAGGTCCGCTGCTCGCGGACAGACGCGAGGCGTCCGCGACTGATGCTATGGCGGCTTCGGCAGGAACTGGCCTGAGAGCAGCAGGACGGCGGTTTTCCACGTTAGATAGCCGATGAATGCGTTGGCGCAGAGAAATATCGGCAATGCCAGGAAACGGGCCGCGTCCACGCCGCTGACGGCAAGCTTGAGAGCGCAGATCGTTGTCGCCGCAATTCCGAATGTGTAGGCCCAGTAGGACATGACGAACGGTTGCTCGCCCAGCCATGGCCGCAATCGGATTCCCAACAACAACTGAAACAGTCCATACCCCCACAGCATGAGCAGCCAGGGTTCGTGGGCGCCCGGCGACAGCATCAGGCATGCCATCGCGCACACGACGGCCGGTGCGAACTGGATGCCGAGCAGCGGTCTTTGCGGCACCGGTAGCGGTTCCGGGACGAGCAGCCTGTGGATCATCAGCGATTCCAGGGCTAACCACGAAAAAACGCCCGCACCGACAAAGAGCCAGCCCCAGGACGGCATCCCGAGTGCGCCCAGGATCGCACCAGAGGTGAAATTGCCGGCCACGGTTGGCAGATAGACGGTCGGCAACGTGTCCATCGGGCTGCGCCCGCCCCGCCAAAGCGTTCCGGTATGCCATAGCGAGAACAAGAGATGTCCACCAATCGCGCCGGCAGCGAGGATTTCGGCGGCGAGCCGTGAATAGGGCAAGGCTGCGATGGCGATCAGCATCGTTGCGACGGCGATCAGCGCCGGAGTGCCGCCCTGTACCGGATGTTCCGCCTCGATGCGCACGTATTGCGGTTGCTGGATCGCCTGAGAGAGATAAACGATCAGCAGCGCGGCCCACACTAGTATGGAGAGCACAAGCACGCTCTCGCCGATGACGCTCGGCAGCCCCCACAGGGTCGAGGCAACGCGCCAAGCCTGCCCCATTCCGGAAAGACCGAGCACCATGCCGAAAAACGAAGCGGGGAGCCGTGCGGATGCCATCAATGGGTTCGGGATGAAACTCCGCGCAATGTTAGCGAATGTCGCGCGCGAACGTGGGAAGTACCTTGTGCCGTGACGTTTCCCGATCCCGCGTGGCGCGCACTGCAGCCTCGGCCGATCGGATGTCGGGCAGGCGGTCGCACAGCGATCCGGCCGATGCAAGCCGGCCGGACCGCCCGAAAACTCAATCCTCGTCGGCCGCGCCCTTGAACTGCGAAGCGAGATGCTGTTGCACGCCGGGCGGCACCTGCGCGTAGTGGCTGAAGCTGACGTCATAGGCACCGCGCCCGCCGGTCAGCGACTTCAAACGTGACTGGTATTCGTTGATCTCGGCCAGCGGCACCTGTGCCGATATCGCCGTGGTGCCGGGGCCGCGCCCTTCGGTGCCTGTCACGTGGCCACGCCGCGCGGCGAGGTCGCCGGTGAGGTCGCCGATCGAAGGGTCGGGCGCGAGGATGTGAATGTCGACCATCGGTTCGAGCACGATCGGACTGGCGCGCCGGATCGCTTCGGCTGCCGCCTTGCGGCCGGCGGTGAAAAAGGCGACTTCCTTGCCGTCGACCGAGTGCGTCTTGCCATCGAACACCGTGACGCGCAGGTCCTCGACCGGAAAGCCCGCCAGCACGCCATCGGCCAGCGCCTGGCGCACGCCTTTTTCGACTGCCGGCATGAATACGCCCGGAATCGCGCCGCCCTTGACGTGGTCGACGAACTCGAAGCCCGCGCCGCGTTCGAGTGGCTCGACGCGCAAGGCGACTTCGCCAAACTGGCCGGCGCCGCCGCTCTGCTTCTTGTGGCGGTAAGTGAATTCCGACTGCCCGGTGACGGTTTCGCGATAGGGAATGCGCGGCGGCCTGGTGTCGAGTTCGAGCTTGTATTGCTGTTCCAGTCGCGCGAGGTTGGCGCGCAGATGGGTCTCGCCGAGGCCGCGGATCACGGTCTCGTGGCTCGTCGGGTGGCGCTCGACGCGGAAGCAGGGATCTTCCAGTTCGATCTTGTGCAGCACGTCGAACAGGCGCTGTTCGTCGCCCTTTCGCCGCGTTTCCACCGCCAGCCCCTGCATCGGCACCGGGAACTCTAGCGGCTTGAGGTGGATGTGGTCTTCCTCATGCGAATCGTGCAACACGCAGTCGAAGGCAATTTCCTCCACTTTGGCGACCGCGCCGATCTCACCGGGCCCAAGCGATTCGACCTCGACATAGTCCTTGCCCTGCAGGCGGTAGAGGTGGCCGACGCGGAAGGCGCGCTTGCCGTCGCCAACGAACAATTGCGTGTCGCGCCGTATGGTTCCCTGATGGACGCGGAAAACGCCGAGCTTGCCGACATAGGGGTCGATCACCACCTTGAAAACGTGGGCGAGCACATGCCGGCCTTCCTCCGGAACCGCCTGAAAGGACTCGGCCGCGACGCCCGGCGCGCCGCGCCAGAACGGAGGCGGGTTGCCTTCCAGCGGGCTTGGCGCGAGGTGCGCAAGCACGTCGAGCAACTCGCGCAATCCGGCCCCAGTGCGCGAAGAAACGAACAGGATCGGGATCAGGTGGCCCTCGCGCATGGCCTTTTCGAACGGGGCGTGCAGTTCATCTGGCGACGGGTCGGCGCCATCCTCGAGATAGCGCGCAAGCAGCGTTTCGTCTTCCTCGACGATGGTGTCGATCAACGCACGGTGTGCCGCCGCCGCAGACTCGAAATCGGTCTCGCCATCGCCGTGGCCAAGCAATTCCACCATGTCGCTGCGGCCATGTGCCGGCAGGTCGAGCAACATGCAGGCATTGCCGAAGCGCTGCCGGATGTCGGCCACCAGCGCGGGCAAGTCGACGTTGTCAGCCTCGATCTTGTTGATCACGATCATGCGGCACAGGCCGCGTTCCCCTGCACGCCGCATCATGCGTTCGGTGGACAGCTCGATACCCGCCTGCGCGTTGATCACCACCAGCGCGGTATCGGCGGCCGCCAGCGCAGCAATTGCCTGCCCGGCGAAATCCGGGTATCCCGGGGTGTCGATCAACTGGATCTGGCGATCGTTCCAGGTAAAGCCCGCGACAGCGCTCGTGAGCGAGTGCCCGAAGGCCTTCTCCAGCGGATCGAAATCGCAGACCGTGTTGCCGCGCTCCACGCTGCCGCGCCCTGTTATCGCGCCCGCGGCGGCCAGCAGGGCTTCGGCCAGCGTGGTCTTGCCCGCAGCGCCGTGGCCAACGAGGACGACCGCTCTGCGGTTTGCGATGTTGTCGTGATTCATGCCGTATTCCCCCTGATTCGCACCGTCGCGCGGCACGAGTTGATTGTCATTGAAGCGAAATCGACGGGCGCCGTTGGCAGCGCGTATCGTTCGCAGATTGGCGAATCGGGGCTGTGAGGTCAAGAGCGCATGCGTCGGCCGCAGCCGATGGAGCGCAAGACGCTGATGCGGCGATGTTTATGCGCGCCCGGCGGTACTAGGGCCGTTGTTGCGGCGAGGCGACGCGATCGAGGTAGCGCGCACGGAACAGCAGGCGAGGGCGGCTCGGGTCATCGCGGAATCCGTTGCGCGTATGCAGGACGTTGTTGCAGATCAAGCCCGATCCGGGTTCGAGCCGGGCACGCAGGATCCAGGGGAGCGGCGCGTCGAGCATTTCGGCAAGACGGCGCACGGCGGCCTGCGTCAGGGCATCGTTCTTCCACTCGATGCTGGTGGTGCGGGCGGTGTAGCGCATGTGCAATTGCCCGTCTTCGGGATCGACGTGGAACACCGGACCCGTCTCTTCGGCGCGCGCGGTCCCGTTCGCATCCTCGCGGCAGGGGATTCGCATCGCATCGGGTGCCGACAGCGCCGCGACGAATTCGGGGTTCTCGTCGCGCAGCAGGATGTAGGCCATCTCGTGGTCGAGCAATGCGTTGTCCCCACCATCGGCGGCATCCCGGACGCAGTGCAGGACCATCGACCGGATCTGTCTCGACGGCGGGTTGTAGTAGCCATCGGTGTGCCAGCGGATCGGCCGGTCGGTATACGGAATGAACTCGCCGCGCCCGGTCGACTCGCCGACCTCGAGCCGGCTGACACCGTCGTCGTCGGCGAGCCAGTTTGCGTCCAGGCGCCGCAGCCCGAACTGCGCCGCAAGCCGGCGCGGCAGGGCGTTGTCGTCGCGCTCGTCCGCGCTTGCATAGATCGCCATGTTGGCCTGGCGGCAGCGATCGGCTATTGCGCCGTGTTCCACGGGTGTCAGGCGCCCGAGGTCGCGAACCTCGACGATCAGATCGGATACGCTTGTCGGTGCGCATTCGAGTTTCCAATCCCGCCAGCGCAGGTAGCTGTCGACGTCTCGAAGGGAGAAAGGCGAATGGCCGGCGTAGCGGCGATGGATCGCCTCGGTTGACGGTGTCAGCATCATTCGCCGCTGGTGCCGGTCCGCGCCCGGGCCGGATTGGGCTCTTCGCCGAGCAGCCCGCGCATGCCCTTGCGCATCAGCGCGACGGCTTCGGGTGCCTCCAGTTCCATCACTTGATCGTGCACCCACACCTTGTCGCGTTCTCGCAGTACATGCGTCAGGTGGTCCGCCAGGTAGCGCAGGAAGCCGTATTCGATCGAAGTGTCGCTGAAGTCGAAATCGGCGTAGTCGGCGGACCGCAGATTGAGACGATCGATGAAGGCACTCTTGAACCGAGTCACGCCGTCGCCCGGCACCGGACCGCCAAGCAGATCGTTGTGATTGTCCGCCAGAATCTCGCCGAGGCGATTGGCCATCGACGAGGTGAAATCGACGCGCAGCTGCGGGCCGAGATGCGAGTACGCAATCCGGTCACCGATCTGAACCAGAAAGATCAGCCACTCCGCAAGAAACGCGAAGTATTGTTCACCGGGTTCGATCTCGAAGTCGGCGCGACGCATGTTCTTGAGGACATTCTGCGCGATGCGCCAGGCGATGAACGCGCTCGCGCCAGCGATCTCTCGCGTGCTTTTCGGCTTCTCTTCCCTGAACCAGTGGCTTTTGATGCGCATGGCCCGACGTTCCCGTGGCAAACAGGACTCAACCCTTCGCGATGTAGAACTCGTACTCGCCGGGTGCGATCTCGATCGAATCGAGCAGGTGGAAGCCGGTCTGCTGGGCCCACCCGGCAATGTCGCCCTTGACGCCCGGACAGTCGCTGACCAGTCGCAGCACTTCCCCGACGTTCATGCTGCCCAGCAACTTCCTGGCTTCGACGATCGGCCCCGGGCAGACCGTGCCGCGCAGGTCGAGCACTGCGTTGGCCTGGGGACGTGTCGGCCGCCCCTTGCGGATGTAGTAGCCCAGTCCGCCGTCGCCACGCTTTTCGGTTGCGATGACCTGGTTGCCGGTAACGCGCGACCACGCGAACAGATCCGCTTCGGTGCCCGGGCAGTCCGAGATCAAGAGGAGGACCTGGCCTTCGGCAAGATCGTCCACGATTCGCTTTGCGCCGACCAGCGGCCCCGGGCAGGTTGCCCCTTTGACGTCCAGCGTCACGTTGGCGGTGGGAACGGTCGTGGTCATTGCGTCTCCTCAGTAACCGCCCTTGCCGTAGGGCTGGGGCAATCCCGCGATGCGAGCGCCCTGCTTTGCAGGGCCGAGCGGGAACAGGTCGTACAGGTACTTGCTGTCTGCGGCCGGGTTGATCTCCTGCATCTCCTTCAGCATTGTGCGAAAGTTCGGGCTGTGACCCTGTTCGCGATAGCTGTCTCGCAGGTAACCGATCACCTGCCAGTGATCTTCGGTCAATTCGATGCCTTCCGCGCCGGCTATGGCGTGCGACGCCGCGTCGTCGAAATTCGGCTCGACGAGATAGCCATCGGCATCCGTTTCCAGTTCGTTTCCATTCACCATGATTCCCATGCTTCGGCTCTCCTGCATTTCCCGGACGGCGCTTCCTTTTCAGTGCAGACCGGAGATCTCCTTGTGCTGAATCAGAATGCCGCAGCCGAGATGCCGCGCCCTGCCAAGTCCTACGCATTGCAGCCAAAGGGACTGGTCGAGCGGCACGTCATGCAGCGCGACGGCGAAACCGGCGACTTCGCTACCGGAAACTCGTGAGGCGCGTCGCCGGCCGCAGATGAAACGGCACCCGATGCCGAGCCGCGCGAGTTCGCGCGCGATGTCGGCCTGGAAGCGCGTTTCCTCCGACGACCCGGTCGAGACGAAATCGGCATACAGCGTCGACGCGAGCGGCAGGGTGCGAATGTGCGAGGCCCCCACGCGAAGCGGGTGACCGGCGACGTCGAGCGTTTCGCCCTCGAGCGCCTGCGCATCCTGCCGGCGATGTTCAGGCACGCGCAACACCAGTTTTGCCCGGCGCGGAAGCAGCGTCATTCCGTAGTTCGTATGCGCGGCGCGAATCGCGTGGATGCCTGCAGTAGGCTCGGAGGGTAGCCAGGTCAACAATGCGGACACCGCGAGCCAAAGCGCTTCACGATGATCCTGGGGCAGATCCTCGCCCTGAAGGTCGAACACCTGATCCACCATGGACGAATAGTCGTCGGGTGCCATCGTCATTCCGCACTCCGCATTTCCATTTCCGATAGTTGCTGCGTTGCCCACTGTTCCATGGACTTGCCCCATTTCGACGCAGTGACGGCATCGATGTCGAATATGGTGAAACGCTTGCCTTCCCGGATGCGAACGCGGAGAAGCGGAGCGCCGCCGCCATCGAAGACGACTTCCTGAAGTTCGATTTGCTGCCCGCCCCACGGTACCGTGAAGCCGGCAATCGGACGAGGCGCGTGCAAGGTGATGACCTCAGTTCTTCAGTTTCATGATTCCCAGTGCCTTGAGCACCATTTTTTCGAAGACCGGCTCCGAACTTCCCGCGCGCATCTTGCGCATGAAGTATTTCTCGAACCCGACCTTCGCGAGGTGTACCCACTTCCCTTCCGAGAACCAGTTCACGTTGCGCGGCGGGATCTGGGGAAGGGCGACAAAAGCCGCGCCCTTGTTGCCGAAATCTGCCAGGCAGACGGCGTTCCATGTGGCTTTCTTGGAGGGCTCCTTGCCATCGAGCGCTGCACGGATGTTGTGCGCGGTCGCCGTGACCATGGATTCAATCATGTAGCCGGTCTTCGGAGCCCCGACCGGCAGCGGGGTGGGCTCGACGGGCGGGATCGCGACGCAAACGCCGACCGAGTAGATGTTCTTGTACTTCGGATTGCGCTGAAAGTCGTCGATCAGGATGAACCCGCGCGGGTTGGTCAGCCCCTCGATTCCAAACACTGCGTCCACACCCTTGAAGGCGGGCAGCATCATCGAGTACTTGAATGCCAGTTCGTGCTCGCGCTTCGGCTTGCCGTCCTCGTCGTGTTCGGTAACGAACATCTTTCCGGCCTCGACCCGCGTGGTCTTGGCGTTGCAGATCCACTTGATGTGGCGATCGCGAAAGGCGGATTCGAGTACTCCTTTCGAGTCGCCGACGCCGCCCAGGCCGAGATGGCCGATGTAGGGCTCCGCCGTCACGAACGTCATCGGCACCTTGTCGCGAATCCGCCGGCGACGCAGGTCGGTATCCATGATCATCGCAAACTCGTAGGCGGGGCCGTAACACGACGCACCCTGAACCGCCCCGACGACGATGTGGCCGGGATCTTGCACGAAGCGCTCCCACTCGGTCTTGGCATGCTCGGCGTGGTCGACGTGGCAGATCGACTGCGTGAAACCGCCTGCACTGGCCGGGCCGAGCCCGGGCACTTCGTCAAATGCGAGTTTCGGCCCGGTCGCGATGACCAGATAATCGTAGTTCAGGCGGGTGCCATCGCCGAGTTCGACGAGATTCTCTTCGGGCACGACCCTTTTCGCACCGGCGGCGCTGAATCTGATGCCGCGACGGGCAAGTATCGGCCCGACATCGAGCTCGATGTCCCGGCGTTCGCGCCACTTCACGGCAACCCAAGGGTTGCTCGGTACGAAGTGGAAGGTGGGCGAGTTGCTGACGACCGTAACCGTATCCCCTGGCCGAGCCATGTCGCGCATCTCGTAGGCCATGGGCATGCCACCGATTCCAGCTCCGATGATGACGATGTGAGCCATGGTTCTCCTCGATTGGGCAGTGCGTTGCTCGACAACCGGAGCGCATGCCGCGATCTCCGGGACAGGGCGCTATTGGGCGCGTTCGGGCATGGAGCCGTCTATAGCCGAGGGGGGGTGTGATCCATACCCCTTCCGGGTAGCGAGGTTCCCCCCTGTAGGGCTTAGCGGCCGTTACCGACCGGAGGGATGGTCCTGGTTCGGGGCGAGGCATACGATGCTTCGACATCACGGCCACCGGAAGACAGTCGTCCGACGGCCCGCCGTTCAAGCAAAAGAATCGACGCCTCGTTGCAGTGGCGCCTTCTCCAAGGAGACGAACCAATGGCAAAGCAGCAGCATCCCACCCCGATGCTCGACGAGCTGGAAAAGGGGCCTTGGCCCAGTTTCGTGACCGGTCTGAAGCGCCTCGCTGCCGAAAAGGATTACGTCGTCGACGTGCTCGGGCAGCTCGAAACTTCCTACAAGACCCGAAAGGGCTATTGGAAAGGCGGCACCGTAGGGGTCATAGGTTACGGCGGTGGAGTGATCCCGCGGTTCACGGAACTGAAGGACGCCGAAGGCAAGCCGGTTTTCAAGGATGCCGCCGAGTTTCACACGCTCAGAGTCATGCCGCCTCCCGGCATGCATTACAACACCGACGTTCTGCGCAAGATGTGCGACATCTGGGAACGCCATGGTTCCGGACTCATTGCCTTCCACGGCCAGTCCGGGGACATCATGTTTCAGGGCTGCACGACCGAAAACGTGCAAAAGGCCTTCGACGAGATCAACCAACTCGGATTCGACCTCGGCGGTGCCGGCCCGGCTGTCCGTACGTCGATGTCGTGCGTTGGTGCGGCGCGCTGCGAGCAATCCTGCTACGACGAGGCGCGCGCCCATCGTGCGGTGATCAACACCTTCCTCGATGACATCCATCGTCCCTCGCTGCCATACAAGTTCAAGTTCAAGTTTTCGGGATGTCCCAACGACTGCATGAACTCGATCCAGCGGGCCGACATGGCGATCATCGGTACCTGGCGCGACAACATCCAGACCGATGAGACGCTCGTGCGGAAGTACTACGCAAAACACGGCATGACCGACCTTGTCAACGACGTGATTGCGCGCTGCCCGACCAAGGCGATACGCGTCCGCAACGCGGACGAAGTCGCCACTGGCCCGTCCATCACCTCCGTCAGGTTCGATGACACCCAGGCGCTGGAGATCGACAACCGCGACTGTGTGCGCTGCATGCATTGCATCAACGTGATCACGGGGGGGCTCGCCCCGGGCAAGGACAAGGGCGCCACGATACTGGTCGGCGGCAAGCGAACGCTCAAGATCGGTGATCTGATGGGCACGGTCGTGGTGCCGTTCATGAAACTGGAAACCGACGAGGATCGCGAAAAGCTCGTCGAACTGGGTCAGAAGATCATCGATTTCTTCGCCGAGAACGCGCTCGAGCACGAGCGCACCGGCGAGATGATCGAACGCATCGGGCTGGTCAACTTCCTAGATGCCCTCGGGCTCGATGTCGACCCGAACATGGTGTCCTGCCCGAGGACGAACCCGTACGTGCGCACCGACGGTTGGGACGAAGAGGTGGCGCGGATCAAGGCCAAGAAGCAACAGGTAGCCTGAGGAGAAACCGAAGATGGCCCAAGCACCCATGCGTCGTGCGATCGAGAGCGGTGTTCCCGACAACCAGCAGTTCCTGCACCCGTTGCTGAAGAAGAACTACGGCAACTGGCGATACCACGACCGGCCGCGTCCCGGCGTGCTACACCACGTGGCGCGTGGCGGTGACGAAGTATGGTCGGTGCGCGCCGGCACGCAGCGGCAGATGGACGTTCATACCGTCCGCAAGCTGTGCGACATCGCTGATCAATATGCGGAAGGCCATGTCCGCTTCACCATCCGCTCGAACATCGAGTTCATGGTATCGCGGTCCGAAATGGTGGCCCCTCTCATCGAGCGGCTCGAGACGGAAGGTTTTCCGGTCGGCGGAACCGGAAACTCCATATCGATGATCGCGCACACCCAGGGGTGGCTGCACTGCGACATTCCGGGTACCGACGCGTCCGGCGCGGTCAAGGCTCTGATGGACGAACTCTACGAAGAGTTCAAACGGGAGGAAATGCCCAACCGCGTTCACATGTCCACGTCATGCTGCGAGATCAACTGCGGCGGGCAGGCAGACATCGCAATCATCGTGCAGCACACCAAACCGCCGAAGATCAATCACGACCTGGTTGCGAACGTTTGCGAACGCCCTGCGGTGGTCGCACGCTGCCCGGTTGCAGCCATCAGGCCGGCGGTCGTCAACGGCAAGCCGTCGCTCGAGGTGGATGAGAAGAAATGCATCTGCTGCGGTGCCTGTTATCCGCCGTGCCCGCCGATGCAGATCAATGATCCCGAGCATTCCAAGCTCGCGATCTGGGTTGGGGGAAAGAACTCGAATGCCCGCGGCAAGCCGACTTTCATGAAGATGGTCGCCTCCGGTCTGCCTAACAATCCGCCGCGTTGGCCTGAAGTGTCGGATGCGGTGAAGCGGATCCTGCATGCCTACAAGGAAGATGGCCGCCCGTGGGAACGGATGGCGGACTGGATCGATCGGATCGGTTGGCCGCGCTTCTTCGAGAAGACCGGCTTGACCTTCACCAAGTATCTGATCGACGACTGGCGCGGCGCGCGGGTTAACCTCAACGCATCGGCTCATCTGCGCTTCTGAGTCCGGCCGGAGTACCGACAAGATGAAGTTCGGAATCATGGTCAATGAAGGTCCTTACCAGCATCAGGCGAGCGATACGGCATACCAGTTCTGCCGAGCCGCGATCGCTCGGGGACACACGGTCCAACGCGTGTTCTTCTATCACGACGGCGTCAACAACGCGTCGAGGCTGACCGAACCGCCGCAGGACGATCGGAATGTGGTGCAGCGCTGGTCGAAACTGGCCGAGGAGCACGGCGTAGATCTCGTCGTGTGCGTTGCTGCGGCGCTGCGGCGGGGAATCAAGGACGAGAACCTGGCACCGGGATTTCGCATCTCGGGTCTCGGACAGCTCGTGGAAGTCGGCATACAGGCCGATCGACTCGTCGTGTTCGGCGACTGAGGAGGCGCGATGACGACCAAGAAATTCATGTTCGTAAATCGCAAGGCGCCGTATGGAACGGTCTACGCGTTGGAGTCTCTCGAGGTCGTGCTGATTACGGCTGCGTTCGATCAGGATGTTTCGCTTGTATTCATGGACGACGGTGTGTACCAGCTGAAAAAGGGCCAGCAGACCAAGGGAATCGAACACAAGAACTTTTCGCCAACCTACCGCGCCCTGGAAGGATACGACATCGAGAAGCTCTACGTCGATCGGGAATCGATGACAGCACGTTCACTCACGGAAGACGATCTGCTGGTGCCGGTAACCGTACTTTCGCGCGATCAGCTGACCTCGCTGTTCGAGGAACAGGACGTGGTACTCAGTTTCTGAAGGGTAGGCGAAACCATGCTGCATATCATCAACAAATCTTCTCTCGAGCGCGGTTCGCTGGACTCCTGCCTCGAGCTGATCGGAACGGGCACGCTCCTCCTAATCGAGGATGCCGTTTACGCGGCAACTCGCGGACATGCAAGTTCCGGAAAGCTGTCCGAGATCGCAGCGAAGCGCAATGTCTTCGTGCTGGTTCCGGATTGCGAAGCACGCGGCGTGGCCGACAGATTGATCGAGGGAGTCAAGGCCGTCGATTACGGCGGTTTTGTGGACCTCGTTGCCGAGAACCCCAACTGCCATTCCTGGCTTTAATCGAGCGAACGGCTCAAACGGATTCATTCAGGAGAAACCATGCCTAACATCGAAGTGAATGGGAAGACCTACGAAACGGACGAGGAAGGCTATCTCGTCAACCTGGGCGACTGGAACACTGATGTTGCGGACTTCATTGCCAAGGTGGAGAACGTCGACATGACTGATCAGCACTGGGAGGTGGTGAACTTCCTGCGCCAGTATTACGACGAATACCAGATCGCGCCCGCGGTTCGCGTTCTGACCAAGGCGATCGGCAAGACCCTCGGGCCGGAGAAGGGTAACAGCCAGTACCTTTACGAACTCTTTCCTTACGGCCCGGCCAAGCAGGCGTGCAAGATCGCCGGCCTGCCGAAGCCGACCGGTTGCGTCTGACGTCGCAGGAGCTGAAGGTCGGCGACGCGATTTCGCTGACCTGACCCCGACCCTACATGAACGCAGCCAGCTACGCATTCGCCATGTTGTTCTATCTGGCCGTGTTGGTCATGGCTGCCGGGCTCGCGACGCGCATCCTGACCTATTGGCGTACGCCTGCTCCCTTGAAGATTCCGACTACGCCTGCGCCTGTTACCTCGGCGGGGGTCGGTTTCCGGATGGCGCGGGAAATCCTGCTATTCGAGAGCCTGTTCAAGTCCAACCTCTGGATCTGGGGGCTGGGTTGGGTTTTCCACGTCGCGTTGGCCTTGGTGTTGGCCAGGCATCTTCGCTACTTCACCGAGCCGATCTGGCCCTGGGTCACGCTATTGCAACCGTTTGGTATCTATGCAGGATTTGCGATGGTGGCCGGGGTTCTCGGCTTGTGGGCGCGACGCATCTTCGTCGAACGGATTCGATACATCTCGACGATATCCGATCACCTGATGCTCGTCCTGCTCGTCGGCATCGCGTCGAGCGGATTGGGAATGCGATTCATCGCACACACGGACGTGATCGGTGTGAAGTTGTTCTTCCTCGGGCTGATGCGGGCTGACCTTCATCCCCTTCCGGGCGATGGACTCCTCTATGTTCACCTCGCGCTCGTGGCCGGGCTGATGATCATATTTCCGTTCAGCAAGCTGCTGCATGCGCCGGGAATATTCTTCTCGCCGACACGCAATCAGGCGGATGATCCACGCGAACGGCGCCACATTGCGCCTTGGGCTGAACAACTCGAGTTGAGGCGCTGAGATGGCCGTCGAGTTGAAAGCGCCCGCATTGCGAGAGTATCCCGTCGTCCCTGCGCTGCAGTCCGATGCGATGAAGGACGTAGTTTCCTATGTGGCGAACGAGAAGATTCAGGAGGCCATCGGATTTCCGGGCAAGCTCGACGAGGGGTGGCAGGAGCGCGCGATCTCGAAGATGGGCGATCTCCTCGGGAAGTATCGTTCGCTCAGGGTCTTCATGGATGCATGTGTGCATTGCGGGGCCTGCACTGACAAGTGCCACTATTTCATCGGCACGCAGGATCCGAAGAACATGCCCGTCGCGCGGCAGGATCTGATGCGGAGTGTCTATCGGCGCTATTTCACGACTGCCGGCAAGCTCTTCCCGCGCCTTGTCGGCGCTCGCGACCTGACCCGGGGGGTGCTCGACGATTGGTTCCGGTATTACCACCAGTGTTCGGAGTGCCGCCGCTGTTCCGTCTTTTGTCCATACGGGATCGACACCGCGGAAATCACCATGGCGGGGCGCGAGATCCTGGATGCGGTCGGCTATGGGCAGAAGTACTCTAACGAGATCATCGGAAAGGTGCATCGGATAGGCAACAATCTCGGGCTGCCTGGTCCCGCGTTGCGGGACACGCTGCTGGGCCTGGAGGAAGACGTGAAGGACGAGACGGGCGTCGACGTGCGCTACCCGCTGGACGAGAAGGGGGCCGATGTCCTGCTTGTGACGCCTTCGGCGGATTTTTTTGCCGAGCCCCACGTCGATAGCCTGATCGGATACGGCAAGGTATTTCACGCTGCCGGAATCAGCTGGACGCTTTCCTCGTACTCATCCGAGGCAGGCAACTTCGGCATGTTCATCGGCAACTACGAGCAACTGCGCAAGATCGCGATGCGGATCCGCGAGGCCGCGCTCGAGCTGGGCGTCAAGCGCATCGTGGTTGGTGAATGCGGGCACGCGTGGCGAGTTGCGTATAGCTTCTGGAACACACTGGTCGGAATCGGAGCGGGCGGGAAGGATCCGTTTGCCATCGAACTGCAAAGGCAGCTCGACCCGCGTCACAAGCAACCGACACATATTTGCGAGCTGACCTGGGATCTCATAGAGCGCGGAGCCTTGCGTTTCGACAAGGATGCGAATGACCACCGGACGATCACGTTCCACGACTCCTGCAACGTGGCACGGGGATCGCGGATGGGCGATGCGCCGGGTGGGCAGTTCGAGATTCCGCGCAACATCATCCGTGCGGTAGCCAACAAGTTCGTCGAGATGTCACCCGAGGTGACCCGGGAGCGTACCTTCTGTTGCGGGGGGGGCGGCGGGCTTCTCACGGATGAATTGCTCGATCTCAGGATCAAGGGCGCGCTGCCGCGCATGGAATCACTCAAACAGGTGGTCGACAATCACGGCGTCAACTTCATGGCGACCATCTGTGCGATCTGCAAGGCCCAATTCACAAAGGTACTGCCCTACTACGGCTTCAAGATGAGCATGGTCGGCGGTGTGCATCAGCTCGTCAGCACCGCGATCCGTCTCGGCGATTCCCATTGACGACTCGCCAGCACGCCACCAGAAGATTGGAGATATCCGATGTCAGGCACCCAGAAAACAAGTGACGCTAACGTCCCCCTCAATTTCCGGCGCTACCGGGACGGCGACGCGAGCGTGGATGACTTCCGCGGCAGGATATTTCAAGCCGGCCATTCGCACAAATGCCCGACCTACGTCCAGTCAACGCCCCCATGTCAGGGCAGTTGTCCATCCGGTGAGGATATTCGCGGCTATCTGGCCATCGTGCGCCAGACGGAAAAGCCGCCCGCGGGTATGGCATGGCAGGAGTATGCATGGCGCCGATTGACAGCGGCCAATCCGTTCCCGTCTGTCATGGGCCGTGTTTGTCCGGCCCCTTGTGAAACGGGATGCAATCGCAATGAAGTCGAGGACCATGTCGGCATCAACTCGGTCGAGCATTTTCTGGGCGAATACGCGATTGCAAACAAGTTGGCGTTTGACAAGCCGGAGAAGCGCAGCGGCAAGAAGATCGCCGTTCTAGGCGGCGGACCTGCAGGGCTTTCGTGTGCCTACCAGCTTGCTCTGAAGGGGCACGACGTAACGATCTTCGACGATCATGAGCACTTGGGCGGGATGATGCGCTATGGCATTCCCGGATTTCGCACACCGCGCGATGTTCTCGACGCCGAGATCCAGCGCATCCTCGATCTCGGGGTCGAGACCCGCATGAAGTGTCGGGTCGGAACCGACGTTTCGCTCGACGAGATCAGGCGCGAGTTCGATGCCGTTTTTCTCGGGATGGGCGCCCAGGCCGGAAGGGCCTTGCCGATCCAGGACGGTGTTGCGCCAAACGTCGTCACCGCAACGGCTTTCCTGCGCGCGTTCAACGATGGCCGCCTGCAGCACGTAGGCAAGCGGGTTGTCGTCGTGGGCGGCGGGGATACTTCGATCGACGTCGCAACGGTCGCGCGCCGCCTGGGGCACATCGAGCATGCGAAAGCGACCGATTTCGAGCAGGCGATTGGGGGACAACTCGCGCACGACGTGGCTTCGGTTTCGGCGAAGCAGGGTTGCGATGTCACGCTGACCTCGGTATTCGCGATCGACAAGATGCAGGCGAACAAGCACGAGATCGAGCAGGCGCTTGCAGAGGGGATTTCGATTCGTGGCGGGCTCGTGCCGCTCGCGCTCATCCGCGGCGCCGACGGGCGCGCGACCGCACTGCGCGTAGCGCGATGCGAGGCCAAGATGGCCGGTGGCCGTCTCGAGATCCGGACGGTTGATGGAACGGAAGAGGATATCGCTGCTGACTTGATCGTCTCGGCCATCGGGCAAGCGGTGGATCTTGCCGGCCTGGAGGAGTTTGATAACGGCAAGGGTGCGATCAGCGCAGACCGGAACTATCAAGTAGTAGCCAAGCCGGGCACGTTTGCAGGTGGCGACGTGCTGCGTCCGCACCTTCTTACGACTGCGATCGGCCACGGGGCGATTGCCGCTGAAGGCATCGAGCGATTCCTTGCCGGTGAAGATCCGGAGAAGCGGCCCAAGATCGACGTCCACGCATTCGATCTGCAGCGCAAGATGCTCGAAAAGGGCTATTCCTTTTCGGAGACACACGAGCCGATGCGTGGGACGGACAAGGCGAACGTGGGCGTGCACAACTTCGAGAATCGCTCCGAACGCTACGTCATTCCGCATGAAGAGCTGTTCCTCGGACATTTTGGTTACACGCCGAGAATCCGGCGAAAGATCACGACGCTGGACCGTGATTCGGCACTGGGCAACTTCGAAGAACGCCTCGAGGCCCTGGACGAAAAGCAGGCGATCGACGAGGCGAAGCGCTGCATGAGCTGCGGCATGTGCTTCGAGTGTGACAACTGCGTGGTCTATTGCCCGCAGACTGCCGTCGGACGCGTTCCGAAGAAGGAGGCGACTCTGGGACGGTACGTCTATACGGACTACGGCAAGTGCATTGGCTGTCATATCTGCAAGGACGTTTGCCCGACTGGCTACATTCAGATGGGATTGGGTGAGTGAAGGTCGAGTGATGGCATCGTCCGGGATGTCACTTAGGAAGGCAGTGCGCTACGCCCTGATGGTGATGGCGTTGGGTGTTGCGGTCGACGCGACGGCCGACACGCCGAAGCCAGCCGTCGTCATCGCTGATCCGGCAGGCCGCTGCGTTGCGCCAAACGATGTCATGCGTCGCACCCATATGGACATGCTCAAGCACCAGCGCGATCGAACGGTGCGCCAAGGCATACGCGGCGAAAAGGCAAGCCTTGGTGCGTGTGTCGACTGCCACGCAAGCAAGACGACCAACTCTGTTCTCGGCGCAGAGGGGTTCTGCCAGTCCTGCCACAGCTATGCGGCGGTAAAGCCCGATTGCTTCGATTGCCATAGCGCCAAGGCGAGGCGAAAGGATGTAATGGCCGGAGGAGAGAGGCCATGAGCATCGACGGCTCCCGTCGCGCATTCATTGGCGCATCCGCTGGCGCGCTGGCAGGTTTGCTCATTGCGCCGGGGGTCCGGCTCGTCGAACTCGCGTCGGCACGTCCGGACGGGGAGTCGGCACCGTCGTCGGTTCGTTGGGGCATGTTGATCGATACCACCCGCTGTGCCGATGGCTGCGACGATTGCGTCAAGGCGTGTGACAGCGAGAATGCGCTTGGATCGTCCATCGAATCGCGCCAGAGACCCCAGTGGATAAGGAAGATAGACATCAAGGATGTCCGCACAGGGCGTCAGCACTCTCTCCCGATGATGTGTCAGCACTGCGCCAATCCGCCCTGTGTCGATGTCTGCCCGACAGGCGCGTCCTTCAAGCGGGCAGACGGGATCGTCCTCGTCGATCGACATTCATGTATCGGTTGCCGCTATTGCATGATGGCCTGTCCGTACAAGGCGCGCTCGTTTGTCCATGAGGTACTGGTCGATCAGAATTCCGAGGTGCCGCGTGGAAAGGGCTGTGTCGAGGGCTGTACGCTGTGCGTACATCGTGTCGACAAAGGACAGGCGCCTGCGTGTGCCGACGCCTGCAGCAAGAACAGTCGGGGAGCAATCCTTTTCGGCAATCTGAACGACCCTGATAGCGAGATCTCGCGTCGCATCCGTACCGTTGCAACGACGCAGGTGCGCGCCGACTTGCGCCTCGATCCCGGCGTGCGCTACCAAGGACTCTGATTCATGGCCGCCGACCGCTTCCCCCGTCTGGAACAACGGTATTTCTGGCTGCTGGTCGCGATCAGCGCAAGTGCGATTGCAATCGGCCTCGGCGCCGCACACGTGATGGAAGTGAACGGCCATGCCGTGACAGGCATGAGCAACCAGATCGTCTGGGGCATGCCCCATGTTTTCGCAATCTTCATGATCGTCACGGCCTCTGGCGTCCTGAACGTCGCATCCATCGGTTCAGTGTTCGGAAAGCCCATATACAAGGCGCGCGCCCCGCTGTCCGGTTTGCTCTCGCTCGCGCTCCTGGCGGGCGGCCTTATGGTTTTGATGCTCGACCTCGGACGGCCGGACCGCGTGATCGTCGCCGCGACCCACTACAACTTCAAGTCGATCTTCGCCTGGAATGTCTTTCTCTATACGGGGCTGTTCGCCGTAGTTGGAATCTATCTCTGGATGCTGATGGAACGGCGCATGAATCGACATGCCAAGGTGGCTGGCCTGATTGCGTTCGTGTGGCGCTTTGCACTTACCACGGGCACCGGTTCGATATTCGGCTTCCTCGTTGCGCGTCAGGCTTACCAGTCGGCCGTGCTCGCGCCCATGTTCATCGTGATGTCTTTTGCCTGGGGCTTGGCTGTATTCCTGATTGTCCAGTCAAGCATGTACGCGTGGAACAGGATCGAGCTCGATCCCGCCATTCAGCGCCGTATGGCGCGTCTGCTCGGCTTGTTCGTGGTAGCCGTGCTCTATTTCGTGGCCGTCCATCACCTGACGAATCTCTATTTCGCAAGGCAATTGCCGTTCGAGCGGTTCATCTTGCTCGACGGTGGCGCCTACACCGTGGTTTTCTGGGTCGGCTACGTTCTGGCAGGCACCGCGGTACCGCTCGCGCTGCTATTCAGTGGTAGCGAGGGTGGGGCTCGTTCCGTGACACTCGCCGCACTTCTGGTGGTGGCAGGCGCATTTTCTCTGCTTTACGTTTTCATCATCGGTGGGCAAGCGTTCCCGCTCGATATCTTCCCGGGTTATGCGACGAGCAGCAGCTTCTTCGATGGCGCCATCGACCAATACACACCGAGCCTGCCGGAGATCCTGCTTGGCCTGGGCGGGCTTGGATTCGCGTTCCTTGCCACGACGATTGGCGTAAGGGTGCTTCATTTCATGCCCGAGGACGACTTCGGTTCAGTGCGCCCCCTTGGCCCGGCTTCCTCCGCAGGAACGAGGACGCAATGAACGCGAAGCCGATCTTCTGCTCTGGGCCACCTGGTCAGGCTTGAGGCAAGACATGTCAGGCATGTTCATCTCTGCGGCTCACAAGTCTTCCGGCAAAACCACGCTGACGATCGGACTCTGCGCGGCGCTGACAAGTCGAGGCATCGTTGTTCAATCCTTCAAGAAGGGGCCCGACTATATCGATCCGATGTGGCTTGCACAAGCCAGCGGACGTGCCTGTTACAACCTCGATCCGTATCTGATGGGTTGGGGCGAGATTCAGACGTTATTCGACAGGCACGCTGAGCATGCCGACTTCTCGATCGTGGAGGGCAACAAAGGTCTGTTCGACGGCTTGGCACTCGACGGCAGTAACAGCAATGCGGCCGTGGCGGCGCACCTCGGACTTCCCGTCGTGCTGGTGATCGACGCACGTGGCATGACACGCGGAATCGCACCCCTGATCCTGGGCTATCAGGCCTTCGATAGCGGGATCCGGATTGCAGGCGTCATTTTGAACAACCTTGGCGGTGCGAGGCACGAAGCGAAATTGCGGGCAGTGGTCGAACATTACACCGATGTGCCTGTGCTGGGGGCTGTGCATCAAGATGGCCGCCTCGCGATCGTCGAGCGCGAGCTTGGGCTGATCCCAAGCTCCGAGGCTGGCAATGCCCTCGCGCAGGCGCGCCGGATCGGCGAGATCATCGCAGATCAGGTTGACCTCGATCGCCTCGTGGAAAGGGGTGGCGGTATTGGGTGTCGGCGTGTGCCGCTCGGCGGCGCTGCGAGCGCATTGACAGGCGGCGTGGTGCGAATAGGGGTTGTCGCCGATCAATCCTTCGGTTTCTACTACGCAGACGATCTCGAGGCCTTGCGGCGTGCCGGCGCGGATCTCGTCGCTATCGACGCGCTGCACGATCGCAAACTGCCTTCGCTCGATGGCTTGTTCATCGGAGGCGGCTTTCCGGAAATGTTCGCGCGGGAACTTTCGTCGAATGAGGGGCTGCGCAAGGACATTCACGAAGCAGCGCTCGGCGGCCTCCCGATCCACGCCGAGTGCGGCGGTCTGATGTATCTCTCGCGCAGCATCACGATCGCTGGCGAGACGCATTCGATGGTCGGGGTTGTTCCCGGTAACGTAGTAATGCACAAGCGCCCGGTCGGCCGCGGCTATGTTCATCTTCGCGAGACTGGCGCATCGCCTTGGGCAGCTTCTGTCGACCAAGGCGCGGTGCTGCGTGCACACGAGTTTCATTACTCGGAGATCGTCGATCTCCCGCCGGACGTCCCGTTCGCCTATGAAGTCAGGCGAGGCCACGGCGTCGATGGCAGCCATGACGGAATAGTTATCCGTAATACCGTCGCTTCGTATTCGCATCTTAGAAGCGTCGGCAACTGCAACTGGGCACGCAATTTTGTTCGATTCGTCGCCAGTATGAAGCAGCGCGCCGATCTTCGGGTAGCCGCCTCCGGGGGGCTGCCCCTCGGCGGTGAACTTCAATTGAACTGGCGCGAAGGCACCGGGAGTGTGAGATGCTTAACCTGAACCTGAACCTGAACCTGACTCCATCTGCTGCCCGGGAGATTCATGAATCCGTCGAACAACCCGGCAACGAGGACCTGGGATTGCGAATTGCCGCACGGTTCGATGAATCGGGCAGCGTCGAATATGCGATGGGCTTCGACGTCGAGAGAGATGATGATATCGCTTTCGTCGAGAAAGGCATCAACCTGCTGGTAGGGCGATCGATCGCACCGCTGCTGGACGGAACGACCCTGGATTTCGTCGAGTACCAACCGGGCGATTATCGATTCATCTTCCTTCCTGCGGCGCCAAAGCAGGCGGCAACCGGATGTGGTGGCAGCGGCTGTGCTCGATGCGCAACCAGGGCCGACCCCGACGGATCGCAGCCATGATCGATACCGCGTTGACTCCCCAACTTACGCGCAGGGTCGACGTTGGCGGAAAGGTGGTTGAGACGGACAGTGAAGGCTATCTGCTGCGGCTCTCGGACTGGTCGCAGGCGTTCGCGATCGTTCAGGCGGAATCCGAGGGTCTGACGCTGACCGACGAGCACTGGCAGGTTATCGACTTCCTGCGGAACTATTACCACGACCATCAAGTGCAGGCGCAGGTCAGGGTGATGATCCGGCACTTCACGCAGCAATGGGGCCCTGAGCGGGGAAGCAATCACTACCTGCACGACCTGTTCCCACGCGGCGGACCGCAGAAGCAGGGAAACAGGCTTGCCGGACTGCTCCGCACCAAGGGCGAACACTGATCGGCCGACGCGTCGAACTCGAGGGAATCAACATGGAGATGGGTCCAGTCCTGAGCATCCGGACACCGGCAACATCGGAAGGATCGTCCGGTGAGGTTTATCTGGTCGGCACCGGGCCCGGTGATCCGGACCTGCTGACGGTCAGAGCGTGCCGACTGATGCAGCACGCCGATGTCGTGCTTTACGACCATCTCGTGTCGGACGAGATCCTGAATTTGTTGCCGGCGCTGATCGAACGGATCTACGTTGGAAAACAGCGGAACAACCATGCGCTTCGTCAGGAGCAGATCAACCAGCGAATGGTCGATCTCGCACGCAGCGGAAAAAGGGTATTGCGCCTGAAAGGTGGCGACCCATTCGTGTTCGGACGAGGTGGCGAAGAAATCGAATCACTCGCACAGGCGGGCATCCGCTTCGAAGTCGTTCCGGGAATCACCGCCGCCTTGGGTGTTGCAGCCTATGCCGGCATACCGCTAACTCACCGGAACCACGCTCAGGCCTGCACCTTTGTCACCGGACAGTTAAAGGACGGCAGCATGAATCTGGATTGGCCGGCACTTGCTCGCCCCAATCAGACTCTGGTGGTGTACATGGGGCTGCTCGGGCTGTCAGTGCTATGCGGAAAACTCGTCGAGAACGGCCGGTCGCCAGCTACGCCAGCAGCCGTCATTCAGCAAGGAACGACATCGGCGCAAAGGGTAATCGCGGGGACCCTGACCACTTTGCCGGCACTTGTCGATGAGGCCGGCCTCCAGCCACCGACGCTGATCGTTATTGGCGAGGTCGTGCGCCTGCGCGAAAAGCTGAACTGGTTCGAAGCGAAACGCAACCTGGCCTGAACAGTCCCGTTCACCTCAATTGCTGTGAGTGTGCTGACGTGGCGATACGCCATGCTCGACCGCGAACACGGCAGCTTCGACGCGGGACGTCAGATTCAGCTTGGCCAGAATATGCCGGACGTGGAGCTTGACTGTATCGTGGCTGATATTCAGTGACCTCGCGATCGCCTTGTTGCTCTTGCCACCTGCGAGGTACTGAAGAATTTCGCGTTCACGTTCCGTAAGGCGGACGGATTTCTCCTTTGGCGCTTCACCGTGGCCGGATTGCAGTAGATTGGCAAGCTTGTTCGCCATCGCGGGGGCTACGACGAGATCGCCGCGGGCACACCTGCGTATCGACTCGATGACATCCTCCGGATTCATGTCCTTGAGCAAGTAGCCTCGAACGCCGGCGCGCAGTGCGTTGGCCATGTCGTCCTGAGAGTCACTCATGGTCAGGATCATCACGGGGGTGTCGAGCCCCTCGGCGCGCAGGTGGCGAAGGAGGGTGAGACCGTCCATCATCGGCATCCTCAAGTCCATGACGACGAGGTCAGGCAGATGCTCGCGGAGCAGGCCAAGCGCTTCGGTTGGGTCCCCCGTCGCCCCCATGACCTTGATCCCATCCTGTAGTTCGAGGAGTTCCGTCAGGCCGCGACGACATAGGCCATGGTCGTCTACGAGAACCACGCGCAGCGAATCGCTCACGCCAGCGCCTCTTTGCCGAAGTGTGTTTCCGGAAAGCTCAATCGCATCCAAGTTCCCTCTCCCGAACGGCTACCGAATTCGATGCGGCCGCCAATCCGGCGCGCCCGCTCCCTCATGATGTTCAACCCGAAATGGCCATGGTCCGCGTTGTGGGCTCGATCACCCGGCAGACCAATCCCGTCGTCCTCGACGGTGATGCAATAGACCCCATGCGATTGCTCGAGCGTCAATCTACCGCGTGTCGCTTGGGCATGCTTGACCACGTTGGCAAGTGCCTCGCTCACGATATGGAATACCTGGAGTTCCTGGTCAGCGGAAAGGGTCAGCATCTGGACCTGGTTGTCGAACTCGAAATGCACGCCGCCCAGCCCTTCCATATGCGAAACCGCATCGCCAAGCGCGTGCAAGAGCCCGTGCGGGTCCATGTGAGTCCGGAAATCGGTGATGAGTTCACGTACACGGCCATGCGCGACGCTGAGAGACTGATCGACTTCCGCAAGATACTTGAGGGCCCGCGCATCGTCGTGCCTCGATATGGCGTCACGCAGGAGCGCTGTACGCATCCGCATGCACGTGAGGTTCTGTGCGAGCGAATCATGGACTTCGCCAGCGAGCAGTTGGCGTTCCTGCATCACCCCGGCGTGAAGCGACTCCTTTGCGAGCCGAGCATTCTCCAGAGCCAGACCGAGCATGTCGCCTACTGCGGGCAGCAGCGCCGAAACCGCATCAGGCAACTCACAGGCGGAATCCAGGAAGAGATTGAGCACGCCGCACGGGGTGCCGCGATGGTGAAGCGGCAGTACGAATACCCGCTCCTCGTCGGTCGCTTGCTCGCCCCCGGATACTGCAATCGCACATGCGCATTTCGCCGCGGCGCAGCACGTTCGGTCGCTGCGCAGTGCATCACCACAGACACCGCAATCCCGGTTCACCCGCAGGGAACCATGATCAAGCGAGGGCGGCGCACCGTGAGACGCTATCAAGCGCAGTTCGCCGCTCGCAGAATCGAGCAGGCGCAAAGCGGCTGCCCGAGCGTTGGCAAGCCTCACAACCGCTTTGAGAAATTGAGTGAGCGGTGCGCGAAACTCACCCTCGCCGACAGGACCGGCTGCACACGATAAGTCCGGATCAGGACGAACCGTCGATTCACGCAGCCCGCTAATGGGGGGTCTGTCCATAGGACATACTCTTTGCAGCCTCCTTTGTCTCGACGCTTCGGGCGCGTGATTCCCGTCGCCTGTACGGGCTGTTCAGCATGTGCCTTGGACCAGCCGCGATGCATTAGCAGCCTCTAATTTTTCCATTCTGCGGGATACGGAACCGAATAGCAATCCCGGCAAAATGAGGGTGCAAATGTGTCGATGCGAGATTTTCGTGTTTCTGATCCAGATCAGGATTACCCAATCAGGTAATAGACGATTCGCCAGCGCCACCGCCTAATGAGCCATCGGGACCTTCGGCACCGGAGTCGCAGCATCGATGACTCGGGGACGAAACAGGGAGCCAGGTTGCATGCAGACTGATCGTGCGCGCCAAGAAGAATGGAAAGACGAATCCGCGTCCAGACGGATGGTCTTGGCCGTTGGCAACTCTTTGCTGAAAGACGATGGCGTTGGGATCCACGTCTTGCGCCGGCTGGTTACGGAAAGGCGAAGACCGGATGTGCGCTACGTGGATGGTGGAACGCTCGGATTCACGCTGGCGCCGCTGATCGAGGAAACCGACATGCTGGTGGTACTCGATGCAATGCGGTTTGGCGCGCCGCCGGGATCGATTGCCGTAAAGGTCGGTCGGGATCTCGACCGGTTCGTATCACGCAAGCGGGCAACCGCGCATGAGGTCAATCTACGGGATCTCCTCGACATTGTCCGAATGCGCGGTTCTCTCCCACCGGCGCGCGCACTCGTCGGAATCGAACCGGAATCAGTCGAATGGGGGCTGGATCCAACTCCGACCATTGCGTCGGCCATTCCGGCCGCGGCCGATGCGGTGGAACGTCTGCTCGACTCATTGTCCGGAACACGTCGATGATGATCGAGGATCTGCTCTTGACAGATTGCACTACGAGAAATCAATGGCTCGCGCGCAGGAAATGATCCCGCTTGTGCGGATCGATTCGGGTTGCCCTTCTTCGAACCACGGGAACCCGGTTCCGTTGCTCCACGAGGTGCGGCATGCCCTGACCCGGCTCCTGGAGGTCGGTGAGCCGAGTTGCATCGACCTTCGCGCACTGCCGATGGGACCGGGTGACGAAGCAGCCCTGGACGAGATATTGGGAATCGGCGAGGTGGCAGCGTCTGTCTCGGCGCTAGGTAGCAGCAACGTGCTCGAGACATCGTTTCCGGGCGTGTGGGTCGTTACCCACCGGAACGAGGACGGGCAGATCGTGTCGCGCTTCATCGAAGTTGCCTTTGTTCCGAAGATACTCGCAAGCCAGATCCCCGATATTCAAGAAGGTTGCGAGCGTCTGAAGGCAGAACTCGACCATCCCGGCCGGGATATCGAAATGATCCCACCGGAGCGCGTGGCGAGATGAACACCGTCGAGACCTTGGGCGAGATATTGCGGCGGCGTGGCGTCAGCCGGCGCGGTTTCATGAAGTATTGCGCTACCACGGCTTCCCTCATGGCGTTACCTCCAGCAATGGCGGAGACTATCGCCGCGCGCTTGGAGAAGGCCTCGCGACCATCAGTTATCTGGCTATCGTTTCAGGAATGCACCGGATGCACCGAATCGATGACGCGTTCGCATACGCCGACGCTCGAAGGCCTGATACTCGAAACCGTTTCGCTCGATTACCACCACACCTTGCAGGCGGCATCCGGGGAGGGCGCCGAACAAGCGCGCGAACAAGCGATGACGGCCAACGCGGGCAAGTATCTGCTCGTGGTCGATGGATCGATCCCGATGGGTGATCCAGGCTACTCGACCATCGCCGGCATGAGCAATGTCGACATGCTGCTTGATGCCGCGAAGAATGCGGCAGCGGTGATCGCGGTGGGCTCCTGCGCTGCCTTCGGAGGCATTCCGAAGGCGGCACCCAACCCGACCGGCGCGGTTGCGGTATCGAGTCTGGTCAAGGACAAGCCGGTCATCAACGTCCCTGGTTGCCCGCCCATACCAGTGGTCATCACGGGCGTTCTTGCACACTTCCTCACGTTCGGCGGTCTGCCGGAACTCGACCATCTAGGGCGCCCGCGCGTCTTCTACGGCGAATCCATTCACGATCGATGCTATCGCCGCCCGTTCTACGACCGTGGCTTGTTCGCAGAAACCTTCGACGATGAAGGGGCACGCAAGGGATGGTGCTTGTTCAAGCTCGGATGCAAAGGACCGGTCACATACAACGCATGCGCCACTACCAAGTGGAATCAGGGAACGAGTTTTCCGATTCAGTCAGGGCATGGGTGCATCGGTTGCTCCGAGCCGGATTTTTGGGATCTTGGCGGTTTCTACCAGGCGCTCTCCATGCCCACACAGAAACTCGGAAAAGTGGCTGGCGCGGCAATCGCCGGCGGCACCATTGCCGGCATTGCCATGGCTGCGCACAATCGTTCCATGAAAGCATCGGCCAAACAGTCCCATGAACGCGTCTCGACGGATGAACTGGAGAAGGGCGAATGAACGCTACTGCCATGGATCTGCTGATCTGGGCTCGCGGGACCGGATTTTCCCTGGCATTGGCCATCGCCCTGTTCGGCTTGACGCTCCGGGTGTTCGAGATACTTTCGCTGGGTCGCAAGCATGACTTCGCGCCCGCACGCGAGGATTCGCCCGGCTCGGGGCTACGCACGGTTTTCAGTCGGTCACTGCCACTGCCGGGCATGGCTCAGAAGTCGCCGATTACCTACTTCGGTGGCTACGTTTTTCATGTCGGACTCTTGCTGGTAATCGTCTTTTTCGTCCCGCACATCGAAGCTATTCGGGCGGTGATCGGACTGTCCTGGCCGGGTCTGCCGACTGCCGTGATTGACATGGTGAGTGTTGCGACCCTGCTGGCACTCGTTGCCGTACTGTTCGACAGACGCCGGAACAAGGTGAAACGCATGCTGTCGGGTTTCGGCGATTACTTTGCCTGGGGCATCACGTTCCTTCCCATGGTCACCGGGTATCTCGCTTTTCACCATCTGGTGCTGGACTACACGCTGATGCTCGCCATCCATATCCTCAGCGTTGAACTCCTGCTGATCGCACTTCCATTCACCAAGCTGACCCATGTCGTGACGCTGTTTCTCGCGCGCTGGTACAACGGAGACTGGTTCGGCCGTCGAGGTATCGCGTCATGAGCGCGAATCTCCAGCGGGGCTACAACGCATTGAAGGAGGTGCTCGATGCGCCCATCGCGAGCTATTTCTCGAGTTGCGTCCACTGCGGCCTGTGTGCCGAGGCGTGCATGTTCTATACCGAGTCGGGCAACCCGAAGTACACGCCGATACACAAGCTGGAGCCACTTCGGCGCGTCTGGTTCCAGGAGGCAACGCTGGCCGGCAAATTGATGCGTCTGGTTGGGTTGGCCAAGCCGGTGACAGACGAGTTGCTCGCCGAATGGAGTCCGCTTGTTTACGACAGTTGCTCGCTTTGCGGACGATGCTCGATGGTTTGCCCGGTCGGAAACGATATCGCTTACATGGTGCGGAAGCTGCGCGAAGGCATGGCTGCCTCGGGTAACGCGCCGGAAGGACTTGTCGGCGCGTCCAAGCGGACCGTGGCGATCGGCAGTCCGATGGGCGTAAAGTGGCCTGCGGTTCAGGCACAGATTCGCCATGTACAGAAAGATACCGGTTTGACCGTACCAGTCGATCAGGCCGGCGTGGAGTACTTGGTGCTCATGTCTTCGATGGAGATCATGAACTATCCGGAGTACCTGGCAGCGCTGACCCGGATTTTCCACAAGGCCGGTGCGAGCTGGACGCTGGCGTCTGACGCATTCGAGGCCACCAACAGCGGTATCCAGATCGGAGCGAGCGACATTGCGCGCGAGATCGTGATGCGCATCGTAAATGCGGCGGAAAGGCTGCAAGTCGGTACCGTAGTCAGCCCCGAGTGCGGACACGCCTTCACGGCAATTCGGTGGGAGGGGCCAAACCTGGCGGGTCGAACCTTTGGTTTCAAGGTGAAGCACATTCTCGAGGTGCTCGACGAGCTGCGCCGGTCGGGTCGACTGCGCACCAAGGGAAACAAGTCCATTCCAATGACCTATCACGACCCCTGCCAGATTGCGCGACGCGGTGGCGTGGTCGACCAGCCGCGCACGTTACTCCAGATGGTTGCAAGCGACGTGAAGGAAATGGACGAGCACGGCGCGATGAACTGGTGTTGTGGAGGCGGGGGCGGCGTTTCGGCGAATGAGCGTGCGGAGCCGCTGAAGCTCAAGGCCTTTGCCCGCAAGAAAGCACAGATTGAGCAGACCGGCGTGAAAACCCTCGTGACTGCTTGCGCGAATTGCCGCATCACGCTCGAGGAAGGTCTGGAGCACTATGGCATGAACATCACCGTGCTCGGGCTGACCGAATTGATCGCCGAATCTCTCGATGACGAAACGACGTCCGCTGACGGAGGGGCAGCATGAACGAACGAATCGTCGTCGACCCGATTACCCGTATCGAGGGACATCTGCGCATCGAAGCGCAGATGAACGGCAACTCGATCGAACAGGCTTACTCGTCCGGGACCATGGTTCGCGGCCTGGAAATCATTTTGCGCGAACGCGACCCGCGCGACGCATGGGCGTTTGCGCAAAGGATCTGCGGCGTATGTACGCTGGTGCATGGCATCGCGTCGGTACGTGCTGCCGAAGACGCACTGAATTACCCCGTTCCGCCGAATGCGCAACTGATACGCAACCTGATGATCGCGGCGCAGTATGTTCACGATCACGTCATGCACTTCTACCATCTGCACGCGCTCGACTGGGTCGATGTCGTCTCGGCGCTCAAGGCGGATCCGAAGGCGACCGCGGAACTGGCGCAGGGCCTGAGCAGATACCCCAAGTCGTCGCCGGGCCATTTCGCGGACGTGAAAAAGCGGCTCGCCGGGTTCGTGGATAGCGGGCAGCTTGGCATTTTCGCCAACGCGTACTGGGGACACCCGGCCTACAAGCTGCCGCCGGAAGCAAACCTCATGGCGGTCGCGCACTATCTCGAAGCGCTTGCCTGGCAACGAGACGTGGTGAAGCTGCATACGATCTTCGGTGGCAAAAATCCCCATCCTATGTTCCTCGTGGGGGGCGTTCCCTGCGCGATCAGCATCGATCCCCAACACGGGGGGCGGGGCCACGGCCCGATGTATCGCGGCGGTGACGGTGCGACAGCCTTGAACATCGTCGGGCTGCAGCAGGTTCAAGGCGTCATTGCTCAAATGCGTGACTTCGTCGATCAGGTTTATGTGCCGGATACCCTGGCCATCGCCGGGTTCTACAAGGATTGGGCCTCACAGGGTGAAGGTCTGGGAAATTTCCTCTGCTACGGCGATTTTCCATCGAAGGGAATGGACGACCCTTCGAGTTTTTTCCTGCCGGGTGGCGTGATCCTGGGCCGCGATCTCGGCACGATCCATCCGGTCGACCTCGACAAGGATGGCGAGATCGAGGAGTTCGTGGCCCATTCCTGGTACCACTACACCGGTGGCAAGGAGAAGGGGCTTCATCCCTACAAGGGCGAGACCGCACTCGCCTATGATGGCCCCAAGCCCCCTTTCAAGCAGCTCGATATCGACAAGTCCTATTCCTGGATGAAATCTCCGCGCTGGAAGGGCAAGCCGATGGAGGTGGGGCCGCTGGCGCGCGTCCTCATGCTGTATGCGAAAGGGCACGAGCAGACGAAGGAACTGGTCGGGATGGCGCTGAAGAAGCTGGATCTTCCACTGACCGCCCTGTACTCGACGCTTGGGCGCACGGCAGCGCGCACACTCGAAACCCGCATCATCGTCGATGCGATGCAGGGTTGGTATGACCAGTTGATTGCCAACATTCGCGCCGGTGATCTTCGCACCTTCAACAGCGATAAGTGGGAGCCATCGACGTGGCCGAAACAGTGTCAGGGCGTCGGGTTCATGGAGGCGCCGCGCGGCGGACTGGCACACTGGATGGTGATCGAGAACGAGAGGATCTCGAACTACCAGGCGATTGTGCCGAGCACGTGGAATGCCGGTCCGCGCGATTCGCAGGGCATCAGCGGCGCCTATGAGGCAGCCCTGAAAGGACATGTGCTGCACGATGCGAAGCAACCGATCGAGATACTGCGCACCATCCACAGCTTCGACCCATGCATCGCATGTGCGGTACACGTGATGGACCCCAACGGCGAAGAACTCGTCGAAGTCAAGATGCTGTGACGTCAGTTCCCGATCACGGTGTCAGAAATAGGTACACGGTCAAAGCCAGCCCCAGGAGTGCGACTGCGACATTGACCAGAACACCGCTCTGGGTTCGATATCCGTCAGGAATCTCGATCGGTTTCAGGCTGCGAAGCACCTTCCGATATTGGAGGATCGAAATCGCGGCAGTCCATGCGCCAAGCAGCACGAACGCGATCCCAACCCAGAAGGAGACGCCATGCTCGAGCTGGCTGCCCCGCTGTGGCGCGACAAGATGCAGGAACAGCCCGAAGCGCTCGATGACGAAGCCGAAGGCCATCAACGCCAGACTGGTGCGATTCCAGGCGAGCAGCGTGCGCTCCGCGGCGAAGAACACACGGGGGTCGTTCAGGTCGGACATTCTATGGGTTGCACCTCAGCGCCTGTGTTGGACGCTTGTCAAGGGTGATTCTATCCTCGAATCCCGCAGTCGGCGCTCTCCGCCCGCACCTTCGTGCGTTCCCTACCCAGTTGGGTAGCGCGATTCCCCCTTGACGGTAATAGACGCCACCGGCATGCGTTGCGCCTAATAGTGCCTGCTCGCATTGTGCGTTTGCGTACACACGCGCGACATCCCCGACCGGTCCTGAATCCATGCCATTGCACGACCCCATTGCCCAGCCGCTACCCGACGCACAGACCGAGGTCAAGACCACCACTTGCTACATGTGTGCCTGCCGCTGCGGTATCCGTGTACATCTCCGAAACGGCGAGGTGCGCTACATCGAGGGCAATCCCGACCACCCGTTGAACAAGGGCGTCATTTGCGCGAAAGGGTCTTCGGGCATCATGAAGCAGTATTCGCCCGCCCGCTTGACGAAGCCGCTTTTGCGAAAGGCCGGCAGCGAACGCGGCAGCGGAGCGTATGAGGCCATCAGCTGGGAGGAGGCTTTTTCGCTTCTCGAGAAGCGTCTCGGGGCAATTCGCGCTACCGATCCGAAGAAGTTCGCGCTGTTCACCGGGCGCGACCAGATGCAGGCTCTGACGGGGTTGTTCGCTCGACAGTTTGGTACGCCGAATTACGCAGCCCATGGCGGATTCTGCTCGGTCAACATGGCGGCCGGAATGATCTACACGATCGGGGGCTCGTTCTGGGAATTCGGCGGACCGGACCTCGAGCGATCGAAGCTGTTCTTCATGATCGGCACGGCCGAAGATCATCACTCCAATCCGCTGAAAAGCGCCTTGTCGCAATTCAAACGTAACGGCGGAAGGTTCATCGCCATCAATCCCGTGCGCACCGGCTATGCCGCCATTGCGGATGAATGGGTTCCGATCAAACCGGGCACCGACGGCGCGCTTCTGCTTGCAATCATCCACGAGATCATCCGGCTGGGCCTCTATGACCGCGCGTTTCTGGCGCGCTACACGAACGCGGGACAACTCGTCAATGTGGATGAAGCCAGCGACGAATTCGGCTTGATGGCACGCAATGCGGCAGGGGACTTGATCAACCCCTTGCGTCCGCACAACTTCCTGTGGTGGGATCGCAAGCAGTATCGGCCGGTTGGCGACCACACGGCTGGCGCGGACCCTGCGCTGCTCGGCGCATTCCGGCTTCAGGACGGCACACCGGTGAAGCCGGCCTTCCAGCTGCTCGAAGAACGGGTACGGGACTTTACGCCGGAATGGGCTGCCGGCATCACGGGCATTGCGGTCGACACCATAAGGCGTTTGGCCCATGAGATGGGGATTGCGGCGCGCGACCAGAAAATCGAATTGCCCATCGCGTGGACCGACTGGTGGGGCGAAGAGCACAAGAGCATCGTCGGCAACCCGGTGGCATTTCATGCAATGCGCGGCCTCGCGGCGCATTCAAACGGCTTCCAGACGATCCGGGCGCTCGCGATTCTGATGTCATTGCTTGGGACAATCGATCGGCCGGGCGGATTCCGCCATCGGGCGCCCTATCCGCGCGCAGTACCGCCCAACGCGCGGCCCCCGAAGGGTCCGCAATCGGTCAAGCCGAACACGCCGCTCGACGCGCCGCCGCTGGGGTGGCCGGAGAGTCCAGATGACCTGTTCGTGGACGAGCAGGGTTCGCCAGTCAGGATCGACAAGGGATTCTCGTGGGAGCATCCGCTCTCCGCGCACGGACTCATGCATAACGTCATCACGAACGCTTGGCGTGGCGACCCCTATCCAATCGATACCTTGTTCCTCTTCATGGCCAACATGGCATGGAATTCGAGCATGAACACGTCCGAAGTTCGCCAGATGCTTTGCGACAAGCGTGCAGACGGCGAATACCGGATTCCGTTCATCGTCGTGTGCGATACGTTCCAGTCCGAAACGACGGCATTCGCCGATCTCGTGCTGCCCGATACGACTTATCTCGAACGACACGACGTAATGTCGATGCTCGACCGGCCGATTTCGGAGTTCGAGGGGCCGGTGGACGCTGTCCGTGTTCCCGTCGTGCCGCCACTGGGAGAGTGCCGTCCGTTTCAAGAGGTGCTTGTCGAACTGGCCGGCCGGCTAAAGCTTCCTGCATTCACTGCCGCAGACGGTTCGCGGAAGTATTCGAGTTATACCGATCTGATCATCAACTACGAGACTGCGCCAGGCTCCGGAATTGGATTTTTGGCCGGCTGGCGCGGCAAGGATGGCGAGAAGTCAATGCGGGGCGAGCCCAATCCGCGCCAGTGGGACATGTATGCCGCAAACAACTGCGTGTTCCATCACCATATGCCGCCGTCACACCAGTACATGCGAAACTGGAACAAGGGCTACCTCGAATGGGCACAACAGGTCGGAATTCGGCGTGACAACGATCCGATCGTGATACACATCTACTCCGAGTTTCTTCAGCGCTTCCGGCTTGCCGCACAGGGACGAAGTACCGGGCGGCAGCCGCCGAACCATCTGCGCAAACGGGTCGAAACCTATTTCGACCCGCTGCCGTTCTGGTACGAGCCACTGGAGGCCAGCGTTTCCGACCATGCGCGTTATCCGCTCTGCGCAGTCACCCAGCGGCCGATGGCGATGTACCACTCGTGGGATTCACAGAACGCCTGGCTGCGCCAGATCCACACCCACAACTATCTGTTCGTGAATCCCGCCACAGCAATGGCAGCCGGAATCGCGGACGGTGACTGGATGTGGGTCGAATCGCGCTGGGGCAAGGTTCGCTGCATGTGCCGATATTCGGGTGCCGTGGAACCCGGCACGGTATGGACATGGAACGCGATTGGCAAGGCGTCCGGTGCATGGAATCTGACGCCGGACGCGAACGAATCGCAGAAGGGCTTCCTGCTGAATCACCTGATCAGCGAGGAACTGCCACCCGACGGGCTCGGGCACCGTCTCTCCAACTCCGATCCGATTACCGGGCAGGCGGCCTGGTACGACGTACGCGTTCGGATCTACAAGGCTGCGCCAGACGAACCGCGACAGACTTCGCCGCAATTCGAGCCAATGCAGCCTTTGCCCGGCGTCGTTCGCCCCAAGTCAGGCTGGCGTTCGTTCTTTGCCGGAATCGGAGGCAAGTGGTGACGCAACTTGCGCTGATCATCGACCTCAACGTTTGCGTTGGCTGCCATGCCTGCGTGACGAACTGCAAGCAATGGAACACATCGGGCGCCGCCGGCCCGCTGAGCGATCTGAACGCGTATGGCGCAGATCCGAACGGGACGTTCTTCAACCGCGTGCAGACCTTCGAGGTCGGCGAATATCCGGGCACGCAGACGGTGCACTTTCCAAAATCCTGCCTGCACTGCGAGGATCCGCCGTGCGTACCCGTGTGTCCAACGGGCGCCAGCTACAAACGGGTCGAGGACGGTGTGGTACTGGTGGACTACGACAAATGCATCGGCTGCAAGTACTGCTCTTGGGCTTGTCCTTACGGTGTGCGTGAGTTCGACGAGCAGCGCAAGGTCATGACGAAATGCACGTTGTGCGTTGACCGCATTTACAACCCGGCGCTACCGGAACGCGAGCGCAAGCCGTCGTGCGTGTTGGCCTGCCCGGCCAATGCCCGGCTTTTTGGCGATATCCACGACCCGGAGTCGGAGGTATCTCGGGCTATCCGCGAACAAGGCGGTTACCAGTTGATGCCGGAACTGGGGACGAATCCATCGAACCATTACTTGCCGCGGCGAAAGTCGGAACTGCGAATCCGGGCGGACCAACTCGAGCGGGTAGACAACCCGCGCCTTATCGACACACTGCCCGATACCACGCGATACGCGCCGATGAATGCCGACTACGATATCTAAGCCAGAACCCCGACCATGCGCCCCGCGTTCTCCGTCATCCTTCTCACCACACTCATCGGTGCTGGTCAGGGCTTGTTCTTGACTCTCTTCGCAGTGGACGCGATCGGGAGCCTGCGTGGCATTCCGACCGCGGAACTTCGGTCATTCGCAGTCGTCGGTAGCGTACTATCGCTCTGCCTGTGTGCTCTCGGGCTGGTCGCGTCCTTTTTCCATCTCGGCCACCCTGAACGCGCATGGCGGGCCGCTGCGGGCTGGCGCACGTCCTGGTTGTCGCGCGAGGTCGTCGCACTGCCGGCATTCATGGCATCGGTTGCAGGCTTCGTCATGGCCCGCCATGCGGACAGTCCGGCCGCACTCTGGATTGGCCTCGGGGCCGCGTCGTTGGCCGTGGTGCTGTTCGTGTGCACCGGCATGGTCTATGTATCGATACGGATCATCAGGGAATGGGCAAGCAGCCTGACAGTGGTCAACTATGCCTTGCTGGGCATGGCATCCGGCGCAACACTTGCCGCAGCAATTGCGGCATTTCTGGACAGCGACGTAAAAGAAGGGCTTGTGCTCGGCGCAATGGCCCTGATCGCGGCCGGATTGGTTACGCGCGGTGCGTCGCTGATCAGAAATGCACGCCTTCCTGTGAAGAGCACACTGCAGACCGCGATCGGCGTGAAACATCCGAAGATAGTGCAACGCTCACAGGGTGCAATGGGCGGGAGCTTCAATACGCGGGAATTCTTTCACGGACAGGGTGCTGATGCGCTGAGAAACGCATTGCTGGGCTTCCTGGCGCTCGGATGCGTCGTGCCATTAGTGCTGCTGGCGTTCGGATTCGCATCGGCAGTTACCTGTTCAGTAGCTTTCTCAACCCAGTTTGTCGGCCTGGTGGCCGAACGCTGGCTCTTCTTTGCCGAAGCCAGGCATCCGCAAAATCTCTATTACCAATCGATCGCGTGATTGCTGAACTTGACAATCTGCCCTGCGCTGCAAAGTGGAATGGCACTCTGATGCCGTCGGCGCTTCGCAGGATGTCGCGACCGGCCATCACTATCTGTGTCCTTGCGGCCCTCGCACTTCCGGCCTGGGCCGGCACTGCCACGGCAGTCACTGCAGATTATCCTTGGTGGACCTGGCCGCTCAGCCTCTTCTTTGTGTGCTTTCTGTTGGGTATCGTCGCGGTTCCGGCTGGCGTCGGCGGCGGGGTGCTGTTCGTGCCGATTGTCGGCGGGTTCTTTCCCTTCCATCTAGATTTCGTGAGAGGCGCAGGGCTGCTCGTTGCCCTCGCCAGCGCGCTGGCCGCCGGGCCGGACTTGCTCCGCAACGGTCTGGCAAACCTCCGGCTCGCCTTGCCGCTGGCGGTTCTTGCATCGGCGAGTTCGATCGTCGGTGCGCTGGTTGGTCTTGCCCTCCCGGCATCGGTTGTCAACATCGCGCTCGGCGTCACCATTCTCGGGATCGTGGCACTGATGGCCATGGCGGGCAAATCCGAGTTTCCGAATGTGCCGGCGGCAGACTCGCTTTCCGCGGCGCTGTGCATGAACGGCGTGTTCCACGACAACGTCAGCGGACGTGACATCGCCTGGAAGGTTCACCGAACCCCTGTCGGCCTGGTGCTATTCACGCTGATCGGCATGCTTGCCGGCATGTTCGGCCTCGGCGCCGGCTGGGCAAATGTTCCGGTTCTCAACCTGGTTATGGGGGCGCCGCTCAAGGTTTCGGCCGGCACCTCGAGTTTCATACTTTCGCTGGTCGACTCGTCTGCTGCTTGGGTCTATCTCAATCGCGGCGCTGTGCTGGCGGTGATCGCGGTTCCCTCCGTCGTCGGCATGATGCTCGGTGCGATGATCGGCGCGCGCTTGCTGCGCGTCCTCAAGGCATCGGTCATTCGGCGGCTGGTGATCTCCCTGCTGCTGTTTGCGGGTATGCGTGCGATCCTGAAAGGATCGGGAATCTGGATCTGAATCGATGAAAATGACCGACCCCGTCATTCCATATGCGCCGCCCGAGCAGCAACGTTATGCGAGCGTTCTCTCGATGGGGACGAGAATCGGCCTTGCCTTGCTCGTGATCGGGTTCTGTTCCTATGCCTTCGAATGGATTCCGCCGCTCGTCCCCCACGAATCGCTGGCGACCGTATGGAACCAGCCGCTTGCGCGTTATCTGGAGCTCACCGGGGTTCCGACGGGGTGGGGCTGGGTGAATCTGATTGACCGAAGCGACATATTCAATCTGGTCGGGATCGGCATCCTGTCAGGGGTATCGCTGCTTTGCCTGGCCGCCGCGGCGCCGTTCTATGCTTCGCGCGGGGAACGCGTCTATCTCGCGCTTTGTTTGCTGGAAATCGCGGTCTTGCTGCTCGCCGCTTCGGGTATCCTGACTTCCGGACACTGAAGACTACCCGATGAAGCACCCCTTCTCCAGATTGCTGCTTGCTACCGAACACACGGAGTTCGATCTGGGTGCGGAGCAGGTAGCGTTCACCATGGCCGCGCGCTGCGGGCTGCCTCTGCATGCAATTCTGCCAGTGGTGAGCAATCCGGAATACGAAGTGGTTGCGCCGCATCTGGCGGCACAGGCTGAGCGCGAGGCTGCCGCAAAAATCGCGGAACTCACGAGGTCGGCGGCTTCTTCGAGCGTCAGTCTGGTACCCCGCATTCGGCGCGGCGAAGAACCGTGGCGCGAGATTGTCGCCGAGGCACGGGAGTGCAGGGCCGATCTTCTCATCACCCGCAGACGCGGCAAGCGCGGCCTGCTCGCCAACCTTCTCGTGGGAGAGATGGTCAGCAAGGTGGTCGGACATTCGCCGTGTTCGGTGTTGATGGTGCCGCGCACGGGAAAGATGTGGTCAAACCGGATACTCGCCGCGGTCGACCATTCAGATGCCGGGGTCCGCGTTGCCGCGATTGCGGTGGCAATTGCCGATCAGTGCGGTCTGCCACTCACACTGGTTTCAGTCGCACCGCAGGAATCGCCTCACGACAGGGCGCTCGCTGAAGCGGCACTGGCACGTGCATCGGCCCCGCATAATACCGCCCGGGCTGACATCCGCGTGGCCACGGGCCGCGCACATGAAGGAATTCTTCAGGCTGCAATTCAAACTCGGGCCGATCTCATCGTCCTCGGACGCCGCGGCGAAAGCGGCATTGATCGGCTGATGCTGGGCGGAACCGCGCAAAAGGTAATCGGACTCGGCGACGGCCCGGTTCTGGTGGTAACCGGCACTTAACGGCGGCTGCAGCACCCGGCCAAGGATGTGCCGGCCTTGATGCAGCGAAGGGCCGAGCAGGCCGACCCTTCCCGAATCGCCATGAGACACGTCAGAACCGTGTTCCCCAGGCTATGCCCAAAGAGTTCTCGTACATCTCGATCTTCTCACGCCCGCCATTGCCCGGGCCGAGCAGGGCAGGGCTGTTCAGGAACGAGGCACCGCTGACCGATTCGCGCGCCGCATGCATGTAGGCCATCGTGATTTCCGATCCGCCAGCGAGCACGTAGGTGAAACCCAGCGTGTAATGGTTTTTCACCACGCCCGGGGCTAGGATATTGAACGACACGTCCTGGCTTCTTATGGGATTGTCGCCGTGGTTGTAACCGGCGCGCAGCGTCAGCCGGTCGTCGAATTTCCACTGCACACCGAGCTTGAAAACGTCCACATCCTGCCAGCCGAATCCCGGCCCGTTGCCGGCGCCAAGTGGCGCCTGGTTGCTGCTTGGATTATGGACCGATCGCACTCCGCTGTACTTGATCTTCTCGTAATCAGCCGATACCTGAAGGGCAGGCGCCGGTTGCAGCGTGACGCCCAAGGCGTAGTGTTCCGGAATGTCAAATCCGCCGCCTTGGGCAAACAAGCCTCTGTATTTGTCCAAGTCGCTCATGCGCATCTTGGACGCATAGCTTGCACCAACGGTGATCATGTCGCTGATCTTGCCCATGTAGCCGACGCGCACGCCCCAACCGGTCGAATTCTCGTTGCCCCGATTCGTGACGTTGCCCGGGCTGCCGGTGAAAGGCGGAAAGCCGGGTGCATTGTCGAACGCCTGCAAGCCCTTGGCCTTGAAGCGCTGATAACCGAACAAAGGGGCAATGCCCACAGAATGCGACGGATGGAACTTCCAGGCCACCGTGGGTGCGATGATGAGCTGCATTAGGTCGACGCCGAGTCCACGACGACCGCACAAGGCATTCGCCGGTCGTCCGGGGAAGCCACAGCTCGCCACGCCTCCGTCGTAGTCCGTGTTCATTCCCCCGTTGCCATATACGGTAATGCCGAGCGACATCGAGTCGGAGATCATGGAGTTGTAGCCGAACTCCGGGATTGCAAAGTCGCTCCTGCTGCTCTTCGTCTCAAAATCGAACGCGCCACCCATGCTGCCGGTGCGGCTCGCCTTGCGCTGGGGGCTAAACCAGTCGACGCCCATGTCGATGCGCGATCCTGCCCAGACCATGCTGGCCGGATTGTTCGCGCCGCCAAAGGCATCCTGAGCTTGGGAAACGGCAGCACCCGCCATTCCCTTGCTCTTCATGCCATAACCGTGCGCGAAATAGCCGTTTGTCGCATGCACAGCGAATGGCGACAAAAAGGCCGCCCCTAGGAGCGAACGGGCGATCAGGGACGTGCGAGGTCTCATGCGTGACTCCTGAGGGTGAATGGATTCGGGTGATGGGCTGCGTACGAGTTACGTCAGTGCCCGGGGATACGGTCAAATGAACAGACAGATGTCCGTCTTGCCGGCAAATTCCATGAAAGTCGATGCGCCACCGAATTCGACATTGCCGATGAAGTCGTCCTTGTCGAAATCGAACAAATCGACGGTCATCTGGCAGGCGATGAACTTTACGTCGGCCTCGAGACAGAGGTCGCGAAGCTCTTCAAGCGACGCGACGCCCTTCGATTTGATCTTGTTCTTCATCATCATCGTCGCCATGGTTTCCATACCCGGCAGCATTTGTACGAACACGGGCATCGGCACCGGCATCGGCATCGCGGGGTTCGCCAGCGGGCTGATTTTTACGTCCGAGAGATCCTTGCGCAGCAATTGCAGACCGTAGAAAGTAAAGAACACCTGCACCTCATACCCGAGCGCCGCCGCTGTCGAAGCGAGGATGAAGGGAGGGTAGGCCATGTCCAGCGTGCCCTTGGTGGCGATGATGGCCATCCGTTTCGTTTCCACGATGTCTCCTGGTTCCGGTCCGTCGCGTGCGGACCTCTAGTCGTAATCGATGTTTCCTGCCAGATGGTGGTGCGCGCGTTGCGCGGCCGACATCCCGGCGGTTTTGGCCTATCCCTTGCGCAGGTAGAACACGTATTCGGCGCCTTGTGTCTCGGATGAGATGAGCGGATTGCCAGTCTGGTTGGCGAAGGCCTGCATGTCTTTTATCGAGCCGGAATCGGTCGCGACGACCTTGAGTACCTGCCCGGCTGTCATGTCGTTGAGCGATTTCTTGGTCTTCACGATCGGTAACGGACAGGATAGTCCGCGTGCATCGAGTTCCTTGTCGAAATCCATCGGGTGATCTCCCAAGTTATAAATTTGAACAGCGGCGCGCAAGGTTACACCGGCGGCAAACGCCGATTTCGAGCACTATTAGGCGCGGGGCCGGCCAAAAGCGTCTATTACCGCCATGGGTAATTCCCGTCTAGCCCTTGTGGGTAATCGCTCGAACTCGCATCCAGCCTCGTTCTCCAGCGAGTACTCCATGTTGGCGATAGCTGCAATGAGGCGCCTGGTGCATGATCCGATCGCGGTGCTGCCTTTTCGGATTTCCCTCAACGATGACGTGGTGGTTCAAACCAGCGGCGTTTCCGCGAATGGTTTCGCAACCATCACACGTGAGCCGTCATGAAATCACACACCATCTCGTTACATCCTGCGGATCCGGAATCGCAACCGTCCTGTGGTAGCGACGAACCTTTTGCGTTGATGGTTCTGGGCGACTCGATGTCGCCAGAGTTCATCGAAGGCGACATCGTGGTGGTAGAGCCGGGCGGAATGGCGGCTAGCGGCGCCTTTGTGATTGCCCGCATCGAACAGGATTGGGTCTTGCGCCGACTAGACCGGTGCGGTGACCGTTGGGCACTGGCGCCCGAAAATTCGCGATACAAGCAGGTCGAAATCCTATCGTTGCAGGACGTCAAAGGCGTCGTGATCCAGAGAACGCATCCGCGTCGGCGCGAGCGGCGAAAGCGATACGTTGAGTAGCGAATCCTAACTTGAGGGGGTTAAGAATTTCATCGGGGTATTTTGCGATGTGCTGAAAATTCCCGTTATCAGAATCAATAAAACATTAAACATAATATCTTCATTTAATTGATTAAAATCATATTACAAACCGCAAGACTTCGACAAATTCTCGAACGACACCCCATGAAACTCTCCGTTAATTGAACACCGAAATATCGGTTGGTCGCGCCAGATTGACGTGATGATCTGATTTTTTGTACAGTATCCGGCTTGCACGTGTCTGCCATGTTGCCTGCCTACGCCGAGCTGCATTGCCTGTCGAATTTCAGTTTCCTGCGCGGCGCTTCGCATCCGGAGGAACTGGTCGAACGTGCCGCGCAGGCAGGCTACCAGGCGCTGGCGATCACCGACGAGTGTTCGCTGGCTGGCGCGGTCCGCGCCCATCTCGCGGCGCGCCAGGCTGGGTTGCCGCTGATCGTCGGCAGCGAGTTGCAACTCGCACGAGCTGACGGCACGCCTGATTTGAAGCTGGTTCTGCTGCCGACCAACCGCAACGGCTACGGCGATCTGGCCGAGCTGATCACGTTCGGGCGACGCAATGCCGTCAAGGGCTGCTACCGCCTGACGCGTGCCGATCTCGACGCAGGGGGACTTGACGACTGTCTTGCATTGCTGGTTCCGTGCCGCGCTGCCAGCCGCGTGCAGGCGCCGCAGGCAATGGCCGATCTGCTTGCCGACGCGAACTGGCTGGCGGTGCGTTTTGCCAGCCGTGCCTGGCTGGCGGTGGAACTGCATCGTGATGCTGACGACGCGGCCTGGCTGGCGGCGTTGCAAGGCGTTGCATGCGCCACCGGTCTCCCGATTCTGGCGAGCGGCGATGTGCACATGCACGTGCGCACCCGCCGTCGCCTGCAGGATGTACTGACCGCCACGCGCCTGCGCACCACGCTCGACGAAGCCGGCCGCGAGCTGTTCCGCAACGGCGAGCGCCACCTGCGTTCGCGTGCGGTACTTGCGAAGCTCTACCCGTGCGAGTTGCTCGACGAAACCCTGCGCGTGGCTGAGCGCTGCAGGTTCTCGCTCGACGAACTGCGCTACGAATATCCGGAGGAGCTGGTACCGTCCGGCGAAACGCCGACAAGCTGGCTGCGGCGGCTGACGACGAAAGGCTTCTACCGCCGTTTCGGCACGCCGCTCGCCCCCCTCGCCTCACCGGGCGAGTGCGATCAAGGTGAACTTCACCACATGGGGCCGATCCTCGGCCAGCACGCTCCGGAGGTCGACCAAGCACGGACGCTGGTCGAGCACGAACTCGCGCTGATTGCCGAGCTTGCCTACGAGCCCTACTTCCTCACCGTGCATGACATCGTCGCATGGGCGCGCGCGCACAATATCCTCTGCCAGGGGCGCGGCTCGGCGGCCAATTCAGCGGTGTGCTACTGCCTTGGCATCACCGAGGTCGATCCTTCGCGCATGAGCATGCTGTTCGAGCGATTCATCTCGAAGGAGCGCAACGAGCCGCCGGACATCGACGTGGATTTCGAGCACGAGCGGCGCGAGGAAGTCATCCAGTACATCTATGCGAAGTATGGCCGCGAGCGCGCCGCGCTCGCGGCCGCGCTGATCACCTACCGGCCGAAGAGCGCGCTGCGCGACATCGGCCGCGCGCTCGGTTTCGACAGCGACCGCCTCAACCAGCTCACGCGCAACCTCGCTTGGTGGGACCGCGACGTAAATCTGCCCGAGCGGCTGCAGGAGGCTGGCTTCAACCCGGAGAGCCCGCGCGTGGCGTTGATGCTGGAACTCACGCGCACGCTGATCGGCTTTCCGCGCCACCTGTCGCAGCACACCGGCGGTTTCGTCATCGCGCGCGGCAAACTGTCGCGGCTGGTGCCGATCGAGAACGCCGCGATGGCCGAGCGCACGGTGATCGAGTGGGACAAGGACGACCTCGACGCGCTCGGCCTGCTCAAGATCGACGTGCTCGCGCTAGGCATGCTGACGGCGATCCGCAAGACGCTCGATTGCGTGAATGCCTGGCGCGACACGCCGGGCGTGCATGCCGGCGGTGCAAACGGCGCAGGTAGCACAGATAGCACAGGTAACGAAAGGGGCGCGGCACGGCTCACCGTCTCCGACATACCGCCGGAAGACCCGGCGGTCTACGAGATGCTCTGCCGCGGCGATTCGGTCGGCGTGTTTCAGGTGGAATCGCGCGCGCAGATGACGATGCTGCCGCGCCTGCAGCCGCGCCGCTATTACGATCTGGTGATCGAGGTGGCGATCGTGCGTCCCGGCCCGATCCAGGGCGGCATGGTGCATCCCTACCTGCGGCGGCGGCAGAAGGTCGAACCGGTCAGCTATCCGTCGCCCGAAGTCGAGGGTGTGCTCGAACGCACGCTCGGCGTGCCGATCTTCCAGGAACAGGTGATGCAGCTGTCGATCGTCGCCGCCGGCTTCACGCCCGGCGAGGCCGACAGGCTGCGCCGCGCGATGGCCGCCTGGCGACGCAAGGGCGGCCTGGAGCCGTTCGAGATGAAGCTGGTCGACGGCATGCGTGCACGCGGCTACGACGAGGCGTTCGCACGCCAGATCTTCCAACAGATCCTCGGCTTCGGCGAATACGGCTTTCCCGAATCGCATGCGGCAAGCTTCGCGCTGCTGGTCTACGTTTCGGCTTGGCTCAAGCACCATCATCCGGCGGCCTTTCTGTGCGGCCTGCTCAATTCGCTGCCGATGGGCTTCTACGCACCGGCACAACTGATCCAGGACGCGCGGCGTCACGGCGTGACGGTGCTGCCGGTCGATGTGATGGTGTCTGGCCGGGGATGCGTTCTGGAGGCCGCTACCGGCTCCGGCGTTGCGCCCGGCCCTTCTGCCTCCGCCCGCCTCGGCCTGAGCATGGTCGACGGCCTTGGCGAACCTGCCACGCAGCGCATCGTCGCCGCGCGCGCGGTGCGTCCGTTTGACGGCATAGAGGATTTGGCGCGGCGCGCGACCCTCGATGCACGAGAGATGCGCCTGCTCGCCAGCGCCGGCGCGCTCGCAGCGCTCGCCGGGCACCGCCATCATGCGCTCTGGCTGGCGGCCGGCAGCCAACCGCCGCCGTCTCTGCTGCACGCCAGCCAGATTGCCGACAGCGCGCTCGAACTGACCGCACCTTCCGAAGGCGAGAATCTGGTGGCCGACTATCGCGCGATGGGCTTCACGCTCGGCCGCCACCCGCTGGCGTTATTGCGCCGGCACCTGGCCCGCATGCGCTTCGAAACCTCGCAGGAAATCAACGAAGCACCGCACCGCAAGCTGGCGCGCGCCGCCGGCGTGGTGACCTGCCGCCAGCGCCCTGGCACGGCGAGCGGCGTAGTGTTTGTGACCATGGAAGATGAAACCGGCACGACCAACGTCATCGTGCATGCCGATCTGGTGGAACGGCAGCGGCGCGAACTACTGGCCAGCAGGCTGATGGGGGTGTATGGGCAGGTGCAGCGCGAAGGCCGGGTGGTACACCTGATCGCCAAGCGACTGGTGGATGTGAGCCACCTGCTGGGGCGACTCGCCACCCACAGCCGGGATTTTCATTGATCGATACGCGCGGGCGGAGGCGACGCCCGCGCGGGTCATTGCCTAGCCGTGGATATAGTTTTCCAGTTGGGAAATAATGAACTGCTGCTCGCAAATGACGTCCTTAACCAAGTCGCCGATCGAGATTACACCGATCAGTTTGCCGTTATCGAGCACCGGCAAATGGCGCAGACGCCCGTCAGTCATCAGCGCCATGCATTCTTCGTTGCTTTGCGAGGCATGGACGTATTTGACCGGCGAACTCATCACCTCTGAAATACGTGTCTGCTCCGCCGCCTTCCCGGCACCGAACAGCTTGCGCGCGAAGTCGCGCTCGCTCACGATGCCCACGATATCGTCGGCGTTGGTAACCAGCAGCGCACCGATGTTCTTCTCACGCATCAACTTCGCTGCTTCGAGCACCGTCGCCTGCGGCGAGATCGTGAATACTTGTTGTACCGGCTTCTCCCGCAGAAGTTGCGCCACGCTCTTCATCGACTTCTCCCTCCTCACACAAAAACCCGTCTGTAATGGGTGGCCGCACGCACTCTCCGCGCGACTGGCAAAAGGCAAACCTGTAACTAGTCTAGTGCCAGCAAGACGTTGCGGCAACGTCTGAATGTGGGGGAATACCCGCAGCGTCCCGCGTCGGCCAGCGCTACCGGCTGCGATGCGAGGTTCGATATCCTCTTCCGCAATCGGCCGCACGGAGCCTAGAATTCATGGATCCTCTCGGAACAGATCACCATGATCGCATTGTTTACAGACTTCGGTGCGAGCGACATTTATGTCGCCCAGATGAAGGCCGTGCTCCTGCGCGACGCACCGGCCGGCACGCCAATACTCGATATGCTGCACGGTGTGCCGAACTTCAATGCGCGCGCGGGGGCGCACCTGCTGGCTGCACTGGCGCCGCAGTTTCCGACGCGCAGCGTATTCGTCGCCGTGATCGACCCCGGCGTAGGCAGCGACCGCCCGGCCGTGGCGCTGGAAGCGGAGGGACGCTGGTTCGTCGGCCCCGACAACGGGCTACTTTCGGTGATCGCCGCTCGCGCCGGCAAACCGCGCGTCGAGCGCATCGTGTGGCGCCCGAACGGCATGTCGAATTCGTTCCATGGTCGCGACCTGTTCGCGCCGATCGCGGCCTTGCTGGCCGGCGGGCATCATCCGGACGACAAGCTCGCCCCAGCCGAGCGGCTTGCAGTGGAATTCGGTGGCGGCGATCTGGGCGAGGTAATCTATATCGATCACTACGGCAACGTCATCACCGGCCTGCGTGCCGCATCGATCTCCCCGGCGACCAGTTTGCGCGCCGGCGGGCACACCATCGAATGGGCGCATACCTTCGCCGATGCGCCCATCGACACCCCATTCTGGTACGAGAACAGCATCGGACTCGCGGAGATCGCGCTGCCGTTGGGCAGCGCGTCGGCGCGCCTCGAACTGGGTATCGGAGAACGAATCACCATCGCCGGAAACGATTGAGGCGCCTGCGCGTCAAGGCAGCCGCGATCGAATGTCCGCATTAGCTCCCTGCGTCACCACTACGCACGACCGGCTCGAAGTCGACCAGATCATCGCCATCCGCCACCTGTTCCCCGGGCGAGAACCGAAAAGCACGCACAATGCCGGCCGATGGAGCGTGGATCACATGCTCCATCTTCATTGCCTCGATCACCATGAGTGCAGTGCCCTGCTCCACGGGCTCGCCGGGCGCGACGCGTAGTTCGACGACCCGGCCCGGCATCGGCGAAACCAGCCCGCCTTCGGCTACCGCGATATCCGCGATGCTTTCGAGCGGATCGACGCGAACAAGTTGCCAGTGTTGCCCGTCGACGAACACGTGACGGCGCTCGCCGGCCACGACGACCGTTGCATCGAGCCGGCGACCGCCGAGATCGGCGCGAAGATTGGCGCCGCCGACGAGTTCGGCGTGCGCATCGCAAGCTTGTCCATCGAGCTCCAGCCGGAAGCCGCGGGTCCGATAGCTGGCGTGAACCACGCGGATTCGGTCGCCGCACCGGAACACCAGCTCGCGACGCGCTGATGCATTGAGTCGCCAACCATCGCGTACATCCCACAGCGAACGCGTGCTGACTGCACATCTTGCAGCCGCAGACGTGTTCGACTCGCGCAGCAGGCTTGCCAGCGCTGCTATCAGGACTGCGTCATGCGGGGCTTCACCCGGAAGCGAAAAGAGAAATGCGTACTCGCGTTCGATGATTTCGGTGTCGAGATCCGCGGATTGGAATGCGGGGCATGCCACCAGCCGCGAAAGGAATCCGATATTGTTTGCCACACCGACCACGCGATACTGCCTCAGGGCCTGCTGCATGCGGCTCAGAGCGCGAGCGCGATCGACGTCCCACACGATGACCTTGGCGAGCATCGGGTCGTAATACGGGGCGATCTCGTCGCCCTGCTCCACGCCGCTGTCGATGCGCACGTGAGTCGACTCGACGGGTTGCTCGAGGTGGATCAAGCGGCCCGTGGATGGCAGAAAGGAACGCTCCGGGTCCTCAGCGTAGATGCGCGCTTCCAGCGCGTGCCCATGGATGCCTAGCCGTTCCTGGGTCAGTGGCAACTGCTCGCCTGCGGCGACGCGCAATTGCCATTCAACCAGATCGAGGCCTGTGATCATTTCGGTGACCGGGTGTTCGACCTGCAAGCGAGTGTTCATCTCCATGAAGTGAAAGTCGCCTGCGCGGTCGACGATGAACTCCACCGTGCCGGCACCGACGTAGCCGACTGCCCGCGCAGCCGCGATGGCCGCCTGCCCCATGGATTCCCGCCGCTCCGGCGTCAAGCCGGGCGCGGGCGCTTCTTCGAGCACCTTCTGGTGTCGCCGCTGCACCGAGCAATCGCGCTCGAACAGGTGGACGATGTTGCCGTGCCTGTCGGCGAATATCTGTATCTCAATGTGCCGCGGGCGCACTAGATAGCGCTCCAGCAGCACGCGGTCGTCGCCGAACGCGGCCTGCGCCTCGCGCCTGCATGCCAGGATCGCGTCGTCGAACCCATCGTCATCTGCGACGACGCGCATGCCTTTGCCGCCCCCGCCAGCCGTGGCCTTGATCAGCAGCGGATAGCCAATGCGCGCGGCTTGCGCGCGCAACATGTGCGGCGACTGCTCGTCCCCATGGTAGCCAGGCACGAGCGGTACGCCGGCGGCCTGCATCAGCGATTTTGCTTGGCTCTTCGATCCCATGCGGCGGATTGCATCGGCCGGCGGACCGATGAAGACAAGGCCGGCTGCTTCGCAGGCCTGTGCGAAGGCTGCGCTCTCGGAGAGGAATCCGTATCCTGGATGGATCGCCTGCGCACCACTGCGTCTTGCGGCGTCGATGATGGAATCGATGGAGAGGTAGCTTTCGCGTGCTGGCGGGGGGCCAATGCGCAGCGCCTGATTCGCCATGCGTACATGGCGTGCGCCTTCATCTGCATCCGAAAAAACGCCCACCGTCCCCACGCCGAGCCGGCGTGCGGTCCGCATGATGCGGCAGGCGATCTCGCCGCGGTTGGCGACCAGTATCCGTTCGAACATGGGCTTCGCCGGCTACATGCGGAAGACGCCGAACGTGGTCGGCCCGATCGGCGCGTTGAGTGCGGCGGCGAGAGACAGTCCGAGCACGCGACGGCTCTGGGCGGGGTCGATCACGCCGTCGTCCCACAGCCGTGCTGTCGCGTAGTAAGGATGCCCCTGTTCGTCGTACTGGCGCCGTATGGGCGCCTTGAACGCTGTCTCCTCGTCCGCGCTCCAGACGCCTCCTGCGGCTTCGATACCGTCGCGTTTTACGGTCGCGAGCACGCTTGCCGCCTGTTCCCCGCCCATGACTGAGATCCGCGCATTCGGCCACATCCAGAGGAAACGCGGTCCGAAGGCGCGCCCGCACATGCCGTAATTGCCAGCGCCGAACGAGCCGCCGATGATCATCGTGACTTTTGGCACTTGCACGGTGGATACTGCAGTCACCAGTTTCGCCCCGTCCTTGGCGATGCCTGCGTTCTCTACCTTGCGCCCGACCATGAAGCCGGTGATGTTCTGCAGGAACAGCAGCGGAATGCCGCGCTGCCCGCACAGTTCGATGAAATGCGCGCCTTTCTGTGCCGACTCCCCAAACAGGATGCCGCTGTTGGCAAGGATGCCGACTGGGCAACCGTACAGTTGCGAGAATCCGCATACCAGTGTCGCGCCGAAGCGCGCCTTGAATTCGTCGAAGCGCGAAGCGTCGAAAATACGCGCAATGACTTCTCGCACATCGTAGGGTTTGCGCGTATCGGTCGGCACAATGCCGTAGATCTCCTCGGGGTCGAAGGCAGGCGCTTCCGCATTGGCGTCGAGTTGCCTGCATGGCGCGGGATGGTTCAGGTTGGCAACGATGCGCCGCGCGAGGTACAAGGCGTGCGCGTCGTTCTCGGCAAGGTGGTCTGCCACACCCGAGACGCGGGTATGCACATCGCCCCCGCCGAGATCTTCGGCGCTGACCACCTCGCCGGTCGCCGCCTTCACGAGCGGGGGGCCGCCGAGAAAGATGGTGCCCTGATTGCGCACGATGATGGCCTCGTCGGACATTGCCGGCACATAGGCGCCGCCGGCAGTGCACGATCCCATCACGACCGCGATCTGCGGGATCCCCTGCGCGGAGAGATTGGCCTGGTTGAAGAATATTCGCCCGAAGTGTTCTCGGTCCGGAAATACTTCGTCCTGCATGGGAAGGAATGCGCCGCCGGAATCGACGAGATAGATGCATGGCAGCCGGTTCTGCGCCGCGATCTCCTGCGCGCGCAGATGCTTCTTCACCGTCATCGGGTAGTAGGTTCCGCCCTTGACCGTTGCGTCGTTTGCAACCAGCATGCAGGCGTTACCTTCGACCTGCGCCACTCCGGCAATCATCCCCGCTCCCGGAGCATCGCCTCCGTACATGCCCCAAGCCGCGAGCTGGCCGATTTCGAGGAACGACGAGCCCGAATCGATCAGGCGCTCGATGCGCTCGCGCGGAAGCAGCTTGCCGCGCGCGCTATGGCGCGCGCGCGCTGCTTCGCCTCCACCCATTGCAGCGCGCGCGACCTTCAAACGCAGACCGTCGACTGCCGCGCGCATTGCCTTTGCATTAGCGACGAACTCGGCATCACGCGTGTCAACTTTCGACTTGATAACACTCATGTCAGGCAGTCTCGGCGAACAGCTCCCGTCCGATCAGCATGCGACGAATCTCGCTCGTGCCGGCACCGATTTCATAGAGCTTGGCATCGCGCCATAGCCGGCCCGTCGGGTAGTCGTTGACATACCCGTTTCCACCCAGACATTGGATTGCTTCACCCGCCATCCACGTTGCTTTCTCCGCGGCGTAGAGGATCGCGCCGGCCGCATCCTTGCGACGGCTTCGAGGGTCAGCGCTTCGATTGTCGCAATTGCGCGCGACAGCATAAACGTAGGACCGGCAGGCGGAGAACGTGGTGTACATATCGGCCAGCTTGGCCTGCACGAGCTGAAACTCGCCGATGGCCTGCCCGAACTGTTGCCGTTCATGGACGTATGGCAGCACGACATCGAGGCATGCAGCCATGATGCCGAGCGGTCCGCCTGAAAGAACGGCGCGTTCGAAATCGAGACCGCTCATCAACACGCGGGCACCATTGCCGATCCCGCCGAGCACGTTCTCCTCCGGCACCTCGCAATCCTCGAATACCAGTTCGCCGGTATGAGATCCGCGCATGCCGAGCTTGTCCAGTTTCTGGGCGACGGAAAACCCCTTGAATGACTTCTCGACGATGAACGCGGTGATGCCACGCGCGCCTGCATCCGGGTCGGTTCTGGCATATACGACCAGCACGTCGGCATCGGGGCCATTGGTGATCCACATCTTTCCGCCATTGAGTACATAGCGATCTCCCCGACGTTCCGCGCGCAGGCGCATCGACATCACGTCGGAGCCGGCACCGGGTTCGGACATCGCAAGCGCGCCGACGTGCTCTCCCGAAATGAGCCGCGGCAGGAAACGTGAACGCTGGAGCCCGTCGCCATTCCGGTATATCTGATTGACGCAAAGATTGGAGTGCGCGCCATAGGAGAGCGCGATCGAAGCACTTGCCCGCGAGATTTCCTCCATCGCCACAATGTGCGCCAAGTATCCCATTCCCGCACCCCCGTAGGCTTCATCCACCGTGATGCCGAGCAAGCCGAGGTCACCGAGCCGGCGCCAGAGATGCATTGGAAACGCATCGTTGCGATCGACGTCTCCCGCAAGCGGTGCGATCTCGTCGCGAGCGAACGCCGACACACTGTTGCGCAGCATGTCGATCTCATCCCCCAATCCGAAATCCAGGCTGACCAGCGCCATGAATGGCTCCCCCGAAGACATCGTCAATACGGCACATCGGCTTCGCAACGGCCGCCACTCACAGTGTAGACCACTGCGTGCAAAGAGTGAATAATGATTCATTTCTTTGTGGGACCCTTCGCATGGCCTACCGGCGATCGAGGCAGATGGCTCTGCGACTCTCCCGAAATCGAGTGCGGATCATCGAAGCTGCCCGCACCCTGCTGGCGCGAGGCGGATACCGTGGCGCCCCGGTGACGGCCATCGCCCAAGAGGCTGGCATTTCGACCGGTTCTGTTTATCGCTACTTTCCATCGAAATCGGCCCTTTTTGTTCGGGTTCTCGGCGACGCAGTGCGCCAGGAACTCGAGGTTCTCCGCACAGCATCTGCAGCCGACGGCAGATCCTGTGGGCAGCGTCTGTCCGCGACCGTTGAAACCTTCGTCCGGCGCGCTTTGGCAGGCCCGCGGCTCGCCTATTCGTTCATCGCAGAACCTGCCGACCCTTTGGTCGATCGGGCACGCATCCGGTACCGGCGGAGTTTTGGCAAGCTGGTTCGAGCGCTGTTGCAGGAAGGGGTGGAAGCTGGCGAATTCGCAGACCTGAACGTGGACATTGCCGCGGCTTGCATTGTCGGCGCTTTCACGGAAGCCCTAGTTGGACCTCTGGCTCCAAGCGCGCGTCGAATCGAAGACAAGGAGAGCCTCGTGACGGAGATCTGTGGCTTCTGCCTCGCGGGCGTTACGGTTCGGGGCCGGCTGTTTCCGTAGAACGGCGATTTCGCCTGATCGTGGACAAGGCATAGATGACGGCGACCAGAACCGCAAGCCCGTACCACTGATATGCGTAGCTCAGGTGCATCCCCACACGGCTGTCCAGACGGGCCCATTGGCGCTCGAAGCCACCAGGCGCATCTCGGTCGAGTTGAATGAAAAGGGGCGCCACGCGCTGCTTGAGGCGGCTCTCGAGTTCCCTGACCTCCACGGCTTGCCAGAGCATCGGCCATGGCTGACCGCCCTCCTGCACGGGTGCAGTCGCAAGGTAGCGTGGCTTAGGCGGCGTCACCAGCTCACCACGAATCTCTACCCGGCCCGGCGGCGCCGGCAGCACCGGAAGGTTGTCACGGCTTGGTGAAGCCGGCACCCAGCCCCGGTTGACCACGATCAGGTCGCTTGTACCGTCTATGCGCAAAGGCGTAAGGACATGGTAGCCGGCACGGTCACCCATAACCTGGTTGTCGAGCAGAACCTGGAACTCGGGCAAATATAGCCCTCGTACCGTGGCTGCGCGAAACTCGTCGGTCACCGGATCGAGCGCCGCCGAAGCGACAGAAAGGAGAGAATCGTGCGAGCGGTGGTCGAGTTGCGCTTGGAGTTCGAGCTGGCGGGCCGCCTTTCCACCCTGCCAATTTCCCAGATGGACGAATAGGGCGACCACACATGCTGCGGCGATCGACTCGATTACACCGATCTTCAGACGCATGACACTTCTTGCTGCTCGGGTCGAAGCAAGGGAGGCATCAATTCTGTCTCAACCCAACCCTCGTTCGTCAGACGGCATTGCAACACAAAGCGCCGCTGCAATGCCGCCGGATCGTCTGCGTTGTTCAGAGCCAATAAACGAACACGAAAAGGAGCAGCCACACGACATCGACAAAATGCCAATACCAGGCGACTGCAGAAAACGCAAAGTGGCGATCTGCACTGAAGTGGCCCTTCATCGAACGCAGAAACACCACGATCAGCATGATCGTCCCAAGGGTGACATGGAGTCCGTGAAACCCGGTTAGGATGAAAAACGTGCCACCATAGACTCCCGCCTTAAGCGTCAGTCCGAGCTTGGTGTATGCCTCTTGATATTCGTGTGCTTGCAGGAAAAGGAAGATCAGGCCAAGCGCAATCGTGAGCGCAAGCCCAAGGACGAGTTGCTTTTGCTTGTTTGCAAACAGCCCCCAGTGTGCCCAAGTCAATGTGGCGCCAGACGTCAGCAGGATCAGCGTATTGATCGCGGGAATGCCCCACGCGGCCATGGGCTGGAATGCCGGTCCCTTCGGCCCGCTGGAAGGCCAATCGGCGGTGAAGCCAGGATAGGGCGTGAACTGCGGATCGAACGAAGCCAATTCGGGCACCGATATGACCCGATAATAGAAGAGCACGCCGAAGAAGGCTGCGAAGAACATGACTTCGGAAAAAATGAACCAGATCATGCCGAGGCGGAATGACCGGTCCTCCCAGATTTGATACTTGCCCGAGGCATTCTCGCCGATCACGGCACCGAACCAGCCAAAGAGTACGAAAACGATCGCGGCGACGCCGCCCAGCATGCTGAAAAGACCGGCGGAGATCGAATTCAGCTTCAGAATGAAACCAAACGCCAGCAGGAAAATACCGACCGACAACAGTACCGAGTAGCGGCTCGCGTGAGGAACGTAATAGTGCTGCTGCGCGTGGGCCATACGGAAGTCTCCTTGTAATTCTATTGGAAGGCGCGTGTTTTGTCGGATTGAATCGGGTTCTGACTATCTGCTCAATTGGCCTGAAGCGCCTTGTTGAGCGGAAAGAAACTATAGGACAACGTAATCGAATTGTCGCGATCAGAAATCTCGGGACTCACGAAAAACGTGACCGGCATTCTGCGTGTCTCGCCGGCCCCGATCTCCTGCTTTCGAAAGCAGAAACAATCGAGCTTCTTCAAGTGCTCGGCAGCTGAAGGCGGGCTTACACTCGGCACCGCCTGCCCGATGATGGATACGTTGGTCGGGTTCTTGACGATGTAGTTCATTGTCACGACTTCCCCCGGATAAACCTCGACCTGATGACGCTCTGGGCGAAAATCCCAGCTGGCACCGGGCATCGCCGTCGCCATCAGTTCCACCTTCACCCGGCGCGAACGATCGACGGACTTCGGCACCGATGCAGCATCGGCCTGCGTTGGAGCAGGTCTGCCTCCTACCCCTGCAACGCGACAGATGACATCGTATAAAGGAACCAGCGCGAACCCGAATCCGAAGGCGACAACCGCGATGGCAGCGAGGCGGCGCGCCGTCCTGCGGTTGCTTCTTGCGGAATCTGCTTGGTCCCTCATCAGGCGGCGCTCAAAACGGTCGAAACTTGAACAGAGAAACTACGAATACCGCCGCGGAGATCAGGCCGATCAGCAATGCCAGGTTGGCATTGCTGATCTTGCCACCTTCAGCGATGGGCGGGCATCCACCGTTTCCGGCCTTACGATCCATCATCCCACCGACCCCCTGTCCGAACTGCCTCACTTCACGACCGGCTGGGTTTCGAACGTGTGGTACGGGGCCGGAGACGGGACCGTCCATTCGAGTCCATCTGCCCCTTCCCAAGCGCGCGCCTCCGCCTTTTGGCCACCACGCACACACTTGATGACCACGTAGATGAACAGCAGGTGTGAGATGCCAAGAATGAAGGCACCAATGCTCGAGGCCATATTGAGATCGGCAAACTGCAGAGCGTAATCCGGAATGCGGCGCGGCATTCCCGCGAGCCCGAGCAGGAACTGGGGCAGAAAAGTCAGGTTCATCCCGATCGCAACCAGGATGAAATGCAGCTTGCCCAAACGCTCGTCGTACATGTGCCCGGTCCATTTCGGCAACCAGTAATAAACGCCGGCCATGGCGCCCATTACCGTCGTCGGATAGAGCGCATAGTGGAAGTGGGCAACAAGGAAGTAGGCATTGTGGTACTGCGCGTCAGCAGCTGCATCCGCCAGCACCAGCCCTGTCAGTCCGCCCCAGCCGAAGAACACGATGAAACCGAGCGCGAAAAGCATCGGCGTTTCAAGGCTGATCGATCCGCGCCAGAAAGTGGCGATCCAGCAGTAGAACAACACCGCAAGCGGAAGCGAGATGAGCATCGTGCTGTACATGAAATACAGTTGGGCGCCGGTCGACATGCCGCTCGTGAACATGTGATGCGCCCACACCACGATGGAGAGTGCAGCAATGGCGATCATCGACCAAACCTGCGCCGTATAGCCGAAACTCGGCTTGCGCGCGAAGGCAGAAATGACATGTGGGATCACCCCCGCAATCGGCAGGAGAAGCACATACACCTCAGGATGCCCCATGAACCAGAAGATGTGCTGCCACAAGACCGGGTCACCGCCACCTGCCGCATTGAAGAAATTCGTCTCGAAATGACGATCCATGAGGAGCATCGTGACCCCGCCTGCCAGCACCGGCATGATGAAGATCAGCAGGAACGCAGTCAGGAGAAATGCCCAGGCGAACAGTGGCATCTTGAACATTGTCATGCCCGGTGCGCGCATGTTGAGAATGGTCACGATGACGTTGATCGAGGCCAGGATCGAAGACATGCCGAGCATATGCACGGCAAAGATAGTGAAGTCCATGCCCCAGCCGGTCTGCACCGAGAGCGGCGCATACATGGTCCATCCCGTATCCGCTCCACCTGTGCCAATACCGGCAAGGCCGAGAACAAATGGCGTCACGAGCATCACCGCAGCAGGCGGCAGAATCCAGAAGCTCCAATTGTTCAATCGCGGCAAGGCCATGTCGGGGGCGCCGATGACCATCGGCAACATCCAGTTGGCCAATCCCGTCGCTGCAGGCATCGCAGCACCAAACACCATGATCAGACCGTGCAGCGTGATCAACTGGTTGAACAACTCGGGCTTCACGATCTGCAAGCCGGGCGTGAACAACTCGGCTCGTACCGTCAGGATCATCGCGCCGCCGACCATCAGCATGACGAACGCAAATATCAGGTACATGTTGCCGATGTCCTTGTGGTTGGTCGTCAGCAACCATCGCGAGAATCCGGCCGGATGATCGTGGTGTTCCGCGTGGGTATCAGCGGCGGTAGTGGTACTCATGTGTCTCTCCTGTCCTCGATCCAAGTCCGAATCAGCGCAATTTCTTGACGGTTGACGGTTGCACGAAATCGCCGACCGTATTGCCAAACGAATTCCGCTCGTAAGTGACCACCGCAGCAAGCTCTGCGTCCGAAAGGGATTCGCGGAATGCCTGCATCGCCGTTCCGGTCTTTCCGTTCAGCACGCGATCCAGGTGGCCATCCTTGACCAGCCGCCCATCGTTGTCGACGAACGGTCCTTTGACGATAGCACTTCCAGCGAGTGCAGGAAATGCCGGCGGGAGACCCTGGCCGTTCGTCTGGTGGCAAGCTGCGCAAACCTTTTCGTAAACATCCTTGCCCTTGGCCATCAGTTCGTCCTTGGTCCATTCCTTGTCGGCGGACGCGGCAGCAGCAACCACGGCAGCCTTCTTGTCCGCAACCCATTTGTCGAACTCTGGCTGGCTCACGGCCTGCACCACGACCGGCATGAAGCCGTGGTCCTTGCCACACAACTCGGCACATTGTCCGCGATAGATGCCCGGCTTCTCGATCGTCGCCCAGAATTCGCGCAGAAAGCCGGGTATTGCATCGCGTTTCACACCGAACGCCGGCACCCACCAGCTATGGATAACGTCAGTAGACGTCGTGATGAAGCGAATTTTCTTGCCGACCGGGAGCACCAGCGGATTGTCGACCTCGAGCAGGTAATGCTCGCCTTTCGGTGCCTGGTTGTGGATCTGCTCCTTTGGCGTCGTCAGAAGACTTACAAACTTGATGTCCTCGGCCGGGTACTCGTAAAGCCATTTCCACTGGCTACCCGTCACCTTGACGACCATTTCGGCGTTGGTCTTGGAATCCTCATAAGAGAGTACGGCGTGATAGGCCGGAATCCCGAACACCACGTAGTCGATGTAGAGCAAGCCTGCAAACGGTAGCAGCGTCAGGGCAACCTGCTTCGCCGTCCGTGGCGCAGTGAACGTTGCCGCCTTGTAACCCTTGCTCTTGCGATGCACCATCACGGAATACATGATCAGCGCAAAAACCAAAATGAAGATCGTTCCGGCGATCGTCATGAACAGGTTGTGCACGTGCAGTGTATCGGCCGCGAGCGGCGTGGCCGGATCGGGAAACGTCCAGCGAATCTCGGCCTGCGCCGACCCAACAAGGCCGAGGAGCGCGAGCGAGCCTGCGGCAAACGCACGTCGAAAACGACTCATGTTCCGAAACTCCATCCGATATCCCCTTCCAGGCAAAATGCTGTTTCAATAATTCTTGGGTGCAGACTGCGAAATCGCGCGACCATTTGACCCGATTCACCGTCACCCACAATGGCGATCGCAGCCAATGACCGAGGTTGGCCCTTCACCGCGCAAACTCTTGCGTGTTCGCCGAGCGAGTTCGACGGATTCGACGACTTGGTAACTGGAGAAGCGCCATCGACCACGCGCGGAAAGTTGCCGGCGAGCTCGACGTCTTGTGATCCGGTGGAATCGGCGATGCACCGCGGCTTCGGGTCATGCAGTTGGGGTCGGTTCCGCCGGACGCATCGCAAGATACGTACGCTCGGCAGCCATGGTCGCTCGACAGCACTATGTCTCGATCCCGACTACCCTCCGCGACTGTGGCTCATCGGTGCAAGCCGTCAGCAGGAATCGTCGGGATGTCTCCCGTGTAATTATGGTGTTCGAATCGCGTCCGTGTAACGGCCGGCGTTCGATCATATATAGATACGAAAGTAACTTGTGATGCGGGGGTACTGCTTGCCTTACAGCGACGTATTTTTGATTTAAAACGCCAAAATTCGAAGAAGAAATCCATGATTCCACGATGGATACCGCGAAACGTCAGCAACAATGTGCTACCGAAAGATACGGCACCGCAGCATGACTCTGCCGATTTGTCACCCAAAAGAATACGTCGACAGCAACACGGACTTTCAACTGACCGCTGTCGGCGGAGATGAACGGAGCGCACTCGGTGTGGTACCGAAGCGTTTGCGAAATGCACGACTGAAATGTGCCTGATCGTTGAAGCCCCAAGAATAGGCAATTTCTCCGATCGTCCTTCCACATGGTCCTTCGTGCATCAGCTCCCGATAGCAGTTCTCGAGCCGCAGTTCGAGCACCCATTGCATGAGTGGAACAGAATCATCAGCAAACAGGCGGTGCACATGCCGGGGAGACAGGCCGACGCTATTCGCAATGAAAGCAATGTCCAACGCCGGATTCCGCAACTCCCGCTCGACCACGCTGGTAATACGTTCCCTGTGCAACCATTCCCGATTCGATCTGCTTCGAACTCCTCGACAACGCCTGACCGCTTCGTCCAGCAAATCAACTATGGCATCGACCACCTTTGCGCTTGATCGTGCAGTCAGCTCGTCGTGGTTGGAGGCGAAGGCGCCTATGATTCCTGCGGCGAGCACGGCTGCATCGGACGATCGAGGCACCCTCACGAAACCGTCGACATTTGCTATTCGTCGCACAGACGGAACCAGTTCCTTGTTCAATCCCACCGCCACGAAATCGAACGCCTCGATGAAATCGAACTCGGCAGCGCCCGATGTCGGGAGAACGACAAGATCTCGCGAGTCCATCACGAACTCGTTGCGGGCCATGCGAACCACGCATGCGCCATGCAGGGGAACGATTACGAACAAATCGGAGGTACTGTCAACCATACTGCACCGCATCGAAAACCGGGTGCCTTCGAGTTGCAGGAGCTGGATAGGTCCTAAAGCGTGCAGACGCGCAGTCGCGCGGAATGCGTCGTCTACCCGTGGCGTGACCTCGACCGCAGCCCCGAAGACGTGAAGCATTGTCCGGCGCCAAGCATTGACCGGGTCGCTGGAATTCGAGGTATCTGTAGAGACGACTGTACACATGGCGTTGAAGGTGAATCTTAACCTGCCCTCCGGAAGCCTCCAAACGAGTGCATCATGATTCGATATCAGTGATACGTCCGGATCGGAACAAGGAGAGTCGATGCACACCGGCGAAACACCAACCAGCGTGACGCTGCAAACCGAACTTGTAGAGCACCTGAAAGGCGTCCTTGCAGATCTGCATGCGGCGGATACTGTGGAGTTGCTCCAGACTCACATCTCCTACGTGCTGCTGGCCGGACATTTTGCGTACAAGATCAAGAAGGCGGTCGACTTGGGTTTTCTCGATTTTCGTACCCTTTCGGCCCGCCGCCATTTCTGTCTGGAAGAATTGCGGCTCAATCGGCGTACCGCCCCGAACCTCTATCTTGACGTCGTGGAAATTTCCGGGCCGGCGCAATCGCCAGTGGTTAGCGGCACCGGGCCGCCATTGGAGTACGCAGTTCGCATGCGTCGCTTCGAACGGAATGCGACCCTCGACCGCCTTCTCGAACTGGGACGGCTCGACGTCTGCATGATCGACGCTGCTGCGGACGCGATGGTGGCTTTCCATCGATCCCTTGCCGGCGCGATGCCCGTAGGTAACCAGGGCTCGATTCCGGCGATCGAAGAGCCGACCGAATCCAACCTGGCATGCCTGTCTCGTCATTACGCCCTGTCGGCCAATGGAAACGTGCTCGAGAGGCATGCATTGTGGGTTGCCCACCAACACGCGATCCTCCGCGACGCTTTTGTCCGGCGTCTTGCAGACGGTCACGTTCGCGAATGCCATGGCGACCTTCACCTTGCGAATATCGCCTGGATCGATGGCAGTGCCGTGTTCTTCGATTGCATCGAGTTCGATCCGAATCTGCGCTGGATCGACGTCATGAGCGAACTTGCCTTTCTTGCGATGGACCTTCAATCACGCGCTCGATACGATCTGTCGTGGAGGCTGATCAATCGTTATCTCGAGACCACCGGCGATTTTGCCGGGATGGAAGTCCTGCGCTACTACATGGCATATCGGGCGATGGTCCGCGCGAAGGTCGCGACCTTGAAGGCGGCACAAGCTATGCCTGATGCCGTCAATGATGCAGAGCGTACTGCCGCAAACTATTTAGGCCTCGCTGAGACTTACGCCCAGCCCTCTTCTCCGGCCATCGTTCTCACCCACGGTTTATCCGGCAGCGGCAAATCGTATCTGAGTGAACGTCTGAGCAATCTCGCTGGCGCAATTCGGCTTCGCTCGGATATCGAGCGCAAACGCATACATGGGCTCGCGGCTGGAGACCACTCGAGGGGGCAGGTTGGCAGCGATTTGTACGGTGCCGACGCGACACGCTCGACCTATCTACGCCTGAGTGAGGTTGTGGCACACGTCGTCAGATGCGGATACACGGTCATCGTCGACGCCGCGTGTCTCGCCAGATGGCAGCGCAAACTGTTTCTCGACTTGGCGCGTCGATTGAGCGTTCCCTGCGTCATCGTCGATCTGCACGCCGACCTGGATGTCCTGCGCGCGCGCGTTTCGGCGCGCCATGCGCAGGGCAAGGATGCATCGGATGCGGATCCTGGCGTGCTCGAGCAGCAGATCACGAGTGCCGAACCCTTGAGTCCCGAAGAGCTGGCCATTGCGGTACGCGTGGATTGGAGCGCCTCGCACCTCATGTCTGCGCCGGATGTGCTCTGGGCGCGGATCGATGCTGAATTCCGGCGGCAGCGCGACCTCGCTTCGCTTACGGCAGCCACCTAAAAGAACCGGGCCCGTGAGGGCCCGGAGAAGCAGACGTTGGGAAGGGGGGTCGAGGCGGATCAGTCGCCGCCGCGCAGGTTCTGGACCTGGAAGAGGCTGGGGGGATTCTGCTTGAAGTCGACCTGTCCCTTGAACTGGCCGGTGGTGCAGTGCTTGGCCTGGATGTCGACCATCGAGAAGGCATCGTCGATGCCGATGCCCGCGCCCTTGTTCATCGGCAGGTGATGGTCGGCGTGGCTCTTGCCCACGCTCCAGACCTTCCACAGCTCACCCTTGCGGTCGTAGGTCTCGATCGCCCCGTTCAGGTTCTGCAGCTGGCTGTCCATGTAGAAGGTGCGACGGCTCACCGGGTGGTTCGGATCGACCGGCTCGGCCTCCAGGATATAGACCTTGCGCAACTGGTAGCTGCCCTGGTAGAAGCAGCCGCCCTGCCCCCCGAAATCGACGTACTTGTAGCCGTCGGACTCCGCCGGCATGTCGGAAGCAAGCTTCAGATCGTTGTGGTTCCACATCGGCAGCAGCACGTTCTTGGTGCCCTTGTAGGTCCACTTCATGTCCGAGACGCGCCCGTTGTAGCCCTCGAAGTCCTCGATCATCAGGTCGGCACCGAGGAAGGCGTCGGTCGTCTGCCCGGTGGCCAGGCGGCGTACCCGGCGCTGGAAGCCCAGGTAGAGGTAGGCATCGTCGCGCTTCTGGTCATCGGCGTAGCGCTGGATCAGCAGTTGCGTGTTCTTCAGGTCCTGCGGCTCGTTGACCTTCACGTAGATCGCGCGGTACAGGTTCGACGGGTTGGGCAGCACTTCGGGCACCGGGGCATCCTTGACGCGGTGCTTGATGTTGAGGAAGTGGAATTCGAACTTGAGCGTGCGCTCGACCTGCCCGGTGCTCATGTTGCGGTACTTCCAGTAGAACGGGTTGATCGAGGCGTTGTCGCCCCAGTTCACGCCGTACTTGTAGTTCCAGGCGAGCTTCTCGCCGGCGCGCGGATCGTCCGCCTTGGGCTCTTCCGGGAAGGGCCGGCCGGCCACGTAGCCTTCGAGATCCCCGGTCTTGGGGCCGAGCTTGGCCTTGTTCAGGTTGGCGCGCGTGGCCTCGACGTAGGCGTTGGAGAGCGTGAAGTCGGTCGTCGGACCGACCTTCATCTCGAAGTAGCCTTCCTTGATGATCTTGTAGGTGCCCACCGCCAGGATGTCCTTGAACTGGTCGACGTTGCCCTTGTTGATGGTCATGCCCGGCGTGAGGCCGGCAAAGCTCGGGAAGCCCTTCTTGTAGGGGAAGAAGGTGCCTTCGATATCGGCTTCGGTCGCGGCGAAGCCGGTAGCGGCAAAGGCACTGGCCAGCAGGCCGGGAATCAGACGGCGAATCAATGTGTGCTTCATTGCGTGTTTTCCTCCAGAGGCCCCGCGCCGGGTCGCGGCGCGGGGTAGGTGCATCAGTGGATCCTCAGAACTTGTACTTGACCGTCACGTAGGCCTGGTTTTCCTTCCAGGCTGCGCCGATGGGACCGGCACGGAAGCGGCCCAGCGGCTCGAGCCCGCCCAGGCCGATCGAGCCCGGCGCGAACGGCTGCCCGTCGTCGCTGTAGGTGGTAAACGGCGGCCACGGGTTGCACGACCGGCAGTCGTCGAACTTCCAGCGGCTGTCGCCTTCGCGGCCCTTCACGTTGGCCCCCACCGTGAGCTTCAGGTTGTCGGTGAAGCTCCACTCGAGCTGCGGCGAGGCCACCCAGGCGTGCGCCCGGAAGTCGCGCGCGAGGATCAGTTGCGGACTGACCCGGTCGTTCATCAGGAAGGCCTTGATCAGCAACGTGCCGATCACGTTGTCCTTCCAGTCGGGGATGCCGACCGGCCCGTAGGTGCTGCGCTCGTCGTCGTGGTCGAAGATGTGCTGGTAGAACAACTGGCCCGAGAACAGCGTGGTGCGGTTCGGGTTGATCCACGGGATGAAGGTCGGCCGGTCGATGCCGATCACCGAGCGGAACACCTTGTTCTTCGAGTACAGCTTGGGACGGCTGGTGTTGGGGAATTCCTCGCCGTCGGTCAGCGCCCCTTCCAGGCGCACCGCCGCCTTGAGCGCATCGATCTGGAAGTCCATCGAGCCGCCGACCAGATTGACGCGCGGGTAGTGCACGTCGAAGGCGATCAGGTGGCTCACGCCGGGGAAGCCCGGCGGGTTGCCGCCTACGCCGATGAACGAGTTGATGCCCCCGGTGTTGAAGGCGCGCAGGCTGGGCAGTTGCGAGCGGTAGGTCAGCGCGTTGAGCGAGAAGGCCAGTCCGCCTTGCGTCACGCCTTCGTATTTCACGCCCAGTTGCATGCCCCGGCCCCAGCTGGGCAGCTTCACGTCACGGATGCCGATCTGGTGCGGCCCGAAGTTGGTCGCCAGCCAGTGGTCCGGCGGCAGCCCGATGGCGGCCCCGGCAGCGGCCGGCAGGTGGGCGAAGTTGGCCACCGTGCCGCCGTTGTCCCACAGGTTCGCCATGCCGCGGAAGAAGCAGCCGGTATCGAGGATCACGTTGGGGCTGCCGCACTGGCCCAGGTTGTTGGCGCGGAACTGGTCGAAGTTCCACACCAGCTGCAGGTTGCGCTCCTGCAGCAGGTCGGAGCCGCCCATGCGGTATTCGGCCTGCACGATCCACTGCGGGATGCGGATGTCTTCGAGTTCGTCGTAGATGTTGTTGCGCGAGTAGTCGACCGGGTTGATCACGTCGAGCACGCGGAACAGGTCGGTGCGGCCCCACACCACCTGCTGCTTGCCCACCTTGAGGAACAGCGACTTGTTGTCGCCCAGGTCCAGGGTGTTCTTGACGTAGGCTTCGCGGATGAAGTCCAGGTTGTCGTTGAACTCGGGGAACTCCAGTCCGGTGAGCGACTGGTCGCCGTAGCCGCCGAAGTCGCGGCAGCCGCGCTTGTCGCGGTCGCACGGGCGCACCGGCACGCCGAAGGCCACGCCCCCCTTGGTGTCGTGCCAGCGGTCGCCCAGCACGCGCAGCCCGTCGTTGGGGTTGATGGCCAGCATCTGCGCCGGGTTGAGGAAGGCGTTGGTGGTCAGGCCCAGCGGCGGGCCGGCGGCCACGTCGCGCGTGACCACCGGGCCGGCCGCTCCGCCATGGGGAACCTGCGCCACGATGCCGCCGCTGCGGCTGATGGTGCTCTCCAGCGTGATCGGCCCGCCGGCATCTTCGCCGTATTCGTCCTTGTTGAGCCGATAGACCCCGTCCCAGGTGCCGCGCAGGATGCCGTGGAAGCTCCAGCCGGCATTGAGCTTCTTGTCCGCTTCGACCTGCAGCGTGTTGCGGAATTTCGACAGCCCCACCCGGTGACCCGTGTTGTCCTTGCCCCGCACGTGCGTGTCGTTCTCGTAGTAAATGTCCACCTTCCACGGCTCGCTCGTGATC
>JAEUNL010000024.1 GCA_016791115.1 Rhodocyclaceae bacterium
TCAACGTGGTGCTGGCCACGGCCGGGGCGACCTATGCGCTGGGCGCCAACGTCGAGAACGGGACGCTGGGCGGCACGGTTGCGCTCAACCTGACTGGCAGCGACGTGTCCAACGTGCTCACCGGCAACAGTGCGGCCAACATCATCCGCGGACTGGAAGGGGACGACGCAATCGATGGCGGGGCTGGCGTAGATACTTTGATTGGGGGAAAAGGTTCGGATATCTATGCGGTCGACTTGATACGGAACCCGACGACGGGAATTGTTTCATTGCAGGATGCTGTTTCCGAGACCGTTGATGAGGGTACAGACACGATTCGATTCCGTGCCGTAAGCCTAGGCGGATTGACGGTACAGACGATCACGCTAGGCGCGAACATTGAAAATGGCGACTTGACTGATACCGGCGGGAATCTGCTGAATCTGACTGGTAATGTTCTCGACAACTTTCTCGTCGGAAATGTTGCCGCAAACGCGTTGAATGGTGGTTTCGGCAACGACATACTCGATGGCGGACTCGGGAATGACGTGCTGATTGGTGGGGATGGCAACGATGTATTCATCTTTGACACAGCGTTGGGGGCATCGAACGTCGATCAGATATCCGATTTTCTGCAGCTCGCCGATGTGATCGAGCTTGACACCACGATATTCGAAGCACTGGATCAAGGGATGTTGTCCGTCGAGGCATTCTCGATTGGGACGGAAGCAACTTCCGCCAGTAACCGGATAATCTACGACGACTCGACGGGGGCACTCTATTACGACGCTGATGGGGCAGGTGGAATCGCTGAGATTCAATTTGCCACGCTGCAGATTGGCATCGAGATCAACAATGCGAATTTCCATGTCATTTGATGGGGTTGCGTCAAGGAACGCCGGATTGGGGTGTCGATAGTACCCGGCTGTTTTGGTCGAGTTGAGGCCGGTAGTTCGTAATGATGAGGGGGATTGCAACGATGCGCCCGCCGATCATTCGGAAACCGCCCGACGCGGCGCGCGGCGGCGATCCGCACGCCGCATTTTCGTGGGCGGCGGCGCGCAGCGAACTCGTCGGCGCGGGGGCGAGCCCCAATATCGGCTTCCTCGCGACGGATCGCCATCTCGCGACGCCGAGGGCGGATCGCGTTGCGCTGCGCTTCATCGGCCGCGACGATGGGCGTCGCGAGCTGACTTACCGCAATCTTGCCCGCCTGAGCAACCGTTTCGCCAACGTGCTGCGCGCGCTCGGCGTCGGCAAGGGCGATCGCGTGTTCATGCTGGCCGACCGTGTGCCGGAGCTGTACGTCGCCACGCTCGGTGCACTGAAGAGCGGCTGCGTGGTTTCGCCGCTGTTCTCGGCCTTCGGTCCGGAGCCGGTGCGCACCCGGCTCGCGCTCGGCGAGGCGCGCGTGCTCGTGACGGGCGCCTCGCTCTACAGGCGCAAGGTGGCCGGCATCCGCGACGCCTTGCCGCGCCTCGCGCACGTGCTGCTCTATGACGACGGCGAGGCGCCTGGCGACAGCGCTGGCACCTGCGACCTCGCGCGGCTGATGACCGATGCCGCGGACGAATTCGAAACCGTCGCCACCGCGCCCGATGACATGGCGCTGCTGCATTTCACCAGCGGCACCACCGGCGCGCCGAAGGGCGCGATCCACGTTCATGACGCCGCCGTCGCGCATTACGCCACCGCACGGTTCGCGCTCGACCTGCATGCGGACGACGTTTTCTGGTGCAGCGCCGATCCCGGTTGGGTGACGGGCACCTCCTACGGCATCGTCGCGCCGCTGCTGCATGGCGTGACCAGCGTGGTCGACGCGGCGGACTTCGACGCCGTGCGCTGGTACCGGCTGCTGCGCGAGGAACGCGTGAACGTCTGGTACACCGCGCCGACCGCGATCCGCATGCTGATGAAGGCGGGGGACGAGGTGGTGCGCGGCCTGCGCTTTCCCGACCTGCGCTTCGTCGCCAGCGTCGGCGAGCCGCTCAACCCGGAAGCAGTCTGGTGGGGGCTGGAGGTACTCGGCCGGCCGATCCACGACAACTGGTGGCAGACCGAGACCGGCGGCATCATGATCGCCAATACTGCAGCGGCGGACATCAAGCCGGGCTCGATGGGCCGCCCGCTGCCGGGCGTCGACGCCCTGCTGGTGCGGCGGCGCGAGGACGGCGGCATCGACGAGATCGCACGGCCGGGCGAGGTGGGCGAACTGGCGCTGCGCGTCGGCTGGCCGTCGATGTTCCGCGGCTATCTCGGGCAGGCCGACCGGTATGCAAGGTGTTTTGCCGGCGACTGCTACCTGAGTGGCGACTTGGCGACGCGCGATGCGGACGGCTGCTACTGGTTTGTCGGACGCGACGACGACGTCATCAAGTCTTCCGGCCACCTGATCGGTCCGTTCGAGGTGGAGAGCGTGCTGATGGAGCATCCCGCGGTGGCTGAGGCCGGCGTGATCGGCAAGCCCGACGCGCTGGCCGGCGAGGTGGTCAAGGCCTTCGTCTCGCTGCGGCCGGGCCATGCGGAAAGCGAGGCGCTGCGCCTGGAACTGCTCGCCCATGCGCGCAGGCGGCTCGGCGCCGCGGTGGCGCCGAAGGAGATCGCGTTCCGCGCGACGCTGCCGCGCACGCGCAGCGGCAAGATCATGCGCCGTCTGCTCAAGGCGCGCGAACTCGGGCTGCCGGAAGGCGACATCTCCGCGCTGGAGGCGGGCGGCTGAGCAGGTGTCGCTGCTATGACGTTTGGCGGATGGTCGGTTCGCGGCAATGCGCGCACAGTGGCAGGTGACGAAGTCCTTTACCGCACCGGAGCGCCGCCATGCCCTTCATCTGCATTCCCGGCAGTTTCCATCTCGTCGGACGCACCGCGAGCGGCAAGCCTGCGGGCCTCGAGCCGGATGGCGATTCGATCCATTTCCGGCCCGACGATCCGGCGCTGCTCGATCGACTCGAACGCCAGCCCGGCGGCCAGAAGTTCCGCCTGTCGACGATCGGTTCGCTCAACCTGCGCATGGAGGGCATCGACGCGCTCGAGATCCACTACACGCCCTCGATCAAGGGCGCGCACCGTTCGCACCAGCCGCGCAAGTTCGCCGACGCCGCGCGCGATGCGCTGACCGGCTTGCTCGACATGAACCCGGTGCCCTATGCGCAGCCGGCGAACGTGCGCGTCAAGCCGCCGGTGCCGGTGGATGGCGTGCGTGGCGCGATCCTTTCGCGGGCGCTCGACGTGCATGGGCGGCCGGTGTCCTTCCTGTTCGCCGGCAAGGCGCCGGCGCGCAGCGGCGCCGAGGTGCGCCTCGGGCGTGCCCAGTTGCGGCGCAGTCTCAACTACCGCATGGTTGCGGCGGGCGCGGCCTATCCACTTTTCTACGACACGCTGTTCAAGGCGTTGCGCGACGAACTGGCGGACGCGGCGATCAAGGCGCGTGGCAGGAAAGCCGGCATCTGGCGTGCCGACCTCGGCAAAAGCGGGCTCAAGGCTGCATCGCAGGCGGACCTCGAAGCGCGCGCCGTGATCTTTCCGAAACTGTTCCGGCGCCTCACCGACTATTTCGCCGAAGGCAACGCCGGGCCGGGCGGCTTCATCGCCTGGCTGGCGGCGACCGGCGGCGAGAACGACCAAGTCATGGAACCCTCGGGCAACTTCACCCACTTCGACAACGTCGTCAGCGTCAAACGCGGCAAGGTCGCGCTGCGCTACCGGCCCGAGGAGATGGTGTTCATCAGCCGCAAGTAAGGGCAAGGCCACCGCGCCGCGAGCGTGGCGCAGGCCGCAGCGCACGAGCGGCGGCCGTGAGATCATCGCGGCCATGCCCATGCATATTGTCCGCAAGCCAGCCCGCCGCGCGGGACGGCGTTACCGTTCCTTCGCCCTTGCCGCGTTCCTGACTTCCCTGCTGCCTGCAATTGCCGTGGCGCAGACCTGCGACATCCAGCCGACGCAGGCGCAGATGGTGCAGGCGAACTTCCAGCGCATCGCCAAGGAAGGCGACTTCGCCTCGGCGCAGGACTATGCGGAACGTGCCCGGCGCGGTCTCGATCAGCTCGGCGCCCAGGCACGGCGCTGCGGCTGCGAGTCCGCACAAGCGGGCTTCGAGGACGCGGCGCGGGAAATGCGCCAGGCCCGGCTGGCCGAATCGCGCGCCGCACTGCGCCAGGTGGCGGAACGCGCCGCCGCCCGTTTCGAGGCGGCCATGGCCCTCCAGCGCGCTTGCGGCGGCGGTTGATCGCCGTTCCCGGAGGCACGCCCGATCCGCGCCGGTCCTGCGGAGTGCGGCGTTAAAGTTTTCCACGCGCCGATCGTTACCAGCCTGAAATCGTTTTCGTTTGCAACTGACGGCAGGCGCAGCGTGACCATGTCGGCACGCGCGGGGAGGAGTGGGCAGGTGGACATCGACATACCGGCAGAAGTGTGTGCGATCGCCGAAGCGTCGGATCTGGAGCGTGAGGCGCATCGGTTGCTCGCGTACCTCGAGCAGCGGCTCGCCGGGGACGGCACGGTCGTGGTGCCGACGCTTTCGAGCCCATCGCTTTCACGGATACTGGATCTGGCGCGTTCTCAACTGCTGCCCAGCCGAGACGCGTTCGCCACGATCGAAACCGAGCTCAGGGCCATGTCCGACTGCGATTTCACGCGTGCGGCCGCCACATCGGAAGGCGCGCAAGGCGGCGCGGCGCGTGAAACCCTGGATCGGCTGTCGTCGAATCTGCGCGTTGCGATGCAGCAGATGCTCGATTTCTCGGGTGCCATCGGCGAGCAGGCCGGGGTGCTCGCCGGCAAAAACGGCGAATTGATCGATCGCACGCAGGGCGAGGCCGCCGCGCTCGAGCAGGCCGCCGCGGCGGTGGAGCAGCTCGCATCCTCGGCGCGCGACAATGAATCGGCCGCACAGCACGCGGTCGGCCAGGCTGCCAAATCGTGCCGCGCAGCGACCGAGGGGCTGGGATTCGTCGACCGGATGGCCGAATCGATGCGCGACGTGCAACGCCAGATGGCGGGCGTCGAGGCGATCACGGCGAAGATCAACGCGATTACGTTTCAGACCAACATCCTGGCGCTCAACGCGGCCGTCGAAGCGTCGCGGGCGGGCGAGAGCGGGCGCAGCTTTGCCGTCGTCGCCACGGAGATACGCGACCTGTCGACGCGCTGTGCCGAGGCGTCGAAGGAGATCTCCCAGATCCTCGCGTCGGCGCATCAACAGGTGGAAGTCGCCGACAGGCATTCGGCGGACGTCGTTGCGGCCATCAAGCGCACCGTCGAGGAATCGGAGTCGGGCGTCGAATCGATCCAGCAGATGACGCGCCACGTGACCGAGCAGAAGCAGGCCATCGAGGAAATCCATCGCCAGATCTTCAGCATCGACGCCGCGACGCAGGAGAACCTCCAGTTGACCGGATTCCTGGGGCAGTCGATCCGCCAGTTGCATGACTGCGCGACCTTCATGGCCGATGCCGTCAAGGTCTTCAGGCTCCCCTGCGCCGCGGATTCCCTGCATGGCAGGCATCGACTCGCGGTCGAGCTGGCGCGTCGTGCAGCCGGCGAGGCGGGCACGCTGTTCGACCGGGCGATCGCCAGTGGCCGCATCGACGAGGCGGACCTGTTCGACCGCCGCTATCGCGTGATTCCGGGGACCGAACCGAAGAAATACCACACGGGTTTCGATCGTCTGGCAGATCAATTGCTGCCGCCGCTGCAGGAGGCGATCCTCGACGCCCATCCATTCGTCGTGTTCGCCGCTTGCGCGGATGCGAACGGCTACATTCCCACCCACAACCGCAAGTTCAGTCAGCCGCTCACCGGCAATCGCGAGGTCGATCTGGCCAACAACCGCACCAAGCGCGTCTTTCGCGACCGCGTCGGGCGTGTCAGCGGCGCCAACCAGGAACCGTGGAAGTTGCAGATCTATCGCCGCGATACCGGCGAGCTGATGTTCGACATGTCGGCGCCCGTCTACGTGCGTGGCCGTCACTGGGGATGCATTCGTCTTGGCTACCGGGTGTGATGGCGCGCTCGCGCCCGCGCCGGCGCATGCACCTCGCCGCAGCGCCATGTGCCGGCAAGCGGCGTTGAGTCGGGGGCCCGGCGGGTGCTGAGGGACGGCTTCGAACCAACCCGTTCGATCAAGCAGAAGCGCATCGATCTCACCGAATCCGAGATCACCGCGCTGCGCGACCTGTGCCGCATCGAAAAGCGCCAGGGGGTCTCGCCCTACAACCAGGCGTTGATGACCGGACTGGCGCGGCGCGGATTCGTCGAGAGCCAGGGCATGCGCAACAAGCTGCCGGTTTACGCGCTCACCGAACTCGGCCGCCGGACGTTGGTGATCCTGGATACGCAGATGAACGGCCGGCGCGTCGTCGAACCGCTCAAGCGCAGGCGGCGGCAGGCGGGCTTTTTCCAGCGTGTCGGCGACTGGTTCGCGCGGATGTTCTGAGCCACCCCGCGGCTGCCCGAACCGTTCACCCTGAGCCTGCCGAAGGGCTGCGAAGGGCGCCGTCCGGGGCGTTGCAGCATGGCCTGGCACGCGGCGCTCTCGCCGCTGCTCCGCGACCCGCATGGATTGGCGTTCTGCAGCAAGGTGTCGCTGCAACGGCCGCAGCGTGCGGCAGCCCGGGCTGCCTGGCTTGGAATCACCGTTCCACTCGGCTTCCAGGACGGTGTGCATGCGGATTGCGCGCGGCGCGGCCGCCCTTGCGCTGTATCATGCGGCCCCGAATGGCGCGGCGTTCGCCGTGCCGGCAGATTTCCAGGAGCGCGCTCATGAGCCAGCTATTTTCACCGTTCCGCATCGGCCAGCTTGCCGTCGACAACCGCATCGTCATTGCGCCGATGTGCCAGTACTCGGCCGAAAACGGCCTGGCGACCGACTGGCACCTGATCCACCTCGGCCACCTCGCGCTGTCCGGCGCCGGCCTGCTGATCATCGAGGCGACCGCCGTCGAGCCGGAAGGGCGCATCACGCCGGACGATCTCGGGCTGTGGTCGGACGAGTGCGAACGCGCGCTCGGCCGGGCGCTTGCAGCGGTGCGCCGCCATTCGGCGATGCCGCTGGCGATCCAGCTTGCGCATGCCGGGCGCAAGGCGTCGAGCCACGTGCCGTGGCGCGGCGGCAAGCAGATCGTGCCGGGCGAGGGTGGCTGGCCGGCCGTAGCGCCATCCGCCAATGCCTATGGGTCGGGCGAACTGGCGCCGGTGGCGCTCGATCGCGCCGGACTGCAGCGCGTGCGCGATGCGTTTGCGATGGCTGCGCGGCGCGCCGCGCGCATCGGGCTCGACGCCATCGAGATCCACGCCGCGCACGGCTACCTGCTGCACGAGTTCCTCTCGCCGCTGTCGAATGCGCGTGGCGACGAGTACGGCGGCCCGGCCGCCAACCGCATGCGCTTTCCGCTCGAGGTGTTCGACGCCGTGCGCGCTGTGGTGCCGCCGCGCATGCCGGTGGGCATGCGCATCTCGGCCACCGACTGGGTGGAGGGCGGCTGGGATCTCGAGCAGAGCATCGCGCTCGGCCACGCGCTGCGCGAGCGCGGCTGCGATTTCATCCATGTCTCCAGCGGCGGGTTGTCGCCGCACCAGCAGATCCAGGCGCGGCCCGGTTTTCAGGTGCCGCTGGCGCAACGCATTCGCAGCGAAACCGGCCTGCCCACCATGGCGGTGGGCCTGATCACCGATGCGCATCAGGCGGAAGCGATCGTCGCCGAAGGGCAGGCCGATTTCGTCGCGCTGGCGCGCGGCATCCTCTACGACCCGCGCTGGCCCTGGCATGCGGCCGCCACGCTCGGTGCGCAGGTGCAGGCGCCGCCGCAATATTGGCGCTCGCCGCCGGCCGCCGCGGGCGACCTGTTTGCCGGCGCGCGCATCGGCCAGCGCTGAAGGCGTCGCGTCAACGAAAGAGGCCGCCCTGCGGCGGCCTTGGGGAGGAGCCGGGTCGCCGCAGGGCGGCGACCCGTCGCGACACGATTAGCCGCGACCGCTGCGCTCGGTCTTCTCGGGACGCTCGACCTTCTCCGGGCGTTCGACCTTCTCCGGGCGTTCGACCTTCTCCGGGCGTTCGACCTTCTCGGGGCGTTCGACCTTCTCGGGGCGTTCGACCTTCTCGGGGCGCTCGACCTTTTCAGGACGCTCGACCTTCTCGGGGCGCTCGACCTTCTCGGGACGTTCCACGCGCTCGACCTTCTCGACGCGTTCCACCTTCTCCACGCGCTCGGCCTTCTCCGGACGCTCGGCACGCTCGACCTTTTCAACCTTCTCGACCTTCTCGACACGTGCCACCTTGTCGGCACGCTCGACCCGGACGGCACGCTCGCGGCTCTCGGTGCGGTCGTCGCGGGTCGACGATTCGTTGCGCGAGCGCGCGAAGATCGCAACCGCCGACGGGCCGGATTGCTCGGGGCGCGTGCCTGATTCGTTGCGCGAAGTGGCCAGCGCAGCCACTGCCGAACGCTTGCTGTTGTCGTCGATCGAGCCGTCGCCGCGGCGCTTGACCCCGCCGACAGTCGTGCCGCCCGGCTGGGTGTCGTCTACCGTGCCGTTGCCGCGCAGCTTGACGCCGGCCGTCGTGGTGCTGCCGCCGGGTTGCGTGTCGTCGATCGAGCCGTCGCCGCGGCGCTTGACCCCGCCGACAGTCGTGCCGCCCGGCTGGGTGTCGTCTACCGTGCCGTTGCCGCGCAGCTTCACGCCACCCACGGTGTTGGCACTGCGCGGCTGGGTGTCGTCTATCGTGCCGTCGCCGCGCAGCTTGAGGCCGTTGACGGTGGTTTGTGCGCCGACGTTGAGGGCGAGCAGGGCGCTTGCCAGGGCGCTGAGCGCCACGACGGTCCGGATCCGGCGATTCTTGTGGAACATGTCAGTCTCTCCTTGCATGGTGTTGATCGGTCTGGCCGACTCGGGTTGGGTCCGAGTAACCGTGGGAAAATAACCCACCGATCTTCTCTAAGCAGATTGCGGGCCAGAGTCCGGTGGCGACGTGTCGTTTCGAGATAATCACAATAAATCAATTCAATGTAGCCATTTAGCGGCGGCCCGTCGCGCTACCGGGAGGCGGGGAAAAGAGGGGGATGGAGCTTGGCGGGGGTTTTGACTCGGTTATTTGCCCCGTTTCAGGCCATCTGGGGTAGGCGGTGGCCCCGGTTCGCGGGGAGGACCGGACGCGGCGGGGCGGGAGCGAGTCTGCGCCGGAGCCAGACCGGCGTCGCGCAGCGGGACGCTACAGGGTCAGCGTGAATGCGCCGACCAGCGCGCCCGGCGTGCGCACCGAGCGCGTCGAGCGCTCACCGTAGGTATCGCCGTCGGGCACCAGTTCCTGTCCTCGGGTCAGCGCTTCGAGCCGGCTGCCGAGGATGCGGTAGATCGTGTCGTCGAAGCGCATTACCGGCAGCGGTGCCGCGATACGGCCGTTCTCGACCCAGAAGCTGGCGAAGCGCGTCATGCCGGTAAGGCGGCAGGCCTGGCGATCCGAATAGTTGAGATACCAGAGGTTGGAAATGTAGAGCCCGGTATCGAGCGCGGCGAGCACGTCGGACTGTGCAAGCAGGCCGGGGTCGAGCACCAGCGAATCGGGCATCTCCATTGCGTTGGCGGCGTTCGATTCCATGCCGTATTCGCGCGCGCTGCGCGGCGAGGTGAGGGTTGCAATGGGGCGCCCGTGCTCGACCAGCAGCACCTCGGCCGGCTTCACGTAGCCTTCGGCCTGGAAACCGGGCGCCATGCCGCCGGCCACCCGCTCGCGCAGGGTCACGGCCGGGTGTAGCGTGGACTCGCCATCGTGCAGGCGCATCAGCGTGCTCTGCCGCGTGCGCTGCGACTTGGTGCCGAGGCCGCCCCAGGCGAGCGCGCCGAGAAACTCGTTCATCGCCGTCGGCGTGAAATAGGCGCGGTAGGTGCCGGGCTGCAGCGCCTTCGGCGCGTCGCCCAGCCGCGCCAGTTGTTCCGCCGCGAAGCGCGCCTTGTCGGCGAACGTCACGTCGTCCCATCGCGTGCCGGCGTAGCTCGACTTCACGGCCTTGTCGCCGCGCAGGTAGTTGCTCCAGCCCAGCTCGAAGCTGGCGCTCTCGTGCCAGTTGCGCTGGCCGAGCGAGTTGGCGAAGCCACGCATGACCGGCCCGCCGGCGTAGAAGCCGACCAGATCCCGGCCGCGCCCGGCCGCCAGCACACATTCGATCACCTGCTGCGGGTCCGGCAGTGCGTTCGGCGCAATCTGCGAACCCGACTGCACCTCGCGGGCGATCATCAGGTAGGGGTCGACCGGCACCTGCGGCAGGTCGTCGCGCAACTGTGCGAGCAGGGCAGCGAGCGTGGCACGGTCGTCGGCGAGACGGCCGGCCAGCGTGCTGCGCACCTCGATGCGCCGGTCGCCGGCGATCAGCGCGAGCGTCAGCGCGATCTGCCGGATGTTCATCGCCTGGCGCACCGCCGACTTGTTGAAGCGCACGAAGTCGGAGGTTTCCGCCGCGAGCCAGGCGGTGGTGATTTCTCCCGCGTGCGTCAGCGACTGCATGTGGTCGGCGAGCGCGTGGAAGTATTCCTGCATGGAATCCTGCGTGGCGTCGTGCATCAGGCAGCGCCCCCGAACACGTCGATGTCGCCGAACCTGCAGGCGGGCGAGGCGTGGCCGACGCGGATCACCTGCGCCGGCTCGCCCTTGCCGCAGTAGGGGGTGCCCATCACCTCGAAGGTCGAGGCGTCGCCGACCATCGCCAGCGAGCGCCAGAAGGTGGCCGAGATGCCGCGGTAGTTCGGGTTGCGCACGACTTCGGCGAGCTTGCCGTTGCGGATCATCTGTCCGTACTCGCAGCCGAACTGGAACTTGTTGCGCGAATCGTCGATCGACCACGACGCATTGGTGCGCATCATCACGCCGAGTTCGATCGAGGCAATCATGTCCTGCAGGGTGCTGCGGCCCGGTTCGACATTGAGGTTCGCCATGCGGTCGATCGGCGGGCGGTTCCACGAACAGGCGCGCGCATTCGCCACGCCCGCCATGCCGGCACGCGCCTGCGATACCGCGCCGCCGAGCGGGCGTTCGAGGATGCCGTTGCGGATGATGTATTCGCGCTGCGCGGGCGAGCCGTCGTCGTCGAAGGCATAGCTCGCGAACTGCTCGGTGCGCGTCGGATCGAAGGTCACGTCGAGCAGGTCCGAGCCGTAGCGGTAGCTGCCGAACATCCCGGGCGTGACGAAACTCGTGCCGGCGAAGTTGCGCTCGTCGCCGAGGATGCGGTCGAGTTCCAGCGGATGGCCGATCGATTCGTGGATCTGCAGCATCATCTGGTCGGGCATCAGCAGCAGGTCCATGCGCCCGCTCGGGCAGTTGGGTGCGGCGAGCAGTTGCAGCGCCTCGTGCGCCACGCGCGGCGCATCGTCGCGGAAGCGTGCATGGTCCAGCACTTCGAGCCCACCCTGCTGGCAAAAGCCGTTGTAGCGCCCGGCGCTGCTGCGCGACTGCGTCTCGCCGTCGGCATGCGCCGTGGCCGAGATCGTCGGCACCATGAACGCGAAATCCTGCTCGGCGCGCGCGCCGTCGGCCGTGAGGTAGAGCTGGCGCGTGCGCGTCTCCCACAGGCTGGCGTCCCAGTCGACGATGCGCGCATCGATCTTCGCCGCGCGCGACACCTGCATCAGCAGCTCGAAGCGTTCCGCCAGCGACAGCCGCTCGGCCGCATCGCGCACCGGGGTTGCGTAACGGCCCGCCGGGCGCGGCATGGCGATCGCGCCGTAATCGGCGACCGAGCGGCCGGCGGTGAACTGCGCGTAGCGCCGCGCGCGATCGAGCGCGTCGCGCAGGCCCGCCGCGGAGACGTCGGAAGTCGCCGCATAGCCGAGCCCGCCGCGCTCGATCACGGTGACCATCGCGCCGCGATCGATGCTGCGCTTCGGCGCCTCGGGCACGTCCTGGCGCACGGTCAGGTTCTCGGCGGTTTCGTCCACCAGGCGCAGCGCACAGAAATCCACCGCCGGCGCGGCAGCCAGAAAATCGCGTTCGATCTGTTCGGTCATCGGTCGTGCGGGGTGGTCGGGAGTGGCGACGATACCCGAGGCGGCAGGCGGACTCAACGGGCGCCGGCACATGGGTGCGGCTGCAATGCCCGTGGGATGGATGTACGAAGCCGGCCTGCCCCGCGGGCCGCATGGAACGGCGATGCTGGAGATGGCAGGCCGGAGATCGCCTATCCATGCGGGTCGTGGCATGGTGGCTATGCCGGCGAAGTGCGTGGCCAGCACCTGGCGGGATGGCGGCACGCGCACGGCAGGCGCCGCTGCGCGACGCGCCTGATGCAGCGCTCGGCGATAATGCCGTTCCTGCCGGCAACGCCATCATGACCCGCGCCATCCTGTACACCATCGTCTTCATCGAAGGCTTCTGCTCGCTCGGCGCAGAAGTGATCGCCCTGCGGCAGATCGTGCCCCACATGGGCAGTTCCATCGTCGTCACGGCGCCGACCATCGGTTTCTTCCTGCTCGCGCTGGCGCTCGGCTATCACGCCGGCGCGCAGGTCGATCGCGACTATCGGCACGTGGTGGCGCGCAACTTTCTCGCTGCAGCAGCGCTCTCGGGTGTCGGTTTGGCAGGCGTCAGCGTCGACCTGCTGTTCGATGCGCTGAAGCAGCCCGGCATCGCCTATCTGGCGTTCGTCGGCGGCGTGCTGTGCCCGATCGCCTGGCTGCTGGGCCAGACGGTGCCGGTGCTGAGCAACCTGTTCGAGCATGAGCGCGTCGGTGCGGCGAGCGGCCATGCGCTGACCGCGTCGACGCTCGGTTCCTTCCTCGGTTCGCTCACGCTCTCGCTGCTGGTGATGCAATGGCTCGGCGTCTCGGCCGCGGTGGCCTTGTGCGCCGTGCTGCTGCTCGCCGGCTACGTGCTGCTGCACGGCCGCGGGTTGCGGGCGGTGGCCGCCGCCGCTGTGGTGCTGGGTGCCACGGTGACCGCCAACGCCTGGTTGCGGCCGGTGATCGACACTGCCTACGCGAGCTACGCGGTGATTCCGGTCACGCGCGAGGGCATGATCGATGCGCGCGCCTTCCGCAACAACAATTCGGTCGCTTCGCTGGTCGACCGCAGCGAACCGCCACATCATGCGCGCTACATCGAGCACATCCGCGCGCTCCTGCTGGACAAGCTGGGCATGCGCGAGCGCGACATCCTGGTGCTCGGGGCGGGCGGGTTCACGCTGTCGCATCGCGAGCCGGCCAACCGGTATATCTACGTCGACATCGACCCGGCGATTCGCGAGATTGCCGAGCGGACCTTCCTGCAGGAAGCGGCGCGCGGCGAATTCATCGCCGACGACGCGCGGCGTTTCGTGCGCCTGACGGCGCGCCGCTTCGACGCCTTGGTGGTGGACGTGTACAGCTCGCACACCGCGATACCCGGGCATCTCGCCACGCGAGAATTCTGGCGCGACACGCAGCGCGTGCTCAAACCGGATGCGCCGATGATCGCCAACCTGATCCTCGACGAGCGCCTCGCCACGCCCTATGCGCGCAACATGCTGGCGACGATCGAGAGCGTGTATGGGCGTTGTGCGGTCGAGGTGCTGCAGCGCCGCCAGGAACTCAGCAACGTCGTCGTCACCTGCTTCAACGGCGTGCCGGCGGGCGGGGCGTCGATCTACGTCGACGAGCGCAATCCGGCCGATCTCGACCTTGCGCGCTCGCGCTGAGCGCGCCTCATTCCGGCAGCGACGGTGCGGAACTCCCCGGGCGCGGCATGCGGCTGCGTTCGACGAGGCAGGCGAGCAGTGCGGCGTCGGGCGCTGCGCCCGGTGCGATGCTGCCGTCGTCGGCCTCGAAGTGCAGGCGGAATGCGGCAATCGCCGCCTCCGGCCGCGACACGTCGTAGCCCAGCGCCTGCAGCGCGGTCAGGGTGTCGAGGCCCGGCGGCGGCGGTGCGTAGGGCGGGTCGCACCACAGGCCGAAACCCTGCAGGGCAAGCCGGCGCCAGGGGAACTGCCGGCTCGGGTCCGCCTTGCGGCCGGGCGCGACGTCGGCATGGCCGAGCACGTTCGCTGCCGGAATCGCGTAGCGCGTGCGCAAATCGTCGAGCAGCGCCAGCAGCGCGGCGATCTGCGGCTCGGGAAAAGCAACTTCGCCGTCGTTGTCGAGTTCGATGCCGATCGAGGCCGAGTTGATGTCGCGATTGCCGCCCCACCACGAGGCGCCGGCGTGCCAGGCGCGGCGCCGCTCGTCGACGAGCTGGTATAGCGTGCCGTCGCGCCCGATCAGGTAATGCGCGCTGACCCTGCGCAGCGGTTCGGTCAGCGAGCGCAGGCCCGCCTCGGCGCTGCCGCTGGTGGTGTGGTGGATGATGACGAAATTCGGCCGCCGCAGATCGTGGTTGGGCGACGCGTGCCAGACCGATGGCAGCCCGCTGCCGACCGGCACGCCGGCGCATCCGGCCAGCAGGGCCGGGAGCAGGGCGAGAACGAGGCCGTGGCGGATGCGAAGGATGCCGCGGACGATGCCGCGAGTCATCCGTCGTTCGGCGCCGGTTGCGAGGGCTCGCTTCATTGCGCCGAGTCTATCAGGCCGCGCACGGCAGCAGCCGACACGCGTCGCGCGGGTTGCGCGTCGCGGGCACGACACATACCATTCGGAGCCGTCGCGCTGCCGCAGATCCGGGCGGGTAGCGCGCACGACATGACGCGCACGACATGAATTTCGTACGGCTTTTCCCGAGATGATGCAAGCGACCAAAGTTACCGCGCTGCTGCCCGCCTACCAGTCCGCCGGATTCATCCAGGCGACGCTCGATTCCCTGTCGGCGCAAACGCATCCGAACTTCGACGTGATGGTTTCGGTCGACCAGTGCGACGACGACACGCATGCGGTCTGCGTGGCCCACGCGGCGCGCGATGCGCGATTCCGCGTCGTGCGGCAGGCGGCTCGCCTCGGCTACGTCGGCAACTGCAACTTCCTGCTCGGGCAGGCCGATTCCGATTACGTGCTGTTCGCCTTCCACGACGACATCCTCGCGCCGCGCTACCTCGAAGCCCTGTGCGGCATGCTCGACCGCCGACCGGAGGCGGTGATGAGCTTTTCGGATCTCGCGCTGACGCAGGTCGACGGCAGCACGCGGACGTGTGCGTTCGACGCGCTGGAAGGCGTTCATGAGAACTGGCAGCGCGGTCTGAAGATGCTGCAGCGGTCCGACAATTGGTGGGTGCCGAACCGCGGTGTCTTCCGCCTGACAGCGGCGCGAACCATCGGCGGCCTCAGAACCCACGGCGCCGGCGAATTCTCGTGCGACTGGCCGTGGATGTTCAGGATGAGCCTGCTCGGCGAGTTCGCACGCGTGCCGGAAGTCCTTTGCCACAAGTACTTCAAACCGGGCAGCCTGAGCAAATCCTGGGCGTATTCTGCCGAGCAGCACTACGAGGTGTCGGTCGCCTGCATGCGCGAGCTGTGGAATTCGAACCTTGCCAGCGACGACAAGCTGCGCCTCGCGCAGCCGCTGCTGCACTGGCTGTTCAAGGTGCGCGGCGAAGTCGATCGCGCGGCCGCGCATTCAGCAGGCCCGCAGTGAGCGTGCCGTGACCGCCTCCGGAAACGCGCCGGATCGGCATGCCGGAACGCTTCGCGCGGCCGGGAAGGACGTTGCTTCGTGGTTCGGCGGCCGGGTGATGCGTGTCGCGTGCGCACCGCAGCGCGATGCGCGTGGCGTGCTGCTGCCGTTTCCGTTCGACGCCATGCCCATCGCACCGGTCCGCGCCTTTGTCGTCAGCGGCGTGCCGGCCGGCACGGTGCGCGGCGGCCATGCGCATGTTTCCTGTACCCAATTGCTGGTGTGCGTGCAGGGACGCATCGAGGTCTGCCTGCGCCATGCCGGCGACGAGCTTGTGCTGATGCTGGAGGCGGGTGCGGCGGGGCTGCTTGTTGCACCCGGCGTCTGGGCTCGGCAATGTTATGTCGATGCGAGCAGCGTGCTGCTCGTTTTCGCCGATGAGCCGTACGACCCGGCCTCCTATCTCGACGGCGCCGGCACAGCCGCATGCCGTTGAGTGCGAGCCGGCCGGTGAAACGCATTGCGGTGCTCGGTGCGGGCATCATGGGCAGCGCGACCGCGCTCTTCCTCGCCCGTCGTGGCCATGCCGTCAGCCTGATCGACGCCGCGGCACGGCCGATGTCCGCGGCCAGCCGATGGAACGAAGGCAAGATCCACCTCGGCTATCTCTACAGTGCGGATCCCTCGTTGCGCACCGCGCGCCATGTGCTGACCGGCAGCCTGCAATTTGCCCCGCTGACGGAAGAACTGATCGGTTGTCCTGTCGCGCCGGCCACGACAGCGACGGACGACGTCTATCTTTGCCATCGCGCGTCGGTCGTTGCCGCGGACGCGATGGCGCACTATTACCGGCAGGTGGACGATCTGGTGCGCTCGCACGCGGACGCGGCCCGCTACCTCGTGGATGTTCGAGGTGCCCGCTCCGAGCGGCTCGACGAACGCGCGCTGCGCGCGATCACCGATTCGCCGGACATTGCGGCCGGCTTTCAGGTCCCCGAACGCTCCGTGTCGACCGGCTGGATCGCCGACCGCTTCGTCGAGGCGCTCGCGGCCGAACCGGCGATCGAACTGCAGATGGGCACGGGCGTGACGGCGGTGCGCCCGCAGCAGGCCGACGATCCGGCCGGCCGGTGGCGGGTCGAGACGGCGGACGGCGTTGCGGGTGTCTACGATCACGTCGTCAATGCATTGTGGCAGGGCCGCCTGCCGATCGACGTGACGGCCGGCCTGGCGGCACCGCAGACATGGTCCAACCGCTACCGGCTTTCGCTGTTCGTGCGCACGAACCGCACGGTGGATGCGCCCAGCGTGCTGATCGCGACCGGGCCGTTCGGCGACATCAAGAATTACAACGGCCGCGACTTCTATTTGTCGTGGTATCCGCGCGGTCTGATGGTCGACAGCAGCGGCATTGCACCGCCGCCGGCGCCGGCGCAGGATACCGCCCGGGAGGCCGCAATCTCGCGCGAGATCCTGGAACGGCTGACGGCAATCCTGCCCTGCGTGGAACGCATCGCATCCGATGCGGAATCCATGGTGTTGCGTGGCGGCTGGGTTTCTGCGGCCGGCCGGGGTGTGCTGTCCGATCCGCGCTCGACCCTGCATCGGCGCGACGAATTCGGCATCGTGCGCCTGGGTTCGTACGTCTCGGTCGACACCGGCAAGTACGCGAGCGCTCCGTTGCTGGCGCACAGGATTGCGCAGAGCCTGGGGTGAAGTCGGGCGCAGCGGCTTACCGGGCGTCGTAGCGCAGGGCGAAGTTGCAGGGCAGCGGATCGTCCACCAGCCACGATGCGATGTCGGCGATCGGCGTCGCGTCGGTGAACTGGTAGTCGAGGGCGATTTTCTGCAGCAGGTCGAAAGTCATGCCTTCGGCCTCGATCATTTCGCGGATGCGTCGCCAGTGAAAACCCAATTGCGCGCCCGCGCTGTCCTTGTCCATGGCTGCGAGGCCGCGCTCGATCTTGTTTCGGATCTGCGACGCGCTGCGCACCGGGAAATGTGCCAGCCCCGCGCCCCTGATCCGCGCGACGCGAAAGCGCTGCGCGCCGGTTGTGGAGTGCACTTCGTGCGAGCCGGTCGGCAGGAGGAGGTCGCTGCGTTCGGCGAAGCAGCGCGTCAGGATGATCTTGGGTATCGGGTACTCCGCCCGCCGGCGCGCCGTGATGACGCGCGTGACCGGCACGCCGCTCGGCGCCGCCTCGACGGTAGGCACATACGAGATCCATTGCCACGAACCGAGGCAGTCGTCCGGAACCCGCGCAAGAACATCGGCCAGGAAGGCCTTGTCGGGCGCGCGGACGAACTCGTCCGCATCGAGAACCAGCACGGCATCTGCGGCTGCGGATCGCAGCAGGCGACGACCGAGCGCGGTCAGCTTGCGCCCCTGCATGAAGCCGCCTTCGTCGTCGTCCGTCACGCGCAGCGGCAGGCCTTCGCGCACCAGGGCGTCGAGGATCGCGCGGGTCGCATCCTGCGACGGCTGGACGATCACGTGCAACTCGTCCACGTAGCCGAGGTTGTGCCGCGCGAACGATTCGATGATGTCCGCCTCGTCGCGGACCATCGACAGTCCCACCAGTTTCATCCGATCTGACCTGTCTTGTTGTTGCGGTGCCGCCACGCCTGATTGGCGGCACCGTTGCGCGTCCGGCCGAGTGCCCGGAATGGCGCAATCGCGAATCAGACGCAGGACCTTACCACGCCGCCGTCCACGCGCAGGGCCGCGCCGTTGGTGGCAGACGAAAGCGGGCTGCAGACGAAGGCGACGAGGTTGGCGACTTCATCGGTGCTCGCGAAGCGCTTGAGCAGGGAGGAGGGGCGTGCGCTCTTGAAGAACTCGCGCTCGAACTCGGCGAACGGCGCCCCGCCCGAGAGCTTGGCGACGAAATCCTCGACGCCATCCGAATGCGTCGGGCCGGGCAGCACCGCATTGCAGGTCACGCCGGTGCCGGCGCAGGTTTCGGCGATGCCGCGCGAGACGGCGAGCTGCGCCGTCTTGGTCATGCCGTAATGGATCATCTCCTGCGGGATCTGGATCGCGCTCTCGCTGCTGATGAAAACGATGCGACCCCAGTCGTGGCGCTTCATGCCGGCGAGGTAGGCACGCGCAAGCCGCACGCCCGAGAGCACGTTGACGTCGAAAAAGCGGCGCCAGTCCTCGTCGGGGATCTCGTCGAAGGGCTTGGGTTCGAAGATGCCCAGATTGTTGACCAGGATGTCGATGTCGGGAAAGCGCTTGACCAGGGCGGCGGCGACGTCCGCATCGGCAAGGTCGCCCGTGAAGCCCAACAGGCGGGCGCCGGCCACGCGTTCGGTGATTTTCTCGATCGCCTGCGCGAGCGAGGCTTCGCTGCGGCCATTGACGATCACCTCGGCGCCTTCGCGTGCCAGTGCGGTGGCGATCGCGAGGCCGATGCCCTTGGTCGAGCCGGTGACGAGTGCAAGTTTGCCGTTGAGCTGCAAATCCATTTGAAAATCTCTCCAGTTGAGTCAGGGGCGGAACAGAATCGGAATTTTGACGTGGATCAGCATTCCGTGCCTGTTCTGTTTCAGAATTACTGGTTTTACATGACAGCAGGAGCGGCCATGACCAAGACGACCAGCAGCAAGCCCGCCACCGGCACCACGACGCGCCGTGCCGCCGTTCGGGCAAAGGCGCCCGCCGAGAAGCCTGTTCGCGCGCGTCGTGCAGTGGCGGGCGATATCGCGCCGTCGAAGTCCGCCCGCGGCATCGAATCGTACGCCGTCGACCAGGCCGTGGAAGCGGCCGAGACGGCCAAGCTCACCGCCGTGCGCGACATTCTGTCGAAAAAGGGCAACGGCGACATCATGGCGCACGGCAAGGCGCTGCGAGCGATCCTCGAAGGCGCCTCGCCCGACGATGCGGCAGCGATACGCAACATGCTCGAGGCCGACCGCAAGATGCTCGAGGAGCCCAGGCGCAATCCGGACGAGGAGCTGGCGGATGACTGGCGCAACGGCGGCTATCCGTACAAGAACCTCATGCTGCGCAAGAACTACGAGAAGCAGAAGTACCGGCTTCAGGTGGAACTGCTCAAACTGCAGATGTGGGTCAAGGAAACCGGGCAGCGTGTGGTGATCCTGTTCGAGGGCCGCGATGCGGCGGGCAAGGGCGGCACCATCAAGCGCTTCATGGAACACCTGAATCCGCGCGGTGCGCGCGTGGTGGCGCTGGAGAAGCCGACCGAGACCGAGCGCGGCCAGTGGTACTTCCAGCGCTACGTCGAGCACCTGCCGACCGCCGGCGAGATCGTGCTGTTCGACCGCTCCTGGTACAACCGGGCGGGCGTCGAGCGCGTCATGGGCTTCTGCTCGGACGCCGAGTACGACGAGTTCCTGCGCCAGGCGCCCGAATTCGAGCGCAACCTGGTCCGCAGCGGCGTGCATCTCTTCAAGTTCTGGTTCTCGGTGAGCCGCAAGGAACAGGCGCGCCGGTTCAAGGAGCGCGAACAGCATCCGCTCAAGCAGTGGAAGCTCTCGCCGATCGACGTCGCGTCGCTCGACAAGTGGGACGAGTACACGAAGGCCAAGGAGTCGATGTTCTTCCACACCGACACCGCCGATGCCCCGTGGACCGTGATCAAGTCGGACTGCAAGAAGCGGGCGCGGCTGAACGCCATGCGCTACGTCCTGCACAACCAGCCCTTTTCGAAGCGCGACCTGGCGCGCGTCGGACCGCTGGACCCGCTGCTCGTCGGGCGCGCGCACATCGTCTACGAACAGGGCGAGCGGGCGAGCGCCCCGCTCTCCTAGCGGCCGGCGAGCGCCTCCGATTCAGGGGCGCCGCGGCGTGAGCACGAGATAGCCCGTGTGCTCGCGGAAGCGTTGCATCTCGTGGGTGCGCGCCCAGGGCCCGCGCGTGACGAAATCGATGTTCCTCAGGTCGGGCGGCAGCGTCTGCGCGAAGTCGGGCAGGTTGCCCATCTCGTAGGGCCCGTCCTCGTAGATCCGCAGGTCGTCGATCAGGATGACGTCGCGGCAGGGTCCGCGCAGCCGCGCGATCAGGTCGAGTTCCCGGGCGAGCGGCAGCCTCAGATCGGG
>JAEUNL010000069.1 GCA_016791115.1 Rhodocyclaceae bacterium
CACTCACGCTCATGGTGTCCTTGGCGCCCTGGCGAGTACGCCACGGTTGCGATGCTGCGGCCTGACGAATGAAAGGGACTTCCCCGCCCCGAGGTTGTGGCGGAATCCGCGGTCGGCAACGCGTGTCATGATGACGTTTCCACACCTCATCCGTCTAGGTATGCCCGGATCCTTTTGCGTTCCCGTCCGCGGCAGGTATCCAACGAAGTATTCGAGCCCCTTTGGTCATGTTGAATTTCCGGGGAGTCCACATACGAGGGGTTAGGCGTCTCTGCTGTGGGCATGAAGGAAGGTCTTTACCTCGTGCACCAAACGCTCTTGGAGCGTGCCTCGGTTCGGGTTCGGGAACGGAGCGTCCAGCATGCGCTGAACTGAGTACCGGCTTGGCCGAAGAACTGGCTTGCGGCCATTGAAGTAGAGCTCCCACAAGGTTTGGTGAAGGCGCCTGAGGAAGATTAGAAGCTGTTGTAGCTCGCGTATGTTTGTTCGGGCGAAGAGATCTGCGACCTCGTCTCGAGTCGCAACCCCGCGGTGTGCAAATACCTTGTGCCTAAGTGGGCGGTACTTGTCCTCGTAGATCTTGCGTCGCGTTGAGAGGTGCTTCTTGAGTCTCCTGAAGTCCTCCTTCGTCGGCTCGTAGACGGTAGCAAGGTACTCAGGCAGCCCCTCATCGGCGTTTGCACTCTGAGCCCGCTTTCGGTCCGAAAGTGCCTGCTTCGAGAACATCGCGAGATTTGCATGTGCCGTGGCTAGAAGCCGGGTAACGCTGTGATTGTTTGGGTCTGAATCAAACACTCGACCAAGTGCCACGAGCGTGGACGCTTGGAGAGCTCCAAGTGAGGTGTTCCAGAAAAGTGGCGCCTCGTTGAGTAGGCGGCGAACCTTTGGATCGGCCGCGGCCACTGCGTGTGTTGCGTCCCAAGCGTAGAAGAACTGAATCGCGCTTTCCGCTTCCGTCCGGAAGATCTCCAGTTCTGCAGCGAAGTCGAGAGGAGAAGTGACCATGCCTATTGAGACGCCAAACGATCGAAAGCGACTTCCCCTCCCCGAGCCTGCGGCGGAAGCCGCGGTCGGCAACGAGTGCCATGATGGAGTTTCCACACCTCATCAGAACCACGAAAGTGGAAGTCCATGCGCATAGTAACGGTAGGGATCGATCTGGCCAAGATCGTCTTTGCGGTTCACGGTGTCGATGAATGCGGCAATGCCATCTTGGTCAAGCCGAAGGCTTCCCGGGACCAAATACCGGCCCTGATCATCCAGTTGCCGCCGTGCCTGATCGGCATGGAAGCCTGCTCCGGTGCGCACCACTGGGCGCGGCAGTTCCGCCAGCACGGCCACACCGTCAAACTCATCGCCCCCAAGTTCGTCACGCCCTACCGCATGAGCGGCAAACGCGGCAAGAACGACGCGGCCGATGCCGCCACGCCCCGATGCGTGCAGCGGGCGCGTGTACAATTCGCGCATGATCGCTTCCGCCCCGGCCACCCCGCCTGCCTCCGCGCCCGTCGCGGAACGCGACATCGCCCGCCTCGGCCAGGTGTTCACGCCGCCCGAGATCGTCGAGGCGATGCTGGGCCTGCGCCGCCGCTTCGGGCGCACGCTCGATCCGGCCGCGGGCGACGGGGCATTCTCCTCGCGCATTCCGGATTGCACGGCGATCGAACTCGATGCGCATTTCGCGCCGCCGGGCGCGCGGGTGCAGGATTTCTTCGCCTACCCGGCCGAAGAAAAGTTCGACACCATCATCGGCAACCCGCCCTACGTGCGCTACCAGTACATCCGCAATGCCACGCGCGCGCTGTTCGCGCCGGGGCGGCTGGACGGGCGCGCCAACCTGTACCTGTTCTTCATCGACAAGTGCCTCGACCACCTTGCGCCGGGCGGCGAGCTGATCTTCATCACGCCGCGGGATTTCCTCAAGGCCACGTCGAGCGCGCCGCTCAACGAGCGCCTGTATCGCGAGGGCACGATCACCGATTTCGTCGAGCTGGGCGACGCGCGGGTGTTCGACGGCGCGCTGCCCAACTGCGCCATCTGGCGCTTCGAGAAGGGCAACCACAGCCACCGCACGCTGGACGGCCGGCGCATGGTGCTCTCGGGCGGGCAGCTCGCGTTCTCGCGCGGCATCTACAGCGTGCCGCTGGCCGAGGTATTCGCCGTGAAGGTGGGCGCCGTCTCGGGCGCCGACGACATCTACACCCACGACGAACTCGGCAACATCGATTTCGTCTGCTCGACCACCGCGCGCACCGGGCAGACCCGCCGCATGATCTTCAACGAGGCGCTGGACTACCTCCAACCGTTCAAGCCGCGCCTGATCGCGCGCCGCGTGCGCCGCTTCGACGAGTCCAACTGGTGGCAGTGGGGCCGCCAGCACCATGTGAGCGAGCGCCCGCGCGTGTACGTGAACAACCGCACGCGCAACGCGCGGCCGTTCTTCCTGCATCCCTCGATCCACTATGACGGATCGATCCTCGCGCTGTTCCCGCACCAGCCCCATGCCGATCTCGCCGCGCTGTGCGCGCTGCTGAATGCGGTCGACTGGCACGAGCTGGGTTTCGTCTGCGACGGCCGCTTCCTGTTCGCGCAGCGCAGCCTGGAGCAGGCGATGCTGCCGGAGGATTTCGCGCCTTGGGCGGTGAGCCAGGGCGGGCTGCGCAGCGTCTAGCCGGCGCGTTCAGCCCGCCGGCTGCGCCTGCAAGGTGAATTCGAAGATCGACCCGACGCCGGGCGTGGAGCGCGCACGCACTTCACCGCCATGCCGGTGCACGATGCGTTGCACGATCGACAGCCCGATGCCGGTGCCGGGGAACTCGCGTTCGGTGTGCATGCGGCGGAACGGCTGGAACAGCGCCTGGGCGTGCGCCATGTCGAAGCCGGCGCCGTTGTCGGCCACGCGATACCAGGTGCGCCCGCTCTCGACGAAGCTGTCCACGCCCACCGCCGGCGCGCCGCTGCGGCCGGTGTACTTCCATGCGTTGCCGAGCAGGTTCTGCCACACCTGCTGCACCAGCGCCGCATCGCCCTGCGCCGCAGGCAGCGCGGCCAGCGTGAAGGCGACGCGCCGTACCGGGTCCGAAGCGACCAGCTCCCAGCTTTCCCTTGCGGCGGCCTGCATGTCGATGCGTTCGCGTCGCAACTCGGCCTGCTCGGTCTGCGACAGGCGCGCCAGGCCGCCGATCAGCGCATCCATGCGGATGGCCGCGCGGTCGATGCGCTCGACGTTGGCGAGCGCGCTGTCGAGCGCGCCGCGCGCGATGTCGTCGCGCAGGAATTCCGTGACGCCGCGGATGGTGCGCACCGGCGCCTTGAGGTCGTGCGCCACGGCGTCGGTATAGCGGGCGGTCTCGCGCCGGGCGGCTTCCGCGCCCTGTTGCGCGTGCGCCAGTGCCCGCGCCTGCTCGCGCGTCTGCAGCAGCAGCGTTTCGTACCCCTTGCGAAATGCCGCCTGCGCCTGTGTCTGTGCGCTGACGTCGCGCACGATGACGAACACGCAGCGGCGCGCTTCCAGTTCGAACGGATCGCATTGCACCACGCAGTCGCGCAGGGCGCCATCGCTGCGCCGCAGCCGTATCGGCGCCGCTTCGAGCCGGCCGGCTTCGCGCATCAGCTCGCGCAACGTTGCCAGCGTGTCCGGCGAATCGATCGCCGACAGGGTGGCGATGGTCTGTCCGGCGATGCGCTCGGGCGGCTGGCCGAGCAGCGAGCCGAGCGCCGGATTGCCCTCGACGATCAGACCGCTGTCGGCCTCGATGATGGCCATGCCGTCCGGGTGCATGCGGAAGCTCTGCTCGAAGCGCTGCTCGGCGACGTGCAGGGCGCGTTCGGCTTCCTCGCGTTTGGTACGTTCGGCACGCATTGCGGCGGTGCGCGCGCGCAGCCGCCGCCCCAGGCGGACGAGTTGCACCAGCGCCAGCAGCGCCAGCGCGCTGCCGGCGACCCACTGCAGCACGATGCGGCCTTCGAGCCGCGCCTGCTCGCGTTCGGCGCGGTGGCTGCTGAGCCACTTGACGCGCAGCGCTTCGAGCCGGCCGCTGCTTTCCAGTTCCTCGAGCGCGCGGGTCAGGCGTCCGGCAAGTGCGTCGTTGCCCGGTGCAATGGCGAAGGCGTAGTCCTGCAGGCGGACGTTGAAATTCGCGGCGGCGACGCCGGCGAGCGTGCCGCCTTCGACGAGCGGGTCGCCATAGGCGCGCAGCATCAGCGCAAGGTCGGCACCGCCGTCGCGCACCGATTCCAGCGCGGCGCGCGGCGTGGCGTGCGGCATGAAGCGGAAGCGCCCGGCGCCGAAGAAATCCGACACCGTCTCGCGCATCGGTTCGAAGTCGACGTAGGCGATGCGCCGCTGCTCCAGCTCCTGCAGCGATTCGGGCGCGCGTTCGCCATGACGGTGGTAGATGGCGAGCGCGGGCGTGGCGTGGTGCGGCAGGAAATGCGCCCACTCGCCGCGGCCGCGCGTGCGTGACATGGCAATCAGGTCGAGACCGCCGTCGCGGAACGTGTTTTCGATGGCCGGCCAGTCGTCGAGCCGGATCTCGATCTGCAGGCCGGCGTTGCGCGCCAGTTCGCGCAGCAGTTCGACCTGGAAGCCCTGTGGCTGACCCTTGGCGTCGAGAAACTCGAACGGCGCGAAGGCGCGGTCGCCGCCATAGCGGATCGCGACGGCCGGCTCGTCTGCCCGCGCCGGCGTTCCGGCGAAAAGCAAGGCCAGCCAGGCGAGGCAAAGGAGGCACGGCAACCGGTGCAGCGTGGCGCGGCGGCGCGCTGGTAAAGGTGTGGCGGCCGTCGTGCGGGCGCCCTGTTGTTCTTGCGGCACGGAAGCGTCGAAAGGCTGAATTTCCGCCAAATCTACATGGGATGGCGCGAAAAGCAAGCCGCGGGCGGCATGGCTGGAAGGCAGGCGGGACGGGCATTTCGAGGCATGCCGCGCCAGAACGACCGTTGCATGCGATTTTCCCGCCGGGCAGGGCGGAAAGCGCCTGTCCATGCGCCTTCCAGCGCTATTCGACGGGGCGTTCGTGCCATCCCGCGTGCCGGTGCTGCCCGGCGGAAGGGGTTGCCGGGCGATCCGGCCAGTCGATCTGCATGACATGCCGGGTTGCCCCTTCAGGACCGTCGCTCCGCGGCCGATACAATCGGGTACGCGAACCATGCCCGGCGCCGCCGGCCGTTCATCGGGCCTCATCCACGATTCATGTCCACCCTCGAGCTGATCCTCGGCAACGAACCGCGCCAGCGCATGCGCTTGAAGCGCAGCCTGATGGCGGCGGGCGTCTATGGGCTGAGCCTGCTCGCGCAGTGGCGCATGGTGATGCTCGGCCAAGCCGACGCGGCCGCGGCCGGCTGGCTGGCGTTGCTGGTGGCGGTGGTGGTCGGCGCGTTCTACGTCGCGCTGCGCAGTGGCATCGCAATCGGCTTGCGCGATCCGGCGCTGACGATGCCGCAGATCCTGTTCGCGATCCTCGCCCTGGCGCTGGCTTACCTGATCAATCCGCCGGTGCGCGGCATGCTGCTGATGGTGGTGGCGCTGGTGCTGATGTTCGGCGCCTTCACGCTGTCGCCCAGGCATTGCCGCAATCTGGGCTGGATGGCGGTGGCGGTGTTCGGTTTCACCATGGCGCTCGGCGTGCGGCTCGATCCGCAACGCTTCCCGCTGCAGATCGAGGCAATGCACTTTGCATTTGCGGCGATGGTGCTGCCGACGCTCTCGGTCCTTGCCGGGCAGTTGAGCCAGCTGCGGCTGGACCAGCAGTGCCAGAAGCGCGAGCTGCGCGACGCGCTCTCGCGCCTGAAGGAGATCGCCAGCCACGACGACCTGACCGGCTTGCCCAACCGCCGCCACATGCAGGAGTGGATGCCTTATGAACTGTCGCGCGGCGATCGAACCGGCAAGCCGTTGTGCGTGGCGATGCTCGACCTGGACCATTTCAAGCGCATCAACGACACGCACGGCCATGCGGCCGGCGACGAGGTGCTCAGAATCTTTGCCCGCCAGGCATCGATCATGTTGCGCGGCGCCGACGTGCTGGCGCGCTGGGGCGGGGAAGAGTTCCTGCTGGTGATGCCGGAAACCTCGCTCGCCGAGGCGCGCATTGCACTGGAGCGTCTGGCGCGCCACCTCGCCGAGCCGGCGAGCTGGGGCGCTTGTGCGAACCATGCGGTGAGCTTTTCTGCCGGCCTGGTGCAACGCGAACCCGCGCAACCGCTTGACATGCTGGTGCAGCGCGCCGATGCCGCGCTCTACGAGGCGAAGCGCCGCGGCCGCGACCGCGTGGTGGTTGCCTGAATTTCGCGGCGGGGAATTCGCGGCGGCGTTTCAGCCGCTCCGCGTTTCAGCCGCCGAGCGCGCGGTCGAGGACGGGCAGGAACTCGCCGGCGTTCTGGAAGCCGACCACGCGCAGGCCGTCGATCTCGCGCCCGGACTTGTCGAAGAACACGATGCCGGGGGGACCGAACAGATTGAATTTCGCCAGCAGCGCCTTGTCATGGTCGCTGTTGGCGGTGACGTCGGCCTGCAGCAGCAGCATGTTGCGCAGCCGCGACTTTACCTGCGCCTCGTTGAAGGTGAAGCGCTCCATTTCCTTGCAGCTCACGCACCAGTCGGCATAGAAATCGAGCATCACCGGCTGCTTCGCTGATGCGATGCGCTGCTCCAGTTCCGCCACCGTGGCGACACGCTCGAAGCGCACGTGATCCGCCGCCGGCGCCGCCGCGCTGCGCAGGACGGCAAGCGGCTGCAGCGGATCGCGGCTGCCGGCCAGCGCGCCGACCAGCAGCGCGGCGCCGGTGAGCAGCGACACCACGCCGACGCCCTTCCAGAAGCGCTGCCAGCCGTGCGCGTGCGCCGGCAGCGGGTCGAGGGCGTGCAGGTACATCGCCGAGAAGATCAGCAGCGCGGCCCAGGCGAGCATCGAGGCGACCGGCGGCACCACCGGCGAGACGATCCAGATCGCCATGCCGAGCATCAGCACGCCGAAGAATTTCTTCACCGACTCCATCCACGCGCCGCTCTTCGGCAGCACGTGGTGCGCCGACAGCGCGAACACCATCAGCGGCGCGCCGGTGCCGACCCCCATTGCGAACAGCGCAAGGCCGCCGAGTCGCGCATCGCCGGTCTGCGCAATGTAGAGCAGCGCACCGGCCAGCGGGGCGGCCACGCAGGGGCCGACGATCAATGCCGAAAGCATGCCCATGGTGGCAACGCCGAGCAACGAGCCGCCCTGCTGGTGGCTCGACACATCGGACAGCCGGCTTTGCAGCGCACTCGGCAACTGCAGCTCGTAGAACCCGAACATCGACAGCGACAGCACCACGAACAGCGCGCCGAAGGCGCCGAGCACCCAGGCGTTCTGCAGCGCGGCGGACAGCATGGTGCCCGACATGCCGGCGGCGACGCCGGCCGCCGCATAGGCGAAGGCCATCGCCAGCACATACACGCTGCACAGCACTGCGGCGCGCGCACGGCTGATCGCCTGTCCGCGACCGAGCACGATCGACGAAACGATCGGGATCATCGGGAAGGTGCAGGGTGTGAAGGCCAGCAGCACGCCGAAGCCGAAGAAGGCGCCGATGATGGCGAGCCAGCTTCCGGTCTTGAGCAGCCTGGCGATGCGGCCGCTTTCGTCGAAGCTGCGGCCATCGGCTGCGGAGGCCTCCGCCCGCGATGATGCCCCGGCTGCGCTTTGGCCGGCCGCCGCGATCTGCGGCAGCGCCGAGCCGCTGCCCCCGCCCGAGCCGAGGGCGACCTCCGCCGCCTGCGTCTGCGGCGGAAAGCAGATGCCGATGTCGGCGCAGCCCTGGGAGGTGACATTGAGTTTGAGGGATTTCACGCCTTCGGCCGCATCGACCGGCAGGCGCGCCACGACGCCGTCGTAATACACCTCGACGTTGCCGAAGGTTTCGTCCTTCTTCATTTTGCCGGTCGGCAGCGCCGGGGCGCCCAGCGCAGCGTCGCCGGTCTCGAAGCGGAGGCGCTCGCGGTACAGGTAGTAGCCGGGTTCGATATCGAAGCGCACCTCGACCGTCCTGCCGTCCGGCGAGGCGGTGGTAAAGCGGAAGGCCTTCTCGGGCGGCAGGACCTCCTGCGCGGCGATTGCGAGGACGGGCAGCAGGGCGAGCAGCAGAAAGACGAATCGACGCATCAGCATGACAGTTTGGTGTCGTGCGCGCATTCGGCGCCGACCCAGTCGAGATAGGCGGGCAGGCCCGCGGACAGCGGCAGCGCGATGATCTCCGGCACCTCGTAGGGGTGCCGGGCGCGGATCGCCGCTTCGAGTTCAGTGTACCGCGCCCGGGTCGTCTTGATCAGACAAGGTACTTCGTCGGCGTGCTCGACTGCGCCCTGCCAGCGATAGACCGAGCGGCACGGTGCCAGGATATTCACACAGGCGGCCAGCCCCTTGCCGACGATATCGGCGGCGAGCGCCTCCGCTGCCGCGCGGTCGGGCAGGTTGGAGACCACCAGCAGGATTTCTTCGGCACAGGTCATCGCGGTTTGGAGCGGGTCGACGGCATGAAGTTTCACTTGATCATGCGCTTGCGGCACAACGCCAGGGCGACATGGTAGCCGACCAGCGCCACGCCCAGCAGCACGCCACAGTGCAGGACGACATGTTCCGGCGTGCGGCCGAGCAGCAGCGGCCGCACCAATTCCACCGCATGGTTGAGCGGCAGCACGGTGGCGACCGCCTGCACAGCTGCGGGCAACTGCTCGACCGGGAAGAATACGCCCGATAGCAGCATCATCGGGGTGATGAACAGGGTGAAGTAGTACATGAAGAAATCGTAGGACGGCGCCAGTGCGGTGACGCACAGCCCGAGCGCGGCAAAGGCCAGTCCGATGAGGAAGATGATCGGCAGCACCCACAGCGCGGTCCACGCGTTCGACAGGCCGAACAGCCAGATCACCAGCAGGATCGCGCTGCCCGACAGCACGCTCTTCGACGCCGCCCAGACCAGTTCGGCCAGCACGATGTCGTCGAGCGACATCGGCGCGTTGAGGATGGCCTCCCAGGTGCGCTGCGTGGACAGGCGCGAGAAGGCCGAGTAGAGCGCCTCGAAGGTGGCGCTGTTCATCGTCGATTGGCAGACGATGCCGGTGGCGAGGAAGGTGATGTAGGGTACGCCATTCACCTCCTTGACCAGCACGCCGATGCCGAAGCCGAGGCCGACCACGTAGAGCAGCGGATCGGCGAGGTTGCCGAGCAGCGAGGGAATCGCCAGCTTGCGCCAGACGAGGAAATTGCGCCGCCAGATTGCGAGGAAGCGCAGCGAGAACTCGGGCAGGCGCCAGGGGCTGGGGTTCATATTGTCGGGAATTCTCAGTCGCGCAGCTCGCGGCCGGTCAACTTGAGGAACACGTCTTCCAGGTTCGCCGGCCGGTGCAGGTAGCGCAGGTTGGCACGTCCCTGCAGCGACGCGAGCAGCTCTCGCGGATCATCGGCATAGCAGAAAGCGGTTTCGCCGCTGAGTTCGTGGCGCTGCGCGCTGCGCGCGCCTTCCGCCTCGAGCCAGGCCTTGACGTCGTCGCCATAGACCTCGACGACTTGCGGCTCGATGTTGGCTTCGATCACTTCGCGGGGCGAGCCCCGGGCGACGATGCGTCCGCCGTCCATGATCGCCAGCCGGTTTGCGAGGCGCTCGGCTTCGTCCATGAAATGGGTGGTGAGCAGCACGGTCTTGCCCAGCGCGACGAGCTGCTTGAGGCGGTCCCAGATCAGGTGGCGCGCCTGCGGGTCGAGCCCGGTGGTGGGTTCGTCCAGTATCAGCAGTTCCGGGTCATTCACCAGCGCGCGTGCGAGCGCCAGGCGGCGCTTCATGCCGCCGGAGAGCGCGGAGATGCGCTCGCCGGCCCGACCGGAGAGGCCGGCGAATTCGAGCAGCGACGGGATGCGCGCGCGCACGGTGTCGGCCGTCATGCCGAAGTAGCGGCCGAAGACCAGCAGGTTCTCGGTGACCGTGAAATCCGGGTCGAGGTTATCACTCTGCGGGACCACGCCGACGCGGCTGCGCGCCTCGCGAGCGTGGGCAGGCACCGGCAGGCCGCACAGGCGGATCTCGCCGGCATCCGGATTCGACAGGCCGAGCAGCAGCTTGAGCGTGGTGGTCTTCCCGGCGCCATTCGGGCCGAGCAGCGCGAAGCATTCGCCGCGCGCGAGCGAGAATGCGGTGCCGTCGACTGCCGCGATGCCGTTGAACGACTTGCGCAGCCCGCGCACGTCGACCAGCGGCGGGGCGCCTGTCAGTGGCGCCATGCGCGAACGATGATGTCGCGGATCAGGTTGAGCCGGCCGTGGAAGAAGTGGTCGGCGTCGGGCACCACGATGATCGGCAGGTGCTGCGGCCGCGCCCAGTCGAGCACGTTGGCGAGCGGCACGGTTTCGTCATGCTCGCCATGGATGACGATGGTATCGGCCGGCACGCCCGGCGTGTCGTAGCGGCGCATGCCGGTCACGGTGCCGGCGGCGGTGCCGACCATCACCATGCGCTGCGGCGGACTGCCGGCAGCCTCAAGCCGTTGTGCGAGCCGCGCCTGGACGTTGGAACCGAAGGAAAAGCCGGCCAGCACGACAGGCAGCCTGCCCCAGCGCCCGCGCGCGTAATCCAGCACCGCGTGCATGTCGTCGGTCTCGCCCTCGCCTTCGTCGTGCTCGCCTTCGGTGAGGCCGACACCGCGGAAGTTGGGCCGCAGCGCGACGTAATGCAGGTCGCGGAAGGTGCGTGCCAGCGTGTGCACGATCTTGTTGTCCAGCGTGCCGCCGAACAGCGGGTGGGGGTGGCCGATCAGCGCGATGCCGCGCACTTCGGCCGGCATGTCAATCGCCACCTCGATTGCGCCGGCCGGGCCGGGGATCGTGATGCGCTCGGCAGGCGGGCGCGTCATATGCGCAGACGCTCCACGACGCGGCCGTGCATCAGGTGTTCGTCGACGATCTCGTCGATGTCGGACTTGTCAACGTAGGTGTACCAGACGCCTTCGGGATAGACGACCAGCACCGGCCCGTTGTCGCAGCGGTCGAGGCAGCCGGCGGAATTGATCCGCACTTTGCCCTCGCCGTTGAGCTTGAGTGCCTTGACGCGATCCTTGGCGTAGCCGCGGATGTCGGTCGCGCCATGGTTGTTGCAGCAGGTTTCGCCCGCTTCGCGCTGATTGCAGCAGAAGAAGACGTGATACTTGAAATGGCTCATGCGGGGATTCCGGTTGGCACGGACAGCAGTCCGTGGAAGCCGGGATTATATTCCCGGCTCCGGGGGCGGCCAGCCGGTCGCGCCCCCGTGTTCAAACGCTTACAGCCCGGCGTCGGCGCGCAGCGCGGATGCCTTGTCGGTATTCTCCCAGGTGAATTCCGGTTCGTCGCGGCCGAAGTGGCCGTAGGCGGCGGTCTTGGAGTAGATCGGTCGCAGCAGGTCGAGCGTCTGGATGATGCCCTTGGGACGCAGGTCGAAATGGCGGCCGATCAGCTCCACGATCTTCTCGTCGCTGACTTTGCCGGTGCCAAAGGTATTGACCATCAGCGACACCGGCTTGGCGACGCCGATCGCGTAGGCCACCTGCACCTCGCAGCGGTCGGCCAGTCCGGCGGCGACGATGTTCTTGGCCACGTAGCGGCCGGCGTAGGCAGCCGAGCGGTCGACCTTTGACGGATCCTTGCCCGAGAACGCGCCGCCGCCGTGGTGGGCCGCGCCGCCGTAGCTGTCGACGATGATCTTGCGCCCGGTCAGGCCGCAGTCGCCGTGCGGTCCTCCGACGACGAAGCGGCCGGTCGGGTTGATCAGGTAGCGCGTCTCGGCGGTGACCATGTCCTTCGGCAGCACCGGCTTGATGATTTCCTCGATCACGCCTTCGGTCACCTGCGCGTGCGAAACATCCGGCCCGTGCTGCGTAGAGACGACCACGGTGTCGATCGACACCGGCTTGCCGTCCACATACTTGACCGTGAGCTGGCTCTTGGCATCGGGGCGCAGCCAGGGCAGGCGCCCGTCGCGGCGCACTTCGGCCTGGCGCTGCATGATGCGGTGCGCGTAATAGATCGGGAACGGCATCAGCGTCGGCGTCTCGCGGCAGGCGTAGCCGAACATCAGGCCCTGGTCGCCTGCGCCCTGGTCGAGATCGAGGCCCTTGCCTTCGTCGACGCCCTGGGCGATGTCCGGCGACTGGCGGTTGATCGCCGTCAGCACGGCGCACGACTTGTAGTCGAAGCCGATGTCGGAATGGTCGTAGCCGATGCGGCGAACCGTGTCGCGCGCGATCTCCATGTAGTTGATGTGCGCGGTGGTCGTGATTTCGCCCGAGATCACGACCAGCCCGGTCGATACCAGCGTTTCGCAGGCGACACGGCCCTTCGGATCCTGCGCCAGGATCGCGTCGAGAACGGCGTCGGAAATCTGGTCGGCAACCTTGTCGGGGTGGCCTTCCGAGACGGATTCGGAAGAAAAGAGGTATTCAGCCATGGCTCTGCTCCTGGATATTCCCAAAATGACCGGCGTGACCGGCTCCGGGAACTGAAGCAGGCGACGCTTTAGCAGTATTTGTGGTGCTGCCTGACCGCCCTGCAAGTTGTCCTGATTAACTCGGCGGTTGCGCCGCAGTATAAACTCCGGGCCCGGCAGGGTCAAAAACACATTTTTCACACTTTTCGCGACGAAGCGGCACCTTGGCAGGCTTTTTCTTCCCGATCGTCTATCGCATGCTCGGCTGGTTGCCGTTGCGCGTGCTGCACGCTCTGGGCGCGTTCGGCGGACTGATGCTGTACCGGAGGTCGGTCAAGTACCGGCGCCACATGCAGCGCAATCTCGGTCTTGCCTATCCCGATGGCGTGCCCGTCGGGCTGGAGGCCGAGGCTGCCAAAAGCGCGGGCCGCATGATGTTCGAGATCCCCTTCCTCTGGCAGCGGCCGCTGCCGCGGGTGCTCGAAACCATCCGCGAGGTCGTCGGCTGGGAACAGCTAGAGGCAACCTGGGCGAACGGAAACGGGGTGTTGATCATCACGCCCCACCTCGGCTGCTGGGAAGCCGTGCCGCTGTACTTCGGCACGCGGGCGCCGATGACCTTCATGTTCCGGCCGCCGCGCCAGCCGTGGCTGCACGAGATTGTCGAGCAGGGACGGATACGGCCGAATCTGTCTCCCGTGCCGGCCGACACCAGCGGCGTGCGCCTGCTGATGCGGGCGTTGAAGCGCGGCGAGACAGTCGGCATCCTGCCTGATCAGGTGCCCGGCGGCGGGCAGGGCACCTGGTCGCCGTTCTTCGGCCGCCCTGCTTATACGATGACGCTTGCCGCACGACTGTCGGAAATGAAAGGGGTGACGCCGTTCGTTGCCTATGGAGAGCGTCTGCCGCGCGGCCGCGGCTACCGCCTCCATTTCGTCGCGCCCGCGGTGCCGCTGGACGGCGACTTGCAGCAACGCGTGGATGCAATCAATGCATCGATCGAACAGGTGATCCGGCAGCATCCCGAGCAGTATCTCTGGGGCTACAAGCGCTACCGCGTGCCGGACGGCGTGGAGCGGCCTTCGCAGCAGGCAGCCGGTGCGGGGGGCGCACAGTCGTGATGCATCTCGCGGCCGGCCTGCTATGGCTGATCCACTTCCTGCCGCTGCCGGTCATCGCGGCGATCGGGCGCGGGCTGGGCAATCTGCTGTGGCTGTTCGCGCGCGAGCGGCGCAACGTCGTGCGCACCAACCTGCGCCTGTGCTTTCCCGACATGCCGGAGGCAGAGCGAGAAGCGCTAGGGCGCGAGCACGTTCGTCTGGTGACGCGCAGCTACGTCGAACGCTGCCTCGCCTGGTGGTCGAGCGAAGCGCGCATCCGTCGCCTGGTACGCATAGAAGGCCTGGAAAATTTCAAGGTACTCGCCGCGCAGCGCGCGACCATCCTGCTGGTGCCGCACTTCGTCGGCCTCGACATGTGCGCGACACGCCTGGCCCTCGAGATCAATGCGGTCAGCATCTACGCCAACCAGAAGCGCAATCCGCTGCTGAGCCGCCTGCTGCTGCGCGGGCGCAGCCGTTTCGGCGACCAGCTGCTGCTGTCGCGCCAAGAGGGCGTGCGCAGCACGGTCAAGGCGATGCGCGACGGGCGGCCCTTCTACTACCTGCCGGACCTGGACTATGGCCGGCGCGATGCGATCTTCGTGCCTTTCTTCGGCGTGCCCGCGGCGACGATCACCGGGCTGCCACGACTGGCCCAGCTCGGCCGGGCGGCGGTCGTGCCCTGCGTCGCGTGCATGCTGCCGGGCGGCGCCGGCTACGTTCTGAAGCTGGGCGATCCCTGGGACGATTTCCCGTCGAATGACGTCGAAGCCGACACCCGACGCATGAACGAGGCGATCGAACAGGCCGTTCGGCAGATGCCGGCGCAGTATTACTGGGTGCACAAGCGCTTCAAGACACGCCCGCACGGCGAAGCGAAATTTTACTGAGCGAAGCGTGCAGATTGCCTTGTGACGGACCCACGCACCGGATTTAATCGCGACTCCATGCCAATTCATCCGCAACATACCGTCCTGGTCGTCGATGACGACGAAATGTGGCGCATGCTGGCGCGCGTCGCGCTCGAGCGCGCCGGCTTTCGCTGCATCGAGTGCCACAATGTGCGCCATGCCCTGGAAGCGCTGACCCACGATAAGGTGTTCTGTGTCGTGACCGATTTGCGCATGCCCGATCTCGACGGGCTGGATCTGTGCCGCATCGTGCGTGCCGACCCGAGGCTGGCCGATGTGCCCATCATCGTGATGACCAGCAGCACCGACGAAGCCGAACACCGCAAGGCGGTCGAGGCTGGCGCCAATACCACCCTGCGCAAGGATGTCGAGTTCAAGCAGGTGGTGTCTGCGGTGCGTTTCGCGCGCCAGCCCTGAAATCACGGCCGCGCGCCCCGGAGCGGCGGCGCCGGTGACGTACAATGCCGCCCCATGCCTGCAGAATTCCGCAACCCCGATCCGGATTCCATTCGCGACCTGCTGCGCAAGGTGCGCACGATCGCGGTGGTCGGCCTGTCCCCCAACCCGCGTCGCCCGAGCCACGGCGTGGCCCGGGCCCTCAAGCAGTTCGGCTATCGCGTGATCCCGGTGCGGCCGGCGGTGGACGAAGTGCTGGGCGAGAAAGCCTATCCGACGCTCGGCGCCGTACCCGAGCCCTATGACCTGGTCGACGTGTTCCGCAATCCGGAGCATGTCGCCGAAGTGGTCGACGAGTGCATCGCGCTTGGCGTCAAGGCGATCTGGCTGCAGGATGGCGTGATCGACGAGGCCGCAGCGCGGCGCGCGGCCGATGCCGGCATCACGGTCGTGATGGATCGCTGCATCTATCGCGACTACATCGCTTTCTGCGACCAGACATGAAACTTCGCTTCACCAAGATGCATGGCTTGGGCAACGACTTCGTCGTGCTGGATGCCATCGGCCAGCAGATCGAACTGACGCCCGGCCAGGCGCGTTTCATCGGCGATCGGCATTTCGGCATCGGCTGCGACCAGATCCTGGTCGTCGAGCGTCCCGCGCAGGCTGGCGTCGATTTCCGCTACCGCATCTACAATGCCGACGGCGGTGAGGTGGAGCAGTGCGGCAACGGCGCGCGCTGCTTCGTGCGCTTCGTCCATGACAAGGGCCTGACCGCGAAGCGCGAGATCCGCGTCGAGACGCGCTCGGGCATCATCGCGCCGCGCCTCGAGGGCGACGGCGAGGTGACGGTGGACATGGGTGTGCCCGAATTCTGCCCGGCGAACGTGCCGTTCGATTCCGACAGCGAAGCCGTGGTGCAGCCGCTCGAGGTCGGCGGCCGCACGATCGCGATCACCGCCGTGTCGATGGGCAATCCGCATGCGGTGCAGGTGGTTGCCGACGTCGACGCGGCACCCGTGCACGTCGAAGGCCCGATGATCGAATCGCACGCGCGCTTTCCGAAACGAGTCAATGCAGGTTACCTGCAGGTGGTCGATGCGCATCGGATACGTTTGCGCGTCTATGAACGCGGTGCCGGCGAAACCCTTGCCTGCGGCACCGGCGCCTGTGCCGCGGTCGTCGCTGGAATTCGCCGCAACCTGATCGAATCGCCGGTGCGCGTCGAAACGCGCGGTGGCGAGCTGACGATTGCCTGGGAAGGCGTCGGAAAGCCGGTCCTGATGACCGGACCGGCCGTTACGGTTTTCGAGGGCGAGATTGACCTGCCCGACACTGAATGAAGGAAAGACGATGATCCAGCCCGACGACGTCGCGCGTTACCTGCAGGACAACCCGAAGTTCTTCGAGGACTACGCCGAGCTGCTTGCCCACCTGTACATACCCCACCCGCACGGCGGTCGCACCATTTCGATCACCGAACGCCAGATCCTGACCTTGCGCGAGAAATGCCGCGCACTCGAAGGCAAGCTGGGCGAGCTGATCCATTTCGGCGAGGACAATGACGCCATCAGCGCCAAGGTGCACCGGCTGTCGGTGGCGCTGCTGGCGGCGCATGATTTCGAGCAGACCGCGCAGGCGCTCGATTTCCACTTGCGCGAGGATTTCGCCGTGCCGCACGTGGCGGTGCGCCTGTGGGGCGTGCCGGCGCAGGACCGCATCGAATTCCGCGAAGTCAGCGAGCAGACGCGCATCTCCGCAGCCGGGCTGGCCTACCCGTTCTGCGGTCCGGCCGGCAGCCACGAGTCGGTCCAGTGGTTCGGCGACGACGCGCCGCACGTGCGATCCCTCGCCATCGTGGCGCTGCGCCGCGAGGCAGAAACCATCGGCATGCTGGCCCTGGGCAGCGAAGATCCCGAGCGCTTCTACCCGGACATGGGCACCATTTATCTGGTGCGCATCGGCGAGCTGGCTGCGGCGGCCTTCGTGCGCACGCTCGGCTGACTGCCTAGGCCGCGTGCCGATGGTGCGCGGCGCTGATTTTCCATTCCATCCGGTCCGCATGGCGAAACTGATACTGCATCCCGGCAAGGAGCGCTCCGTGATGCGCCGCCACCCCTGGCTGTTCGAAGGGGCGGTTGCAAAGCTCGACGGCCGCGCGCGGTCGGGGGACACGGTCGAGGTGCTGGCGCACGATGGCCGTTCGCTGGCGCGGGCCGCATGGTCGCCGAAATCGCAGATCCGGGCGCGTGTCTGGTCGTTCGACGCGACCGAGACCATCGATGATGCCTTCTTCAAACGCCGCGTGGCCGCTTGCGTGGCGCGCCGGACGGCCTTGCCTGAGCTGTCCGGCCAGGCAGGGTTGCGGCTGATCCACGGCGAGTCGGACGGCCTGCCCGGCGTCATCGCCGACCGCTACGGCGATACCGTGGTGTTAGCGCTCACCAGCGCCGGTGCGGAGAAATGGCGGAGTGCGGTCGTCGCAGCCCTGGTCAAGGCGACGGGTTGCGCCCGCGTTTATGAACGGTCCGATTCCGATGTGCGCGGTCTCGAAGGCCTGGCGCCGGCCACCGGCGTGCTGCACGGCCCGGCACTCGACGGCGCATTGGTGTTCGAGGAATACGGCCTTAGGCTGGAAGTCGACGTCGAAGCCGGCCACAAGACCGGCTTCTACCTCGACCAGCGCGAGAACCGCCGCCTGTGCGGCGAGCTGGCCGGCGGGCGCTCGGTGCTCAACTGCTTTTGCTACACCGGCGGCTTTTCGCTGCAGGCATTGGCCGGTGGTGCGTCCGACGTGCTGTCGATCGACTCGTCCGGCCCGGCCATCGCCGGGGCACAGCGCAATCTCGCACTCAACACGCGGCTCGATGCCAAACGGGCCGACTGGCTCGAGGCGGACGTGTTCTCGGCGCTGCGCGAACTGCGCGCAGCCGGGCGGCGCTTCGACCTGATCGTGCTCGATCCGCCCAAGTTCGCCCCCTCGGCGGCGCATGCCGACCGCGCCGCGCGCGCCTACAAGGACATCAACCTGCTCGGCTTCCGCCTGCTCAACCCGGGCGGGCTGCTCATGACCTATTCCTGCTCCGGCGGCGTGGGCCTGGAACTGTTCCAGAAGATCGTGGCGGGTGCGGCTTCCGATGCCGGGGCCGATGCGCGCATACTGAAGCGCCTTTCGGCAAGCGCCGACCATCCGGTCGGTCTGGCCTTTCCGGAGGGCGAGTACCTGAAGGGGCTGCTCTGCCAACTGGCATGAGCATTTCATTTGCGCAACCCTGTTGCATGGCGGGGCCGCTGGTGTTCTAATCCGCGCCTCATGGCTACCGGTCGCCGCCCGGCCGGGGATTGAAGCTCTAGCATCAAGGAATCGAACGATGGCGAAAACCAAGGGTCCGCTCACCGAAGCGGAACTGCTCAAGATGCCCGAGAAGGATTACATGAACGCAGCCCAGCTCGCGTTCTTCAAGGCGCGTCTCGAGGCGATGCGCGACGAAATCCTTGAAAAGGCGGCCGAAACCGTCGAACACATGCGCGAGATCGAAGCCGTGGCCGATCCGGCAGACCGGGCGACGGTCGAGGAGGAACACACCCTCGAGCTGCGCACCCGCGACCGCGAGCGCAAGCTGCTGCGCAAGATCGAGGAAGCCATCGCTCGCATCGACGACGCCAGCTACGGCTGGTGCGCCGAAACCGGCGAGCCGATCGGCGTACCGCGCCTGCTGGCCCGCCCGACCGCGACGCTGTCGATCGAGGCGCAGGAGCGCCGCGAGCGCCTGCAGAAGCAATACGGCGACGGCTGAAAGCCCGCTGCCCGCAAAGCCGCACGGCACGGGCGTCTCCAGACATGCCGGCCCGGAAGCGCCTATCCATGCGCCTTCCGGGCCGGTTGCATTTTCAGGGCGCGTTTTTACGCCCTGACCGACCATGACCGTTCCGCTGACCGTCCTCACCGGTTTTCTCGGCGCCGGCAAGACCACGCTGCTCAACCACCTCGTGCGCCAGCCGCAGCTGGCCGGCTGCGCCGTGCTGATCAACGAATTCGGCGATGTCGGCGTCGACCACCATCTGGTCGAGAAACTCGACGACAACGTGGTGCTGATGGAATCGGGCTGCCTGTGCTGCACCGTGCGCGGCGACCTCACGCGCAGCCTGCGCGAGCTGTTCATGCGTGCCATGCGGCGCGAGATTCCGCCGGTCTCGAGAGTGATCGTGGAAACCACCGGCCTGGCCGATCCGGCGCCGGTGATCTACACGCTGATCCACGATTTCTTCGTCGCCGAGCGCTACCGGCTCGACGGCATCGTCACCGCAGTCGACGTGACGCACGCCGAGGGGACGCTCTCGCGCCAGTTCGAGGCGATCAAGCAGGTGGCCATGGCCGACCGCCTTCTGCTGACCAAGTGCGATCTCGCCGCCGACGACCAGATCGAACGCTGCGAGCGCCGGCTGGCGCGGCTCAACCCCGGCGCGCCGCGCGTGCGCGTGGCGGGGGGGGCGGTCGACCCCGCGGCGGTGCTCGACTGCGGGCTGTACAACCCGGCCGCCAAAACGGCCGATGTCGCGCGCTGGCTCGCCTTCGAGGCCAACGTGGCGGCCGAAAACCACGGCGGCCATGTCCACGACCCGAACCGCCACGGCGATGTCGAGAGCTTCGCGCTGCGCTTCGACCGACCGGTGGCCTGGGGCGATTTCAGCACCGCACTCGACATGCTGCAGACCACCGCCGGCGACCGGCTGCTGCGCGTCAAGGGCATCGTGAATGTCGCCGGCGAAGCGGCACCGCGCGTGATCCAGTGCGTGCACCACGAGCGCTACCCGGATGCCGCCCTGCCCGCCTGGCCGGACGCCGACCGCTCGACGCGCCTGGTGTTCATCGTGCGCGGTCTGCCGCGCAGCCTGCTCGAGCACGCCTTCGCCAGCTTCTGCGGGCTGCGTGAAACCGGCACGTCCGGTGCCGTTTGATCGCCGGCTGGCGGATGGCGACGGCTTGTCGTTAGAATTCCGCCTTGTTTCCGTTTCGCCCCGAGGCTGATCCACCGATGCGCTTTCGCTCCGACATGGCTTGGCGCTGGCTTTCCGGCTGCCTGATCGCCGCGCTGCTGTTCGCGCAGCACGGTGCGCTCGGCCACGCCTTGGCGCACTTCGACGCGGAACGCAGTGTCGCCGCCGCCGCGCAGGCGGAAGGTGGCAGCGCAGCGCATGAACTCGCCTGCGCCAAGTGCCTCGCCTACGCCGTGCTCGACCACGCCGCGGCGGTCACCCACGCCGCGCCGGTCGCCGCCGGTAGCCGCGCCGCGCCGATGCCCGGCGAGCCGGTCGCAAGCCTTTCCTGCACTGTTCCCGCCGCCTGTTCGCGCGATCCACCCGTCGCGTTCTCCTGATCCGTCGCAGCTTGCCAGCGACCCGCCGCGCATCGCGCCGCGGGTGCCGGCGCCATTCGGTCCACCGAATCCGGAGAACACAATGCATTTCCGTACACGCATTGCAGAGAGCGTGGCCCTGGCCCTCTCCTGCGCAGTCGCGCCGCTGGCCCATGGTCAGGGCACGCCCCAGAATCCGCAGCAACTCGACGCGGTCGTGGTGACCGCCAACCCGCTCGGCTCAGACTTGTTCGACATGGTTCCGCCAGTGTCGGTGCTGAGCGGCCGCGAGCTTGACCTGCGCCGCGGCGCGACGCTCGGCGAAACGCTCGATGGCGTGCCCGGCGTCACCACCAGCTACTTCGGCCCCAACGTCGGCCGGCCGATCATCCGCGGCCTCGACGCCGACCGCGTGCGCATCATGAGCGGCGGACTCGGTGTGCTCGATGCGTCGGGCCTGTCGCAGGATCACGGCGTGCCGGTCGACCCGCTGGTGGTCGAACGGCTCGAAGTCGTGCGCGGTGCCGCGGCACTTCTCTACGGCGGCAACGCGGTCGGCGGCGTCGTCAATGCCATTGACAACCGCATTCCGGTCGATCCCGTCACGGGCGTCGGGGGGCGCGCCGAAGCGCGCGCCGCTAGCGGCGACCAGGCGCGCAGCGCCGCCGGCATGCTGGAAGCCGGCAACGGCTTGCTCGCGATGCATGCCGATCTCTATTCGCGCGGATCGCGCGACCTGAAGATCCCGGGCTACGCCAGATCGGCACGCCTGCGCGCGCTCGACCCGCAGCAGGACGAGCCGCGCGGCCGTCTGCCCAACAGCTCGAACCACGGCGACGGCGGCGCACTCGGCGCCTCGCTGACATTGGGCGAGCGCGGTTATTTGGGCATGTCCTACGCGGGATACAACCAGGATTACGGCACGGTGGCCGAGTCCGACGTGCGCATCGAGATGGAAAACGCGCGCTGGGATCTCGCCGGCGAGGCGCGCAATCTCGACGGCTTCATCACCAGCGTGCGCTTCAAGGCAGGCTACAGCAAATACGAGCATGTGGAACTTGCCGGCGGGCAGCCGGCGACGCGGTTCATCAACACGGGGCGCGAGGCGCGGATCGAAGCGACCCACGGCAGGATCGGTGCCCTCACAGGGGCGTTCGGCGTGCAGATTGCGGACTTCGATTTCTCCGCCCTGGGCGACGAAGCCTTCGTGCCGAAGACGGACAACCGCTCCACGGCGCTGTTCCTGTTCGAGGAACTGCCGCTCGGTGCGCTCAAGCTGAGCTTCGGCGGGCGCATCGAGCGTGCGCGCGTCGAGTCCGGCGGCGGCCCGGCCGATCCGGCGGGCGGACTGCCGCGCTTCGGCGTCGCCGAAACGCGCCGCTTCACGCCGAAGAGCCTTGCGCTCGGCGGCCAGTACGCCCTGGCGCCAGGCCTTGCGCTGTCGGCCAATCTTTCGCATACCGAACGCGCGCCCAGCCATTACGAGCTGTATGCCAACGGCGCGCATGCGGCGACAGGCCTGTACGAAGTGGGTGACCGGAACCTCGCGCCCGAAAAGGCGAACGGGATCGACCTGCAGCTGACAATGCGTTCGGCGGGTGCATCGGGCAGCGTCGGTGCGTTCTACAACCGGTTTCGCAACTACGTCGCGCTGTTCGACAGCGGCAATAGGCGCAGCGCAGGTGGCGACCTCAACCCGGTGGAAGATCCGGCCAACGCCGGGCTGACGGTCGACGGCCAGGAAATCCTGCCCGAGGCGGTGGTGCGGCAGGTTTCGGCCGTGTTCTACGGCCTCGAGGCGGAGGGTCGGCTGCCGTTGCTGCAAGCTGCAGGCGGGCGGCTGGAAGGCACCCTGCGCGGCGACTACCTCCGTGCCAGGGACCGCGACACCGGCCGCCCGCTGCCACGCATCACGCCGCTGCGACTGGGCGCCGGGCTGGTCTGGACGGCCGGTCTGCTCGACGCCCGACTCGATGTGACGCATGTCTTACGCCAGAAGCGCGTTGCCGAGAACGAGCTGCCCACAGACGGCCATACCCTCGTCGGACTGGCCTTGAGCTACCGCGTGCGGGCCGGCGCAGCGAACCTCGATACGTTCGTGAAGGTCACCAACCTGTTCGATCAGGATGCCAGGCTGCACACTTCATTCCTCAAGGATATTGCGCCCCTGGGTGGTCGTGCAGTTGTGGCCGGGGTGAGGGCGAGCTTCTGACGGGACTGTTCTGGCGCCGCTTGCTCGAGGCGCGCCGCGCCGGCATCGCGCAATGCAAAAGCGCCGCAAATCCCCCGGCCACGCCTAAAGCCCGGCCCGGAATCGTCGCTATACTGACCTGTGCGAAACCTCACGGCGCCGGCAATGCCCGGAAGGGCTGTGCAGTCCGCCACAGTCCGACCCGCGGGGTACGGTGGTATGCTTTGCTTCCCGATGCAAGCCCGACGGCATCGGCATGAAGTGCCGATAGCCCTTGCGGCGGGATGTTGCGGAGTCTTCGGTCAGACACTCAGGAATCAATCAGTGGCATTTCCGTTTTTTGGCAAGAAAGAGGTCAGGGTCGCCGCAAAGCCTCTCGTGCGCCCGAAGCCCGCCCAGCCGGCGAACGCGGCGCAGGATTCCGCTGCCGCCGAGCAGGCGCCGGCGCTGTCCGAACTGCCGGACGACTACGATCTCGAATCGCTCGATTTCACGACCAGCGACGATGGTGCGCTGGTGGTCAAGAACGCACATCTCCAGATTACCGAAACCAGCCAGGCGCTCGAAGCATCGGCCGAGCAGGCCGCCATGAGCTTTGCCAACGGCCAGGATGCGGAGGCGTTGAAGGCCCTCCAGGCCGCGGTGCGTGCGGACCCGAAATCCTCCGAACTGGTCTGGCGCATGCTGTTCGACGTCTGCCAGTTTCTCAACCAGCGCGACGTGTTCGAGGCACACGGTGTCGATTACGCGGTCGCGTTCGAGAAATCGCCGCCGTCGTGGAACATGGCCGACGGCGTGATCGGCGCGCAGACCAATGCGCCACTGATTTCCCTGACTGGTGTGCTGAGCCAGGCAAGCGCGCCTTCGGTCGAGCAGTTGCGCCGGCTCTCAGAACGCGCCAAGGAAATGCGCATCGACGTCAATCGCCTGAAGGACGTGGATGCCGCGGGCGGCATGCTGCTCAACGATGCCATCGCCGATTTCAAGCGCCGCAAGCTGCCCTTCTACCTCGTCAATGCGCCCGTGCTGGCTGCGCTGCTCGAGAAGAAGATCCAGCCTGGCCAAGCGGTCAACGAGTCGCTGTGGCTGCTGCTGCTCGAAACCTACCAGCAGCTCGGCCGCCACGATCCGTTCGAGGATCTGGCGCTGAATTACGCCGTCACGTTCGAGAAATCCCCGCCGCAGTGGGAGCAGAAGGCCGTCGTGACGCGCGAAGTCGCGCCGCCCGCCTCGACGCGCCCGCCGGCCAACGTGTTGTGCGGCGATGTGCTTGGCGCAAGTTCCGACGCCTTCGCCGCCATTGCTGCCATGGCGGAAGACAGCGACACCATCGAGATCCAGTGCGCCGATCTGCGGCGGATGGATTTCGTCAGCGCGGGTGCGTTGCTCAACCTGATTGCGAAGCTGCAACTGGCGGGCAAGGTGGTGCGCCTGTTCGACGTCAATGCCCTGGTCGAAGGGCTGTTCATCATTCTCGGCATCGACCGGCTCGCCCGGATCGAGCGGTCGAAGAAGGTCTGAGTTTTCTCGCGCCCGTCCGATGCCGGCTGGCGACTTGAAATCGCCGTCGCCTGCCCCAAGCTGGGGCTGACGTCTTTCCGCGGAGCCCCCATGGAGCAGTATCACGGTACCACCATTCTTTCGGTACGCCGCGGCACATCGGTCGCCCTTGGCGGCGACGGTCAGGTCACGCTCGGCAACATCGTCGTCAAGGCCAGCGCGCGCAAGGTGCGGCGCCTTTATCAGGACAAGATCCTCGCCGGCTTCGCCGGCGGCACGGCGGATGCCTTCACGCTGTTCGAGCGCTTCGAATCCAAGCTGGAAAAACACCAGGGCAACCTGCTGCGCAGCGCGGTCGAGCTTGCCAAGGACTGGCGCACCGACCGCATGTTGCGCCGGCTCGAAGCCATGCTGGCAGTAGCCGACCGCACCAGCTCGCTGATCATCACCGGTAACGGCGATGTGCTGGAGCCCGAGCAGGGCATCGTCGCCATCGGCAGCGGTGGCGCGTATGCGCAGTCCGCGGCGCGTGCGCTGCTGGAAAACACCGAGCTGACGCCGGCCGAGATCGTGAAGAAGTCGCTCGGCATCGCCGGTGACCTGTGCATCTATACCAACCAGTCGCACGTCATCGAAACCCTCGATTGACCCGCGAAGGTCGCAGGCGTGCGGCGCCGGCAGGTGGCGTCGCACGCTGTCGCGCGACATCCGTTACGGAAACTCCGCCATGACCCAGATGACCCCGCAGGAAATCGTCTCCGAACTCGACAAGCACATCGTCGGGCAGGCGCGCGCCAAGCGCGCCGTGGCAATCGCGCTGCGCAACCGCTGGCGCCGCGCGCAGGTGGCCGAACCGCTGCGCACCGAGATCACGCCCAAGAACATCCTGATGATCGGGCCGACCGGCGTCGGCAAGACCGAGATCGCGCGCCGCCTCGCACGGCTTGCCAACGCACCCTTCGTCAAGGTCGAGGCGACCAAGTTCACCGAGGTCGGCTACGTCGGTCGTGATGTCGACACCATCATTCGCGATCTCGTCGAGACGGCGATCAAGGACGGACGCGAGGCGGCGATGCGCAGCGTGAACAGCCGCGCCATGGATGCCGCCGAGGACCGCGTGCTCGATGCGCTGCTGCCGCCGGCGCGCGCGGTCGGCTTCAGCGACGCGCCCGCCACGGAGGATAACGCCACTCGCCAGAAATTCCGCAAGAAGCTGCGCGAGGGCGAACTCGACGACAAGGAAATCGAGATCGAGGTGGCGCAGTCCGCGCCGCACGTCGAGATGTTCGCGCCGCCCGGCATGGAGGAGCTGACCTCGCAGATCCAGGGCATGTTCCAGAACCTCGGCGGCGGCCGCAAGAAGCTCCGCAAGCTGGCGATCAAGGACGCGCTGCGCCTGCTGGCCGAGGAAGAAGCCGCGCGCCTGATCAACGACGAGGAGGTGAAGAGCGACGCGGTGAAGAACGTCGAGCAGAACGGCATCGTGTTTCTCGACGAGATCGACAAGATCGCGACGCGTTCCGATACGCACGGTGCCGACGTCTCGCGCCAGGGCGTGCAGCGCGACCTGCTGCCGCTGGTCGAGGGCACCACGGTGTCCACCAAGTACGGCATGATCAAGACCGACCACATCCTGTTCATCGCCAGCGGGGCGTTTCACCTCTCGAAGCCGTCGGACCTGATCCCCGAACTGCAGGGCCGCTTCCCGATCCGCGTCGAGCTCGATTCGCTGTCGGTAGACGATTTCGAACGCATCCTCACCAGCACCGACGCCTGCCTGACGGTGCAGTACCAGGCGCTGCTCGGCACCGACGAGGTGAGGCTCGACTTCCGCGCCGACGGCATCCGCCGCATGGCCGAAATCGCGTTCGCGGTGAACGAAAAAACCGAGAACATCGGCGCGCGCCGCCTCTATACGGTGATCGAAAAGCTGCTCGAGGACGTGTCCTTCGAGGCCGGCAACGGCGCCGCCAGGCAGGTGGAGGTCGATGCGGCCTACGTCGACATGCGTCTCGGCGAGCTGGCGCAGAGCGAGGATCTCGCGCGCTACGTGCTGTAGCCGATGGCCGGACGGGCGCATGGGCTGGTCGTTTACGGCCTGCATCCCTTGCGTGCGGCACCCGGATTGGGCTGCAGGCCATGCCGGCTGGAAATCAAGCATCCATGAGCCTCTCAGGCCGGTGCCTGGAGGAATTCCAGGCCATGCCGCCGCGACGGCGGCGGCGGTGCGCTATGCTGCGCGCTGCCCCGTACGCCGCCTTGCCATGACCCTGCGCATTCTTTCCATCGTCTTTCCGGTGTTCGCCATCGCGGCCATCGGCTATCTCTACGGCCGGCACAAGCAGCCCGAGCTCACGGTGGCAAACCAGATGAACATGGACGTGTTCATCCCCGCTCTGGTGTTTGGCGCATTGGCGAGCAAATCGTTCCACCCCGAACAGTACGAGCTGCTGGCGGTGGCCGGTGTCATCACCGTGATCGGTTCCGGGCTGCTCGGCTGGGGGGCGGCCCGCCTGATCGGCGTGGCGCCCAAGACTTTCGCCCCGCCGATCATGTTCAACAACTGCGGCAACCTCGGCCTGCCGCTCGCGGTGCTCGCGTTCGGCGATGCGGCGCTGGCGCCGGCGGTGGTGCTGTTCGTCATCTCGAACACGCTGCACTTCTCGGTCGGCAGCTATGTGCTCGACCATCATGCGAAGCTCTCCACGCTGTGGCGCATGCCGGTCATGCTCGCCACCATCGGCGGTCTTGCGGTGAGCCTTTCCGGCTTCGAGATCTGGCCGCCGCTGATGGTCGGCATCCGCATGCTCGGCGACGTCTCGGTGCCGCTGCTGCTGTTCGCGCTCGGCGTGCGCCTTTCGGATTCGTCGCTCCACGCATGGCGCATCGGCGTGCTGGGTGCGATCGCACGGCCGCTGATCGGTTTCCCGCTGACGCTGGCGCTGGCCTGGGCGCTCGGCCTCGAGGGGCAGCAACGCGCCCTGCTGCTGGTGTTCGGCGCGCTGCCGCCGGCGGTGCTGAACTATGTGTTCGCCGAGCGCTACCGCTGCGAACCGGACAAGGTGGCCTCGATCGTGATGATCGGCAATCTCTTTTCGCTGCTGTTCATTCCGCTCGCGCTCGGTTACGTGCTCGACTGACGCGCGTGCCCCGCACGCCTATACTGCAGCGAGCGTCAGGCTCCCGGGCCGCGCGCGACAACAGGGCACGTTGCAACGCGGAGGACTGTCGATGCGTCAATTCATGCGCCATCCGGCCGACATCCCGATCGAGGTCGGCGCCGGCGACGACGCGTTGCACGGCGCACATCACACCAGCAACCTCGGTGTCGGCGGCTTGGCGTTTCATTGCGAACGCGAGATCGATCCGGGCCGTGTGATCTCGGTGCGCATTCCGCTGGTGCGGCCGGTGTTTTCGACCCATGCGCGCGTGGTCTGGTGCCGCTCGAGCGCCGAGGGGTTCGACCTCGGCGTCGAGTTCCTCGATCCGGACGACGCATTCCGTGCGCGCATGGTCGAGCAGGTGTGCCACATCGAGGAATATCGGCTTGCCGTGCAGCGCGAGGCGGGGCGCACGATCAGTGCCGAGCAGGCGGCAGCGGAATGGATTGCCAAGCACGCTGCGCAGTTTCCGTCTGCCGGACCGGATGGGTTTCACTGAGCTTCTCGGTCGGACGACGAATCGCTGCTGGCCGTCCCCGACCGCTGACGCGAAAAGGTTACAGCTTTTCGAGCTGTTCGCGCAGACGCTCAGGTTCGTCGAAGCGCAGGGCGCGCGCAACCTTGGCGGACAGTTCGGCCGCGTCGGCGCGCAACACTTCCTGCTTCACTTCGAGAATCTGTGCCGGGTGCATCGAGAACTGGCGCAGCCCCATGCCGATCAGCAGCCGCGTCAGATCCGGGTTGCCGGCCATTTCGCCGCACACCGCGACCGACAGGCCGGCGCGGGTGCCCGTCTGGATCGTCTGTTGGATCAGCCGCAGCACGGCCGGATGCGTCGGGTCGTAGAGATGCGCGACCGCTTCGTCGGTGCGGTCGATCGCCAGCGTGTACTGGATCAGGTCGTTGGTGCCGATCGACAGGAAGTCGAGCCGCTTGACGAACACGCCGAGCGAGAGCGCCGCTGCGGGAATCTCGATCATGCCGCCGATCTCGATGGCATTGTCGTAACGATGGCGCGAATCCCGCAACTGGCCCTTGGCCATCTCGATCATCGCCAGCGTCTGTTCGATTTCATGCGCGTGGGCCAGCATCGGTATCAGCAGCCTCACGTCGCCATAGTGCGAGGCGCGCAGGATGGCGCGCAACTGGGTGAGGAACAGCTTCGGTTCGGACAGGCAGTAGCGGATCGCGCGCAGGCCCAGCGCCGGGTTGGCCTCGATGCGCTCGACGCCGCGCAGCGCCTTGTCTGCGCCGACGTCGAGCGTGCGGATGGTGACCGGACGGCCGCGCATCGACTGCACCACACTGCGGTAGGCTTCGAACTGCTCGTCTTCGTCCGGCAGCTCGTCGCGGCCGAGGAACAGGAATTCGGTGCGATACAGGCCGACGCCCGCGGCGTCGACATCGCGCGCCTGCGCGACGTCGCCCGGCTGCTCGATGTTTGCCTGCAGCGATATGGTTTCGCCGTCCAGCGTTTCGGAGCGGGCGGTCTTGAGGCGCTTGAGCTTGCTGCGCTCGAGTTCCAGCTCGGTCTTGCGCAGCCGGTATTCGGCGAGCACCTCCTTGTCCGGGTCGACGATCACCACGCCGCGCGTGCCGTCGATGATCACCAGGTCGTCGTCCTGCACCAGCTGGCGCACATGGTGCATGCCGACCACAGCCGGTATCGACATGCCGCGCGCCACGATCGCGGTGTGCGAGGTGGCGCCACCCAGGTCGGTGGCAAAGCCGGCAATCTGCAATTGCTTGAAGTCGATCGTGTCGGCCGGCGACAGGTCGTGCGCCACGACGATCGCTGCCTCGTCGCCGCTGCGCCGCGCCGCGAGCCGGCCCGGTTTGCCGAGCAGTGCCTTCACCACGCGTTCGACCACTTGCACGATGTCGTGCTTGCGCTCGCGCAGGTAGGCATCTTCGATCATGTCGAACTGCGCGACCAGTTCGTCCATCTCCTGCACCAGCGCCCATTCGGCATTGCAGCGCCGCTCGGCGATGATCTTACGCGGCACGTCGCACAGCATCGGGTCGGACAGGATCATCATGTGCAGGTCGACGAAGGCGCCCACCTCGGAAGGTGCGCCGACCTGCGTGCCCGCCTTGAGGTCCGCCAGTTCGCGGCGCACGGTGGCGATGGCGTCGTCGAAGCGCGCGACTTCGGCTTCGACCTGCTTGGCCGGCACCGTGTAGTGCGAGACCTCGAGCGTGGCGTGCGAGACGAGCTGCACCCGCCCGATCGCGATGCCGGGCGAGACGGCCAGTCCGAACAGGGCGAAGCTCACCGGCCTACTCGCCTTCGCCGAACTTGTCGGCAATCAGGGCAGCGATGGCATCCAGTGCCGCCTGCTCGTCCGGGCCATCGGTCTCGATCGTGATGGTGGCGCCCCGGGCCGCCGCCAGCATCATCACACCCATGATGCTTTTGGCATTGATGCGACGGCCGCTGCGCTCCAGCCATACCTCGCAGGCATGGCTCGATGCGATCTGTGTCAGTTTGGCCGATGCACGCGCGTGCAGGCCCAGCTTATTGACGATTTCGACGTCGCGTTTCAGCACGGTCAGATCGGCTCCATGTGGATCACACCGTCGCGTCCGCCGCTGACGGCCTTGGTGACCAGGGTTTCCATGTCCTTGTTGCGATAGGTCAGCGCGCGCAGCAGCATCGGCAGGCTGACGCCCGCGACGCCCTCGACGCGGCCCGGCAGCAGCAGCTTGACCGCCACGTTCGATGGCGTGGCGCCCCAGACGTCGGTGAGCACGAGCACGCCGTCGCCGGAGTCCACCTGCCTGAGGATATTTTGCGCCATCGGCAGCAGGTCGAGCGGGTCTTCCTGGGAAGCCACGCCGAGCTGGGCGAGTTGCGGCGGCCGCTTGTTGAGCACGTGCACCACGTCGTGGACCAGCGCTTCGCCCAGCGTGCCGTGCGCAATGATGAGAATGCCGATCATGGCCCAACCCTCCCTCGCTGGCGCCACGCCGTGATGACCCTGTCGCGATCGTCATCGGCGGTGCTGCCATCCGAAGCGGCGATTGTACCGTAGCGACCCGACATGCCGTCTGGCAGCAGCAGTCCCATCGGCTATTCGAGCAGGTGGTCGATGCGCACACCCGGCGCAAGCTCGAGGCGCTCGACGAGGCCGCGTGTCGCAGTGATGCCGCCCTCGCCATCGACGCGCAGCACATGCTGGATGCCGAGGCGCGCAGCGAGCCGCTGCCATTCGCCGTCTGCCGCAAGGAACAGCGGCTTGCTTGCCGCATCCGACAGCGCGCCGGCATGTTCGCGCGGCGGTACCAGCACGGTGACCGCCTGCACCCCCTCGGCCGGGCGGCCGGTGCGCGGATCGAGCAGGTGGCAGTAACGCTTGCCGTCGAGCTCGAAGTAGCGCTGGTAATCGCCGGAAGTGCCCACCGCTTCGCCGTCGTGCAGGGGCATGCTGGCCAGCGTGCCCGAGGAGCGCGGATGCTGGATGCCGACGCGCCAGGGCTGGCCGCCCTTGCTGCCCAGCGCCATGACGTTGCCGCCGATGTTGATCAGCGCATTGGCGATCCCGCGAGCCCTGAGGATGGCAGCCGCGCGGTCGAGCGCATAGCCCTTCGCATAGCCACCCACATCGAGTGCAACCTGCGGATTGCGGCTCGTCACCCGTGCGCCTTCGATAGTCAGGTCGCGCATGTCCGGCGCGGCGCGCTGCAGCGCGTCGATCGCACCCTGCTGCGGAACCTGCGGCTTGAAGTCGTCCGAATGGAAGCCCCATAGCGCGATCAGCTTTCCGATTGCGGGATTGAACAGCTGGTCGCCCTTGGCCGCCACCGATTGCGCGTCCCGCAGCAGGTCGGCGAGTTCGACCGACACCGTGGCGGCCTCCCCGCGCGCGATGGCGCCGTTGAGCGCGGTGAGTTCGGATGGCTGCCATGCATGCAGCATCCGGTGCAGGCGGTCGAACTCGCGCAGCACGGCCGCCGCAGCGGAGCGCGCATTGACCTCGCGCTCGCCGTAGACGAGTACCTCGACGCGGGTGCCGAAGACGTACGACTCCTGATGGTGTACCTGGGCGGGCCGGGAACAGGAAGCGGTGAAGGCGAGGACGAAAACGGCAACGAACAGGCGCAGTGCGGCGGCGGGCAGGGCGCGTCTCACTGGCAAACCGTCGCGCTAGCGCCGCTCGAGCGCGTCGACCAGCTTCGCCGCGACGTTGAAGCCGGTCTGCTGCGCGACCTCGACGAAGCAGGTGGGGCTGGTGACGTTGATCTCGGTCAGGTAGTCGCCGATGATGTCCAGCCCCACGATCATCAGCCCGCGCGCGAACAGGATCGGCGCGAGGGTCTCTGCGATCTCGCGGTCGCGCGGCGAAATCGGCTGCGCCACGCCGCGACCGCCGGCGGCCAGGTTGCCCCGCGTCTCGCCGGCCTTGGGGATGCGGGCCAGGCAGTAGGGGATGACTTCGCCGCCCACGATCAGCACGCGCTTGTCGCCGGCAGCGATCTCGGGGATGTAACGCTGCGCCATCACGCTGCGCGTGCCATCGTGCGTCAGCGTCTCGAGGATCACGTTGCGATTCGGGTCGTCGCGCCGCACGCGGAAGATCTGGCTGCCGCCCATGCCGTCGAGCGGCTTGAGGATCACGTCGCCGAGTTCATCGACGAAGGCGTCCAGGTCGCGCGGCTCGCGCGCCACCAGCGTGGTGGCGATGAATTGCGGGAACTCCGCGATGGCCACCTTTTCGCTGTGGTCGCGAATGGCTCGTGGATCGTTCCAGATGCGCGCGCCGGTGCGCTGCGCGCGCTCGAGCAGCCAGGTGGCGGCCACGTACTCGAAATCGAACGGCGGATCCTGTCGCATCAGGACGGCATCGAATGCGGTCAGGGCCGCGACGGATTCTTCCTCGACGCGGAACCAGTTGTGGTCGTCGGCAGTCAGCGCCAGTCGCTGTGCGCGTGCGCACGCGCGATCGTCGCGCCAGGTCAGGGATGGCCGCTGGATCGCGTGGACCCCATGCCCGCGAGCCTGCGCCTCGCGCATCATGGCGATGCTGGAATCCTTGTAGGCCTTGAGTCCGTCGAGCGGGTCGACGATGAACGCGAACTGCATGGCGCTCACGCGATCTCCTCGACGGGCGCGGTGCGCTCCAGTTCGAGCGATGCGGCGAGCAAGGTGAGGCGGGCGATCACGCCGTAGGCGTAGAAGCGGTTGGGTGGCGCATCGGGTTCGCACGAGCAGTCGGGCAGCGAGCACGGCATTTCGAAGGCCAGCGGCTGGAAGGTCATGCCCGGGGCGTTGAGGTTCTCGTCGCGCCCGCGTGCCGCGTTGACGCGATAGAAGCCGCCGACTACGTAGCGGTCGATCATGTAGACGACCGGCTCGGCAACGCCCTCGTTGACCGTCTCGACGGTCGGCACGCCCTCCTGGATGATCACCTCGGTGACCTGCTGGCCTTCCTTGATGACCGACATCTTGTTGCGCTGCTTGCGGTTGAGGCCGATCACTTCGGACGCGTCACGCACCGTCATGATGCCCATGCCGTAGGTGCCGGCATCGGCCTTGACGATCACGAATGGCTGATCTGCGATACCGTACTCGCGATACTTTGCCCCGATGCGCTTGAGCAGGCTGTCGATGTTGGCGGCGAGGCATTCCTCACCCTTGCGTTCGTGAAAATCGATTTCCCCGCACACCCCGAAATACGGATTTATCAGCCACGGATCGATACCGATCGCCTCGGCGAAGGACGTCGCGACTTCCTCATAGGCCGCGAAGTGGTTCGACTTGCGGCGGACGTGCCAGCCGGCATGCAGCGGCGGGATCAGGTACTGCTCGTGCAGCTCCTGCAGCAGCGGCGGTACGCCCCCCGAGAGGTCGTTGTTGAGCAGCACCGCGCACGGGTCGAACCCGGGATCGTTCTTTAGCGTCAGGCGCCGGCCGTTGGCCGATCGCGCGAGCGGTTCCAGCAGCAGCGAGCCGCCATTGGGCAGTTCGACCGGCGTCGGACCGGCTATTTCCGGCAGCAGGCTGCCGACACGCACGTTGAGCCCGGCATGGCGCAGAATCAGTGCCAGTTGCGCGACGTTCTGCAGATAGAAAAGGTTGCGCGTGTGGTTTTCCGGCACCAGCAGCAGGTTCCGCGCGTCGGCGCAGAGCTTCTCGATCGCCGACATGGTCGCCTGCACGCACAGCGGCAGGAACGCCGGGTTCAGGTTGTTGAAGCCGCCGGGGAACAGGTTGGTGTCGACGGGCGCGAGCTTGAAGCCGCTGTTGCGCAGGTCGCACGACGCGTAGAACGGCGGCGTATGCTCCGTCCACTGGGTGCGAAGCCACTGTTCGATCAGCGTCTGGCTGTCGAGGAAGCGGCGTTCGAGTTCCAGCAGCGGGCCGGTGAGGGCGGTGGTCAGGTGGGGAACCATGGGCTTCCTTCTAGCGCAAACGCCGCAGTCGAATCGATCGAGGCTGCGGCGTCACTCGGCTTCATTGTTTTCTGGAAATCTTACACCACTATATTGGGGTGACAAGCCGCGATTCAAGTGCCGGCATGGTCCCGCCAACGCACGGGCCAGACTTCCCGTCGCGAGGCGGGTGACTCGGCGCGCTGCCCGAAATCGCCTACAATGCCGCCTGCCCCGCTGTTTTCCTCTCGAAACCATCATGTTTTCCGGAATCGTTGCCGCGATCGGCCGCATCACGCAGCTCGCACCGCTCGACAAAGGCTTTCGCCTTGACGTGGACGCCTCCGCGCTCGGTACGGCGGACATTGCCATCGGCGACAGTGTCGCCTGCAGCGGCGTTTGCCTCACTGTCGTGCACGTCGACGGCGGCATGTTGCAGTTCGACGTTTCCGGCGAAACGCTGTCGTGTACCGTCGGTCTGGACGCGGCCGGCGAGATCAACCTCGAAAAGGCGCTGCGGCTGGCGGACCGGCTCGGCGGCCACCTGGTGACCGGGCACGTCGACGGTGTCGGTGAGGTCGTCAGCTTCAGGCAGGATGGCGAAAGCTGGACGCTCGTCGTCCGGGCGCCGCGCGAGCTGGCGAAGTACATCGCGCGCAAGGGTTCGATCACCGTCGACGGCGTGAGCCTCACCGTCAATCGGGTGGACGCCGCGGATTTCTGGATCAACCTGATTCCCCATACGGTGGAAGTCACCACGCTCAAGCGCCTTTCACCCGGCGCACGCGTCAACCTGGAAGTCGACCTCATCGCGCGCTATGTCGAGCGCATAATGCACGGCGACGAACAGATCGCAACCCATTTCCGCTGACCATGAGCCGAACCTTGCACACACGGTGTTCGCGCGACCGGGCGCCACTGACATGACGGACCGCGGCAACAGCGCGCTGGCGCCGATCCAGGACATCGTCGCCGAAATGCGGGCCGGGAGGATGGTGATCCTGGTCGACGAGGAAGACCGCGAGAACGAAGGCGACCTGGTGCTTGCCGCCGAGTTCGTCACGCCGGAGGCGATCAATTTCATGGCCAAGCACGGCCGCGGCCTGATCTGCCTCACGCTGACCGAGGCGCGCTGCCGCCAGCTCAACCTGCCGCTGATGGTACGCGACAACCGCACGCCCCACGGCACCGCCTTCACCGTCTCGATCGAGGCTGCAGAGGGTGTCACGACGGGCATCTCCGCCCATGATCGCGCGCGTACCGTGCAGGCGGCCGTGGCGCGCAATGCGAGGCCCGCCGACATCGTGCAGCCCGGCCACATCTTCCCGCTGATGGCGCAGAACGGTGGCGTGCTGGTACGTGCCGGGCATACGGAGGCCGGCTGCGACCTGGCGCAGCTTGCCGGGGCCGAGCCGGCGGCCGTGATTTGCGAGATCCTCAAGGACGACGGCACCATGGCGCGCCTGCCGGATCTCATCGAGTTCGCCCGCGCGCATGGGCTCAAGATCGGTGCGATCACCGACCTGATCCATTACCGTGCCGGTGCCGAGCAGCTGGTGGAGTGCGTTGCCAGCAAACCGGTCGTCACCGCGCACGGCGAGTTCATGCTGCATGCCTTCGAGGACAAGACGACCGGCGGTGTGCACCTTGCGCTGGTCAAGGGCGATATTGCCGCGGACCAGGAAACGCTGGTGCGCGTGCATGAACCCATCCTCGTGCTCGATTTTCTCGACACCACCGGCACGCGCCATTCTTTCGGCATCGAGCGGGCGATGCGCGTGATCGCGCGCGAGGGCAAGGGCGTCATCGTCATGCTGCGCCGGCCTGCGAGCAGCGAGGACGTACTGGCTGCCTTGTCCGGCGAGACCTCGACGGGTGCGACAGCCGCGAAGTGGGATCCGCGCACTTACGGCCTTGGCGCGCAGATCCTGCGCGCCGTCGGCGTCGGCAAGATGCGCCTGCTGTCGAGTCCGCGGCGCATGCCATCGATGGCCGGCTGGGGCCTGGAGATCACCGGTTATCTGTCACGCGAAGAGGCAAAGGTCTGACATGGCCCGTTACGACGAAATCGAAGAACTCGAACCCGGCCTCGACGGCGCGGGCCTGCGCATCGGCATCGCGATGAGTCGCTTCAACATCGATGTCGGCGAGGGGCTGCTGTCCGGCGCGGTCGATGAACTCAAGCGCCTTGGCGTGTGCGACGACGATGTGCTGATCACCTCGGTGCCCGGCGCGCTAGAGCTCCCGCTGACCCTGCAGGTCATGGCGCAAGGCGGGCAGTTCGATGCGCTGCTCGCGCTCGGCTGCGTCATCCGCGGCGAGACTTACCATTTCGAGATCGTGTCGAACGAATCGGCGCGCGGCATCACCGAAGTGCAGTTGCACACCGGCGTGCCGATCGCGAACGGCGTGCTCACCACCGAGGACGACGATCAGGCGCTTTCGCGCATGCACATAAAGGGGCGCGATGCGGCGCAGGCAGCGGTCGAGATGGCCAACCTGCTGCGGCAACTGCGCGCACGGCGGACATGAGCAAGTCGGCGCGGCGACGCGCGCGCGAATTCGCGCTCCAGGGCATCTACCAGTGGCTGCTGTCGGGCAATGACGTCTCGGTGATCGAACAGCACATGTCGCAGGTTGCCGCTTTCGACAAGGCCGACGGCGAGCTGTTCCGCGCCCTGCTGCGCGGTGCGATCGGCGATGCCGAGTCGCTGCGCGAGGCGCTGCGGCCGCATCTGGCGCGCGCGCTCGACGACGTGTCGCCGGTCGAGCATGCGCTGCTGCTGCTCGCCGCGCACGAGCTCAAGTCGCATCCCGAGACGCCCTATCGCGTCGTCATCAACGAGGCGATCGAACTGGCCAAAGAATACGGCGGAACCGAAGGGCACAAGTTCGTCAATGGCGTGATCGACAAACTGGCCACGTCATTTCGGTCCGTTGAGACTGGGCGATCGCATCCAAATGATGAGACTGGCCAAACCGTTCGTGCCGCGAAGGCATCGGATCCTCTAACAGTCGTGGTCCCAGACAGAATCGAACGATTGGTTTCCGAGGCGGTTGGAAATGACTTCGTCGTTTATCACAATCCCGACACGATGGGGCGCGAGTTCGGGGACGAGGAAGGATGCGTAGATGATCCGGAGAATGGCTTCTATACAGACAAGCAGGCTGAGTATGCCAAGGGAGCGCGCGTATGGATGGTCACAGGCACGGGCCACCCAAGAGAGTACTTTCTTTGCGGCTGCTTCAGGCTAGAGCGGATTGAGGACGGTGCTGAGGAAGGGTTCCAAAGTCTTTTGAGTGGATATGGAGTAACACTTCCGAGTCATCTGCGGCCCTCTCTCAATCATGAGGCATGGTTCCCTGATTTTCTAAATCGAGTTGGTCATTTTGGACTCGGCTTCCAGCGAATTTCGGACGAACATGTAGCGGCGGCTTTTGTTGAGTTGGTGCGACAGAAGATTGCTTCTTGGCGATAGTGTGTTTTTCAGCGTCCTGCATGTGAATTGAATTGCCATCCGAATTCGATCTGATCAAGCGCCACTTCCAGCGCCCGACCCGGCATACCGAACTCGGTGTCGGCGACGACGCGGCGCTGATCCGCGCCACGCCCGGTTCGGAACTGGTGGTGTCGACCGACATGCTGGTCGCCGGCACCCACTTTCTGCCCGACGATGATCCCGAGTCGCTCGGCTGGAAGGCGCTGGCGGTCAATGTGTCCGACCTGGCGGCGATGGGCGCGGTGCCCAAATGGGCGTTGCTGGCGATTGCGCTGCCGCATCCGCGCGAAGGCTTCGTCGCGGCCTTTGCCGCCGGCCTGTTTGCCTGTGCGGAGCGCTTCGGCATCGACCTCGTCGGCGGCGACACGACACGCGGTCCGCTGAGTTTCACCGTCACCATCATCGGCGAGGTGCCGCAGGGCGGCGCCTTGCGGCGTGACGGCGCCTGGCCCGAGGAGGACGTCTGGGTTTCCGGCCAGCCGGGGCTTGCCGCGCTTGGTCTCGCCAGCCTGCAGGGCCTGGTTGACCTCGACGCCGCCGGCCGGCATGCCTGTCTCGCAGCGCTGCGGCGCCCGCAGCCGCGTACCGCGCTCGGCCTTGCACTGCGCGGGGTGGCGAGCAGCGCCATCGACGTGTCCGACGGCCTGCTTGCCGACCTCGGCCACATCCTGGAGCGCTCCGGCGTCGGCGCCGTGGTCGATGTCGCGATGCTGCCGCGCGCCGCGCTCGACGCTGTTTGCGGCGATGGCGAGCGCGTGCGTGAAAGCCTGCTCGCCGGCGGCGACGATTACGAGCTGATCTTCACTGCCGCCGCCGAGCGCCGTGCCGAGATCGATGCGCTCGCCCATCGGCTCGGCCTGCCGCTGACGCGAATCGGCACGATCACCGATCAGCCGGCCGGCACGCTGCATCTGCGCGAGGCAGACGGCGCGCTGAGCGTGCCCGCGCGGCGCGGCTACGACCATTTTGTGCCCTGAAGCCGGGCATCGGCTGGCGACGCAGAAACGATTCCAAGATGCAGGCCAATCTCCGCTTCCTGTTCGCGCACCCGGCGCACTTCATCGCCTGCGGCTTCGGCAGCGGACTCTCGCCCTGGGCGCCGGGCACCATCGGCACACTCGCGGCCTGGGTGCTCTATCCGCTGATCCGGCCGCACTTTTCCGATCTCGGCTTCGCGCTGTTCCTGCTGGCGGCGTTCGTCGTCGGTGTGTTCGCCGCGGCGCGTACCGGGCGCATGCTGGGCGTGGTCGATCATGGCGCCATCGTGTGGGACGAGATCGTGCCCTTCTGGCTGGTGCTGTTCCTCGCGCCCGAGGGCTGGCTGTGGCAGACGGCCGCATTCTTCCTGTTCCGCTTATTCGACATCGTCAAGCCGCAACCCGCGCGCTGGATCGACACCCACGTGAAAACCGGCCTGGGCGTGATGTCCGACGACGTGATCGCCGCCGGCTATACGGTCCTGGTGCTCGCCATTGCGGCGCGGCTTGTCGGCTGATGGACGCGGAACTCGAACAACTCTCTGCGCGGGTTGGCGCCTGGCTGAAGGGCCGCGGCTTGCGTCTGGCAACCGCCGAATCCTGCACCGGCGGCTGGGTGGCGCAGGTGGTCACGGCAACGGCCGGCAGCAGCGATTGGTTCGAGCGCGGTGTCGTCACCTATTCGAACGACGCCAAGCGCGAACTGCTCGGGGTGAGCGAACGCACGCTGGAGGAGCAGGGCGCCGTGAGCGAACAGACGGCCGGCGAAATGGCGCTGGGCGCAATTGCCGTCAGCCATGCCGACGTGGCGCTGGCCATCACCGGCGTCGCCGGCCCGGGTGGTGGCTCGGCCGGCAAGCCGGTCGGCACCGTGTGTTTTGCCTGGGTGGTGCGTGGCGCGCAGCCAGTTACGGCGTGCGAGCAGTTCGCTGGCGACCGCGAGGCGGTGCGCCGGGCTGCGGTAATTCATGCCCTGACGCGATTGATCGCACTCGCCACGTTGCCGGCGCTCAACCAGTAGGAAGTCGAGCCGAACGGCACATGCGTATCCGGGTGCCCGGATGGTGCATGGATGAACAATCTGCAGCATGCCTTCGCCAGCGGGCAGATTCCATGGGCCTGCTGGCGGTGCCCTGTCTGTGAGCGACTGTTCATGCGGGTTGCAGGCCGGCCCGGTTGGCCGTGGCGTGCCATCGTCCACCGAGCGGGCAGTTCGGCTTTCGCGTGCAACTACTGTGCCATAATCGGGAAACGCTGTTTCGGAAGGAAACCCACATGGATGACAACAAGAGCAAGGCATTGGCCGCAGCGCTGGCGCAGATCGAGAAACAGTTCGGCAAGGGTTCGATCATGCGCCTGGGCGATGGCGAGATCGAACAGGACATTCAGGCGGTCTCGACGGGTTCGCTCGGGCTGGACATCGCTCTCGGCATCGGCGGCCTGCCGCGCGGGCGCGTGGTCGAGATCTATGGCCCGGAATCGTCCGGCAAGACGACCCTGACCTTGCAGGTGATCGCCGAGATGCAGAAGCTCGGTGGCACTGCGGCGTTCATTGACGCCGAGCATGCACTGGACACCTCATACGCACAGAAACTCGGCGTCAACGTTGGTGACCTGCTGATTTCGCAACCGGATACCGGCGAACAGGCGCTCGAGATCGCCGACATGCTGGTACGCTCCGGCGGCATCGACATCGTGGTCATCGACTCGGTCGCCGCGCTGACGCCGAAGGCCGAAATCGAGGGTGAGATGGGTGACCAGTTGCCCGGCCTGCAGGCACGCCTGATGAGTCAGGCGCTGCGCAAGCTCACCGCCAACATCAAGCGCACCAACACGCTGGTGATCTTCATCAACCAGATCCGCATGAAGATCGGGGTGATGTTCGGCAATCCGGAAACCACTACCGGCGGCAACGCGCTGAAGTTCTACGCCTCGGTGCGCCTCGACATCCGCCGCACCGGCGCGATCAAGAAGGGCGACGAAGTGGTTGGCTCCGAAACCAAGGTCAAGGTGGTCAAGAACAAGGTGGCACCGCCGTTCCGTCAGGCCGAGTTCGACATCCTCTACGGCGAGGGCATTTCGCGCGAAGGCGAAATTGTCGACATGGGCGTGAACCACAAGATGGTCGAGAAGTCCGGCGCGTGGTATTCGTACAACGGTGAGCGCATCGGCCAGGGCAAGGACAACGCGCGCGAGTTTCTGCGCGAGCATCCCGAGATCGCGCGCGAGATCGAGAACAAGATCCGCGTGGCGGTCAGCCTGCCGGAATTGCCGCCGGTTCAGGCACAGGTGGCCGCGTAACGGGACGACCATGGAGCCCACGCTGCGCGAGCGCGCCTTGCGCCTGCTTGCGCGCCGCGATCACTCGCGCGCCGAACTGGCGCGCAAGCTCGCAGCGTACGGCACCGGTGAAGAAATCGATTCCTTGACCAGTCAATTGGAACAATCCGGTTTGTTGAGCGACGCGCGCTTTGCCGAGAGTTTCGTCGCGGCACGCGGCGCGCGGCTTGGCGGCCTCAAACTGCGCCATGAGCTGAAAAGCCGCGGCATCGCCGCCGAACTGATCGACGCGCACGTGGCAGACGACGCGCAGGCAGAGTTCGAACGCGCGCGCGAAATCTGGTTGCGAAAGTTCGGTCGCGCGCCAGCCGATGCGCGCGAGTACGCCAGGCAGGCGCGCTTTCTCGCCAGCCGCGGGTTCGTCGGCAGTGTCGTGCATCGCGTGTTGAAGGACGTGCCGGAGGATGCGTCATGAGCATGCTCCGCGTGAATAACCTGCGCAAGAAATACAAGTCGCGCACGGTGGTGCACGATGTCTCGTTCGAAGTCGCCAGCGGCGAGGTGGTGGGGCTGCTCGGCCCCAACGGCGCCGGCAAGACCACCTGTTTCTACATGATCGTCGGGCTGGTCGCCGCGGATGGCGGCGAAATCGTGCTCGACGGCCAGGCGCTCACGCATATGCCGATCCATCGGCGCGCACGCCTTGGTTTGTCGTACCTGCCGCAGGAAATGTCGGTCTTCCGCAAGCTCAACGTGGCGGAGAACATCGAGGCGGTGCTCGAATTGCAGGGCCTGAGCAAGACGCAGATACGCGAACGGCTCGAGGAGCTGCTCGAGGAACTGCATATCGCGCACCTTCGTGACAACACCGCAATCTCCCTGTCGGGAGGCGAGCGCCGGCGGGTCGAGATCGCGCGTGCGCTGGCGACCAGTCCGCGCCTGATTCTTCTCGACGAGCCATTCGCCGGCGTCGACCCGATCGCGGTGATCGACATCCAGAAGATCATCGCGTATCTCAAGCAGCGCGGCATCGGTGTGCTGATCACCGACCACAACGTGCGCGAGACGTTGGGCATCTGCGACCGCGCCTACATCATTAACGAAGGCGAAGTGATGGCGGCCGGTAGCGCGCAGGAAATTGTTTATAATGAAAACGTCCGTAAAGTGTATCTGGGCGAGAACTTCCGCCTTTGACGGGCCGGTGTGAACATCATGTTTCCGACCGATTTTCAGCCCGCGTTGTCCAGTCGGCATTGCCGCAGGCGTTCAGCGCGCCGCAACCCACGTGACCTGACGTTCGTGCGGTGCGTCACTCCATGAAGCAGACCCTTCAACTCAAGCTTTCTCAGCATCTCGCGCTGACGCCGCAGCTCCAGCAGTCGATTCGTCTCCTGCAGTTGTCGACACTCGAACTCAACCAGGAGATCGAGAAATTCCTTTCGGACAACCCGTTGATGGAGCGCGACGAACTGGAGCCCGAGGCGAGTCCCTATGTGCCCGGCCAGGAAGGCGCGATGGCGTCCGCACCGGCCGAACCGGCACGCGAGACGCCGGCCGAATCGCAGGAATCCGGCAGCGGCGAAGACGGCGCGATGGACTGGTTTTCCGAGGGCGGCGGCGGATCCAGCGGTCCGCGCAGCGACGACGACGACAACGACTATCAGGACATCCAGGCCGCCAGCACGACGCTGCGCGATCATCTCTCGGGACAGCTTGCGCTGACCCAGCTTTCCGATCGCGACCGCAGCCTGGTGCGGTTCGTGATCGAGGCGATCGACGATGACGGCTACCTGACGCAGACGCTCGAGGATCTGTTTCCGCTGCTTCCGGAAGACATCGGGTTCGAACTGGACGATCTGCAGATTGCTTTGCGTCATGTGCAGAGCATGGATCCGCCGGGTGTCGGGGCGCGCAGCGCGTCCGAATGCCTCGCGCTGCAACTGATCAACATGGATTCGTCGCCCGATCGCGACCTCGCGCTCAGCATCGTGCGCCACCATCTCGAGCTGCTCGCCGGTCGCGACTACGTCAAGCTCAAGAAGGCGCTCTCGTGCAGCGACGATGAGTTGCGCGGCGCGCATCAGCTCATCTGCTCGCTCAATCCGCGGCCCGGCGCCCAGTTCTCGTCGATCGACACGCGTTTCATCGTTCCAGATGTAATCGTCAAGAAATCGCGCATGCAGTGGCTTGCATCACTCAATCCCGACGCGATGCCTAAGCTGCGCATCAACCGTCTCTATGCCGATATCCTGCAACAGCAGCGCAGCAGCGGCGCCGGCGCCTCCGGACTGTCGTCGCAGTTGCAGGAGGCGAAGTGGTTCATCAAAAATGTGCAGCAGCGCTTCGACACGATCCTGCGCGTCTCGCAGGCGATCGTGAATCGCCAGCGCCAGTTCTTCGACTATGGCGAGGTGGCGATGCGTCCGCTGACGCTGCGCGAGATCGCCGAAGAGCTGGGCCTGCACGAATCGACGATATCGCGGGTGACGACGCAGAAATTCATGGCCACGCCGCGCGGGATCTTCGAACTCAAGTATTTCTTCGGCAGTCACGTTTCCACGGTGGCTGGTGGCGAGTGCTCGGCAACCGCGATTCGCGCGCTGATCCGTCAGCTCGTGAGCGCGGAGGACACCAAGCGCCCGTTGTCGGACGCCAGGATTGCCGAAATCCTCGGCCAGCAGGGCATTGTCGTCGCGCGTCGTACGATCGCGAAATACCGCGAGGCGCTCAATATCCCGCCGGTCAATCTGCGCAAGTCCATCTAGTACCTTCCGGAGAGGAGCCAAAATGAACCTGACCATCACCGGGCATCACATCGAAGTCACGCCGGCCATTCGCGAGTTCGTGACGACCAAGCTGGACCGCGTGATCCGGCATTTCGACCACGTAACCAGTGTCAATGTGATCCTCTCGGTGGAGAAATTGCGGCAGAAGGCGGAAGTCACGCTGCATGTCCGCGGCAAGGACATCTTCTCGGAAGCCGAAGATCAGGACATGTATGCCGCGATCGATGCCCTGGTGGACAAGCTCGACCGTCAGGTCGTGAAGCACAAGCAGAAAACCCAGGATCATGGCCACAACGCGATGAAGAAACAACCGGTAACCGAGTAATCTGGTCGTTCGGCCTACAAGGCGTATAATCCGTCGCGTTTGCATCTCGACCGAGATACATCACCAATTCTTCCGTGTGATTGAGCCGCGCGCAGGTGGCGCGGCTCGCAACACCTCCAGATGAACCTCATCGCTAAACTGCTGCCCAGGACGAATATCGCCATCGACCTGGAGGCGAGCAGCAAGAAGCGCGTTTTCGAACAGGCAGGCCTGATGTTCGAGAACAATCAAGGCATCGCGCGCAGTCTGGTGTTCGACAGTCTGTTCGCGCGCGAGCGTCTCGGCTCAACCGGTCTCGGCCAGGGCATCGCGATTCCGCATGGCCGGATCAAGGGCCTGAAGGACGCGGTTGGCGGGTTTTTCCGGCTTTCCCAACCCGTGCAATTCGACGCGCCGGACGCCAAGCCGGTCAATCTCCTGTTCGTGCTGCTCGTGCCCGAACAGGCGAACGAACATCACCTCCAGATTCTCTCCGAGCTTGCCCAGATGTTCAGCGACAAGTCATTGCGCGAACAGCTCAGCAATGCTGCAACCGCAGACGAAATCCATACGCTGTTCTCGACCTGGGACCCCAATGCGGCAAACTACCGTCGGACGGCTGTTTGAGGACAATCGCGACAAGCTCCGGCTGACGCACGTCAGCGGCAACCTTGATGCCCCCATCAAGGTCACCGACGAGTCGGTATGGCCTGCAGATCTTGTCGGCCACATGAACCAGATGCATCTCAACCGCCTGCAGGTGGTTGGTGCGGCAGAGATCGCCTGGGCGGCGCGCCAGCCGCCGGAGCGCATGCGCAACCGCATGGACGAGATCGCGCAGGTCCGTCCGCCTGCGATCATCATGGCTGACGGCTGCGAGGTATCGAGCGCCACTGCCCACATGTCGGCTGAAACCGGTGTCGCGATATTCACGACGCCCTTGCCGTCTGCATCCGTCATCGACCTGCTTCGAATCTACCTGTCGCGCGAACTTGCCGAACGCACCACGCTGCACGGCGTATTCATGGACGTGCTGGGACTCGGTGTGCTCATCACGGGTGAGTCGGGGGCAGGAAAGAGCGAGCTTGCGCTCGAACTCATCACGCGCGGCCACGGTCTGGTTGCCGACGACATCGTCGAAGTGTTCCGCATCGGACCGGACACGCTTGAGGGGCGCTGTCCCGAGTTGCTGATGGATTTTCTCGAGGTCCGCGGGCTTGGGCTGATCAATATCCGGACCATCTTCGGCGAAACCGCACGAAGGCGCAAAATGCGCCTGCGCCTGGTTGTCCATCTGCAGAAGCCTTCGCCCGGCGTGCCCGAGGCGACGCGACTTCCGCTCGATGACCAGACGCAGATCGTGATAGGTGTTCCGGTTCGCCGCGTGGTGCTTCCGGTTGCTGCCGGTCGTAACCTCGCCGTCCTGCTCGAAGCGGCCGTTCGGACCACGATATTGATGCTGCGCGGCATCGATGCCAACAAGGAGTTCATCGAGCGCCAGCGACGCGCCATCGAAGGCGAAGGCTGATGCCATTGGGTTGGGCGGCGTCAACCGCAGCCCATGCCATGCGTTCATAGATCTGGACCAAACCGGTGTCCAATGACGAGGAGATGAGAATGAAGGCAAAATTGATGGTCGGTGCGGCGGTTTCCCTGTTCGTTGCAACCCTGGCATCTGCGCCGGTGGCTTACGCAACGCCGCAACAGGAGAAAATGAAGGCGTGCAATGCCGAGGCAAAGACCAAGAGTCTTGCTGGCGACGAGCGCAAGACCTTCATGAAGGGCTGCTTGTCTGCCAAGGCCGGTGCTGCCGAGTCCGACGGCAAGGCACTCTCGCCGCAGCAGCAGAAGATGAAGGACTGCAACGCGCAGGCGAAAACCAAGAGTCTTGCCGGCGCCGAGCGGAAGAAGTTCATGAGTGGCTGCCTGAAAGGGTGATTTTCCCCGGCAGGAATCGAGCGGCAGTCTGAGGACTGCCGTTTTTCGTGTGCCGTGCGTCACGGATGAGTCGAATGGCCGATGGCGTTCGTGAAAATGCTGCGGGTAGAATCTGCTCGCCAAACCTGTTTTACGCGAGGATTCCCATGAACGCAGTTATTCGTTTCGGCACCTTGGCTGCTTCGCTCGTCCTGGCCGGTTGCCTTTCTTCACCGGTGCAGATGGGCTCGCAGGAGGCGAAAACCACCGCAACCGGCGCCGCCGGCGGCGCCACGTCCAGTGGCGCCAATTCGCAGCTGGAACGCTGCGACAGACCGCTTGGAACCCTGGCGCTGCTGGAAGACCAGAATTCCGACTGGTATCGAATCCTCACCGGCGAGTACAGGTTGACATCGACCGTCCCGCTTTTGCGCCTGCTCGTTCAGCAAAGCAACTGTTTTGTCGTCGTGGAGCGGGGCCGCGGATTCCAGCAGATGACAACAGAGCGCGCACTCGAGCAATCGGGTGAGTTGCGCAAGAACTCGAACTTTGGCAAGGGCCAGATGGTATCGGCCGACTACGGATTGACGCCGACCGTCATCTTCAGCGCGCGCGACACGGGCGGTATGGGGGGGGCGCTGGGCGGCGTCAGTCATCGCCTGGGCGTGATCGGTGCGATCGGCGCCGGCGTCAAGCAGCGCGAGGCAAGCACCATGCTGACGCTGGTGGACAACCGCTCCGGCGTGCAGGTCTCTGCGTCGGAAGGTAGCGCGTCGAAAACCGACTTCTCGATTCTCGGTGGCCTGATCGGCACCCATGCAGGCGGTGGTATGGGCGGCTACTCGAACACGCCCGAGGGCAAAGTGATCGCTGCGGCATTCACCGACGCCTACAACCAGATGGTGAAAGTGTTGCGCAACTACAAGCCGCAGGAGGCCACGGGACCGCGCGGCTTGGGAACGGGCGGCTCCCTCGGCGTGGCGGGTGACAACCCGCCCGGCGCGCCGGCAGCGGCGCCGACCAAGAAGAAGCGCTGATTTTCCGTTGATTGAATGGGAAAGGGGCCGCATTGCGGCCCCTTTTTTCTGCGCCGGCCAACTCAGTCGGTGTGCCTCGGTGAAGGTTGGGCGCCAGTGCCTGCCTTGGGCTTCCTGCACGCGATCAATGCAGCTGCGCAGTAATCGGGGTGCTCTGCCGAGGGCAACAGTGCTTGCACTGGCTTACCTGTGCGAGGGGCGAGCCCGAAGGCGACGCTCGATGCGGCGAAGAATTTTTCCCAGTCCATGCGGCGGCTCCTTTCCTGAATTTCATCGTGGCCCAAGGGCAACGCAGGCTGCATGCCAGGAAATTCGCCTTGAATATCAGCCGGTTGGGGGGCGTGCTGCGAAGGTGGTGTCCACCAATGGTGACGCGGCAGGCTTGTGGGAAAGAAAATTCTTGATATTCAGTAGGATAGGCGTCGCTGAGCGGCGACGCCTACGGGGGCTGCAACGAACCCGGCCTGATCTACTCGATCAACTCGAACTCGACGGTTTCGGCGTCTTCCGCATAGGATCGGCCGAAACAGATTCGGCCGCGGCCTCGCAGCACGATTTCTTCCCGCTTCAATGCAACTTCCAGTTCGCCGTCGAAGGTCACGTAGGTTCCATTGCTGCTGACATCGACGAGCACGAACTTGTCACGACGCCGGTCGATGCGTGCATGAGTACGCGAAGAGCGTCGATCGGCGATCACGATGTCGTTACCCAATTCGCGACCCAGTGTGAGTTGTGAGCGCTGGTTGTCGATCAGGATGCTGACATTCTGGTGTCGAACCTTGAGACGCGTGTGCGGCAGCGGCCGGACTACCGGACTTGGGCCGAGCATGGTCATGTCGGCCGAGCCCTGCCACATCACTTCGAATACGCGCGTATCGCTTTCCTTGCCCTTTACCGAAACCTGCGCCAGTTCGCGCACCGAGCCGCGCAACGGCGCTGAAAGAGCCTCGATGGTTTCGTGGCTCGTGATGATCTGTCCCGCCTTGGCCAAGTCCGTCAGCCGGGACGCGACATTGACGCTGTCGCCGAAGACGTCGTTGTTCTCTTCGATGACCGGTCCGCGATGGAAACCGACACGGATCGCGAGTTTGATTCCGGATGCGGGCGGAAGGTCGTCGACGCGCTGCTGCATCTCGCAGGCCGCCTGGAATGCCGAATCGGCAAGCCCGAAGACGGTCAGGATCTCGTCACCTATCGTCTTGATGACGCGGCCTCCGTAGCCTTCTGCCACGCGGACCATGCGCTTGAGGCAGCGGTCAACCGCATGCAGCGCCTCCGCATCGCCCAGGCGTTCGTAAAGGCGGGTGCTTCCGGCCACGTCGGCAAAAAGCACGCATACCGTCCGCAGGCTGCCGATGTCCGCCTCGTCGCCCGGCTCGACCATGGTTCTTGCCGCCCAGGCAGTGTCTGCGTGCGTACGGCCCAAGGCGACGGCGCTGTCGCTCTTGTTGTCTGCGGTTTCGTCCGATGCACTGGCAAGGGGGTTCATTTTTCGAGTCTAGCTACGGATTGGCCGAGTGCAAACCGAAAGGCAGTCGGACGTTCCAAGGGAACGACCACATTAGCCGCGCCTTTGCCCAGCGCAAAGCAATTTTGCATCAATTCGGTTCGGCGGTAGCAAATGTGTCGATTTTCGCACATTGACGTGTCACTTGAGGTGCGGCGTTCAGGCTAGGCAAAAAGTCAGAGGTGTGCACTTCGACCCCCGTCGACTGCCAGGATCTGTCCCGTCACATAAGGCGCTCCGGCGAGCAGGAACAACACACTACGAGCAATGTCGGCGGAACAGCCCGTCCTCTTTAGCAGCGTGTGGTTGATGATCTCCTGCCGCGTCTGCGTGTCGAACGTCCCATCCTCGGGCCACTCGACCGGCCCGGGAGCGACTGCATTCACCCTTACCTCGGGCGCAAGTTCAATGGCGAGTGCTTTCGTCAGGCCGTCCAGCCCCGCCTTGGCAGCGCAATAAACGGCAAACCCGGCGAGCGGACGGCTGCCGTGGATGTCGGAAACATTGACCACCGCACCGCGTGTCACTTTCAGGTAAGGCGCCGCCGCCTGGGCAAGAAAAAGTGGTGCCTTGAAGTTCGACCCCACGAGGGCATCCCAATCGCGCCCCGAGATGCGTCCCATGGCCGTGGCGAAGAATGTCGAAGCATTGTTGACCAGTCCGTCGAGGCGCCCGAATCGTTGGACAAGATCTTCCACCATCGGCGCAAGCGCATCGACATCGTCCAGATCGGCATGGAGAACGTGTGCCGAATCACGTCGTTGGCCATTGAGCAATTTGGCCAACGTTACAGCATCACGCTGGCTTCGCCGATAGTGAATACCCACATTTGCGCCGGCGGCATGAAGCGTTCTGACAATTTCTGCGCCCACGCGCCGGGCGCCGCCCGTGACCAGAATGGCCTTTCCCTGCAAAGATTCGCTGATTCCCATGACTCGGTAGTTTGCCAATTGACGGGTCTTGTCCGACACTGCGCGGCGCCATGACGACTACACAACTGCCAGATCCCGATCCGGAAGGCGCGGCGAGCAGCGCCGCACTCGCTTCCATCATTTGCAACGAAATCCGGTCCGAAGATTCAAACTGGATCTCCTTCGCGCGGTTCATGGAACTCGCGCTGTATGCACCGATGCTCGGTTACTACTGCGGTGGATCCCGAAAGTTCGGCCATGCAGGCGATTTTGTCACCGCGCCGGAACTTAGCCGATTGTTCGGCGCCACGCTGGCACCGTTTGCGAAGGCTACCATGGCCGCTAGCCAGTCGCAGATACTCGAATTCGGCGCAGGCAGCGGATTGCTTGCGGCGCAATTGCTGGCCGAACTGGAAAGGATCGACGCATTGCCGGCACGCTACGCGATCCTGGATTTGTCCGGCGAGCTTCGCGCACGGCAAAAGGAAACCTTGGAATCCCGTGTTCCAGCGCTTGCGGAGAGAGTCGAGTGGCTCGACGCGCTCCCGCAGGAATTCAGCGGCCTGATCCTCGCGAACGAGGTTCTCGATGCGATGCCGGTCCATCTTGTACGCTGGTCCGGTGCAGAGATCCTGGAGCGGGGCGTTACCTGCGCAGCCGATGGCAGCTTCCAATGGGCCGACCGGTTGGCGCATGGCACGGTCCTCGACGTCGCGCAGCACCTGCCGGTGCACCCGCCCTACCTTTCCGAGGTTGCCCCGAGCGCCTCGGCCTGGGTGGCAGAATGCGGGCGCTTGCTATCGTCCGGGGCGTTGTTGCTGCTTGATTACGGTTTCCCGCGCTCGGAGTACTACCATCCTCAGAGAAACGCTGGGACGTTGATGTGCCACTACCGGCATCACGCTCATTCCGACCCCTTATGGTGGCCGGGACTGAACGACATCACTGTGCATGTCGACTTCACTGCCGTTGCCGAGGCCGGCGTCTCATCGGGCCTGGACCTCGTCGGCTACACGTCACAGGCCGCATTCCTGATGGAATGCGGCATTCTGGAGCGACTGCAGGCGACCGGCCCGTCTGATTCCGTCGGCTACCTGCGCGAGGCCTCGTCTGTCCAAAAGCTGCTCAGTCCATCGGAAATGGGCGAGCTGTTCAAGGTGATTGCGTTCTCGAAAGGGATCGGAGAGCTTCTGCCGGGTTTCGGTCGTGCCGACCGGACGCACACGCTCTAGCTGTACTGGCGCGTACGGGGCAACTGCGGCAGCTTTCGCGTCTGCCTTGACCTGCTATGCGACCGTGTTCGTGAGACGCTGAAGCCCGTTGCGAATCGATGCCGGAATCGGCGTCGGTTTGTTGGTCGAACGATCCACGATTACCACGGTAAAGTGGCCGCTGGCTGCAGCCCTGTCTTCACCTTCGCGGAACAAGCCCAGCTCGAACCTGACCGACGATGTACCCAGATGTCCGATTCGCAGACCGGCATCGACGGTTTCCGGGTATGACAGGGATCGATGGTACCGACAAGCGGATTCGACGACATAAAGCGCGACCGCGTGCGGAGACTGGATATCCAGACCGCATTCGCGGATCAGGAACTCGGTGATGACGGAGTCGAACCAGGCGAAATAGACGACGTTATTGACATGCCCGTACATGTCATTATCCATCCAGCGGGTCTGGACCTGCCGGAAATACGGGTAGGCGCTTCGCGAATGCGGAGGGAGTGCGGTCGGTTCCGGGTCGGGCATGCACGCAGTTCGGCGGACAGTAGGCCTGCCGCCGATCATATCAGCCGCGCCTCACTCCTGCAGGCGATAGATGTTGCGCAGGAATTCTTCCGGGTCCACTGTGCGTCGCGGCTTGCGGCCAAGCATCTCGGTATGCACGGCTTCCCTCAATTGCAGGTCAGGATGGGGCATCCATCCTGCGTTGAGAACCTCCTCGTCATACTCGGTGGTTCCTGCCATCCGGATTCCGGTTTGCGTATCCATTACGATCACCATTTCAACCTCCGTTGCGCACGTCGCAGGAGCGGGGCTACAAGTTCTTAACGGCGTGCCCCCCGAATTGGTTGAGTCCTTGCACGATCCTGCTTCCTGCCAGCTCCGCTCCGATTCGGGCGCCGGGCGAACCGGAGCGGCGTATCATCGCCGGCAAACAACCCACTGCTTCTGACCCCCTGCCCCACACGCATGAATCGCCATCCACTTGCGGCCGTCTTGCTCTGGGTGGCTGCTCTCCCCAGTGCATCGGCGGACGATGCAAACAACGACGCGCTGGTTGCGCGGGCACAGCAGCGGTGGGAGCAAAGTCCGCACGGGGCGTGGCTGGCGCGTATCCTGCCGCCCTCTACGACACCGGCCCGGTTGCCCGAAGCAGGCTCGCGTGGTGCACAACTGCTCGTCCGCTACTGCGTTCAGTGTCACCATCTGCCCAGCCCTGCCATGCATAACGCCGAACGATGGACGAAGGTCGTCGACCGCATGAAGCTACGCATGGAAGGCCGCGGCAATATGGGATCACTGATGAAGAACATGATGGACACCGTCGAGGCGCCGAGCGAGGAAGAAACGCACGCTTTGCTTGCCTACCTTCGCCGCCATTCCCAGAAACCGATCGAAACGCGTCGCTACCCTGATCTTGCCACCGCCGGCTGGACGTTTCGCGAGGCTTGCTCCCAGTGCCACGCGTTGCCGGAGCCGGCGTCGCGCCAGCCCGGGCAATGGCGCAGCATCGTCGAGCGCATGGAGCGAAACATGGCGTGGATGAATCGTGTCGTCGGATCGAAAAGGGACGCACGCGAACCGCAATTCGAAATCGAGGGCATCGTGGCCTACCTCGAGCGCAATGCCAGGCGCAACTAAACGCCGCGACATGGCATCCTGATCCGGGGCTTCGGGTAGGATATCCGGCTGACGGTCTTCCGTGCCGCGCGCTCCGAGCGCGGCGATGTGGCGACAATGACAACTTCGCTCGATTTCTACTTCGATTTCTCCTCCCCTTACGGTTATCTGGCCTCGGAGTGGATCGATGTGCTGGCCGAAAAGTACGGGCGCGCCGTGGTTTGGCGCCCGGTACTTCTGGGGATCCTATTCAAGTCCACCGGCAGCGCCCCGCTGGCCCAGATCCCGCTCAAGGGTGCCTATTCGCTGCATGATTTCGCCCGTTCCGCGCGTTATCTCGGCGTCGACTACCGTCAGCCGACCGATTTTCCGATCGCGACGCACCACGCCGCACGCGCGTTCTACTGGCTGGCGGATCGAGATACGTCCCTGGCCCGAAAGTTCGCGCGCGCCTGTTATCGCGCCTACTTCGTCGAGGATCGGAACATTTCGACCCCGCAAGTCCTGCATGATCTGGCCGATGCGCTGGCGGTCGATCCGGCGCAACTGTCCGATGCCGTGAACGCGCCGGCGTACCGGGAACGGCTCAAGAGCGAAACCGACTTGGCAATGCAGCGCGGCGTATTCGGTTCTCCCTATTTCATCGTCGATGGCGAACCCTTCTGGGGCGTCGATCGGCTTCCCCAACTGGAAAAGTGGCTATCGGAAGGCGGATTTTGAGCGCGCGACGCCTGAATCGAATATGCGTCTTCTGCGGGTCCCAGGTCGGCGCCCGACAGGAATACACGTCGGCGGCCGTTGCGCTGGGAACGCTGCTGGCGCAAAGCGGCATCGGCCTCGTCTATGGCGGCGGCAAGATCGGTCTGATGGGCGTGGTGGCGGATGCGGCACTTGCTGCTGGCGGCGCGGTGATCGGCGTGATACCGGAGCGCCTGATGAACCGCGAACTCGGGCATGGCGGCGTCACCGATCTCAGGGTGGTCGGCTCGATGCACGAACGCAAGGCGCTGATGAGCGAACTGTCCGACGCGTTCGTGGCACTGCCCGGCGGCTACGGCACCTTCGAGGAGTTGTTCGAGGTCGTTACCTGGTCCCAGCTCGGCATCCAGGACAAGCCTTGCGGCTTACTCAATGTGGATGGTTATTACGATACCCTGCTCGCGCTGCTGGACCATGCCGCGCAGGAGGCATTCATCCGGCCGCAGCATCGCGGGCTGGTGCTGGTGGATACCGATCCGGCTGGCCTCCTGCGGCAATTCGAGGCTTTCCGGGCGCCGCTGGTAGAGAAATGGCTCGAGCGCGATCAGACATGAAGGCAAGGGGGAGAGCATGAGCGAATCGGTGGTCATCGAAGTGGACAACGGCGTGGGCATCGTCACGCTCAACCGACCGGAGCAGCACAACGCGTTCGATGATGTACTCGTCGGCGAGCTGACCGTTGCGCTGCAGGGCATGGAGGCCGATCCGGGCGTGCGGGTGATCGTCCTGTCGAGCACGGGCGAGAGCTTCTGCGCTGGCGCCGACCTGAAATGGATGCGCCGTGCCGCGGCCTATTCCGAGCAGGAGAACGTGCGCGACGCCAAGACCATGGGCAACCTGTTCCGCACGCTCAACGAACTGCCCAAGCCGACGATCGCCCGGGTGCAGGGCCCGGCCTATGGCGGCGGCGTCGGCATGGTCGCGTGCTGCGACATCGCGATCGCCACCTTCGATGCGCAATTCGCCTTCTCCGAAGTCCGCATGGGCATCATCCCGGGCGTCATCTCGCCCTACGTCATCAACGCCATCGGCGAGCGCCGCGCGCGCCGCTACATGCTGACCGGCGAGCGCTTCTCGGCGTCCGAGGCTTACCGCATCGGGCTGCTGCACGAAATCGTGCCGACCGACGAGGAGCTCGACAACGCGATCGGCGAAGTGATCGACGACGTGCTCGCGGGCAGCCCGCAGGCGCACGACCAGTGCAAGAGCCTCATTCGAGCGGTGACCGGCAAACCGGTCACCGACCAGTTGATCGAGGAAACCTCGCGCCGCATCGCGCGCGCGCGCGCCGGCGAGGAGGGACGCGAAGGCATCGCTGCGTTCCTCGAAAACCGCCGTCCGTGGTGGGTTACCGCGGGCTAAGCCAGACAACGGAACCGAAGCAAGCCATGGAGAAAATTTCGACTTCGCCGCGCGCCGGTGCGGCCGCCCTTGCCTTTGCAGTCCTGCTGGGCCTGTCGTCGCCCCTGGCCGCGCAGCTCGACCGGCGTCCGCTGATGGCTGACGCGATCCTCGGCTCGCAGCATGCCGGACTGCTGCTCGACGAGAAACGCATTACCGAAGCCGTCATCGACGCGCGGGCGCGCGTCCTGTTCCGGCAGCTCCGGCCCGACCCGCAGTGGAATCCCGGGCATTCGGCGTGGAAGGCGAACTTTGCCCAGTTCAAGCGCGAAGTCCAGCAACTCATCCCTGCCGACGAGGCGCAGCTCAAGGCGTCGATGCGGGCCGCGCTGCTGCGCGACTTCGACGAAATCGAGTTGGCCGAGATCGATGCCGCGATGGCCGATCCCGGCTTCGGCGAGTCGATCAAGGCGGTTGCCGACGCCGGCCTCGAACCGGGCTTCGCGTTCCGCATCACTTCGATGGGGCGCCAGCCGGAGCTTTATGCGGCAGAAGAAGTCGATGAAGTTCGCCGCACCGTGGATCGCCTGCAGAAAAAAGAGAAGGACCTCATGGCGTCCGAACGAACCCGCAACGCGGTTGCGCGACTGGATTCACCGGCATTCCGCAAGTACCAGCAATCGATGATCGCGGTGATCGAGGATCGTGCCACCGGCAACACTGCTGCCGCGGGCAACAGGGCCGCGATCGAGGAACTGCTCGCGCGCTGGCGGCCGAAGGTCGGGAGCTGAGCCGGTGGCCCGCCCGATGTCCGTTTCCTCTCCCGCACGTGTCAGGCTGGTCGACGTTGGTCCGCGCGACGGCCTGCAGAACGAGCCGGGCAGCATCGACATTGCAACCAAGGTTGCGCTGATCGAACGCCTCGGCGATGCCGGCCTTTCCGCCATCGAGGCGGCCTCGTTCGTGTCGCCCAGATGGGTGCCGCAAATGGCCGGCAGCGGCGAGGTGATGCGCGCGCTCCGTCGCCGGCCGGGCGTCAGCTATGGCGCGCTCACGCCCAACATGCAGGGCTTCGAAGCCGCACGGGCGGCTGGCGTCGACGAGGTCGCGGTGTTTGCCGCGGCGACCGAGACGTTCTCGCGCAAGAACATCAACTGCTCGATTGCCGAAAGCCTCGAGCGTTTCCGCCCGGTGGTCGAAGCGGCGCGCGAGCACGGGCTGCGCTGTCGCGGCTACATCTCGTGCGTGCTCGGCTGTCCCTACGAAGGCGCGGTCGATCCGCGAGCCGTCGCCGCGCTTGCCGCGACGCTGTATGAAATGGGCTGCTACGAGATATGCCTTGGGGATACGGTCGGCGTCGGCACGCCGGCCGCCACCCTGCGCGTGTTCGAGGCTTGTGCGCAGAAGGTGCCAGTCGACCGCCTCGCCGGACATTTCCATGACACCTGGGGTATGGCGATTGCCAACATCCATGCGGCACTCGGGTTCGGTATCGCAACATTCGACGCCTCCGTGGCCGGGCTCGGTGGTTGTCCGTATTCGCCCGGCGCCTCGGGCAACGTCGCCACGGAGGATGTCGTCTATCTGCTCGACGGACTCGGCGTCGAAACCGGCGTCGACCTCGATGCCCTGGTCGATTGCGCGGCCTGGATCAGCGGCGTGCTCGGCCGCGCGCCACAATCCAGGGTCGCGCGTGCCAGGCTCGCGCAGCGCTCGCGCGAGGAACAAAGGACATGAAACCCGGATTGACCGCCGGGCTTGAACACGAGCTCAAGTTCACCGTCACGCATCGCAAGACGGTCCCTGCGCTCTATCCGGAGTCGCCGGCCTTCCTCGACATGCCCGACGTGTTCGCCACCGGCTACATGGTCGGCCTGCTCGAATGGTGCTGCCTCGAACTCGTCAAGCCCTACCTCGACTGGCCACGCGAGCAGACCGTCGGCACGCATGTCGACTTCTCGCACACCGCGGCGACGCCGCCGGGTTTCACCGTCACGGTGCGGGCACGGCTGGAGGAAGTCGACGGGCGTCGGCTGGTGTTCAGCGTCAGTGCGCACGACGGCGTCGACACCATCTCCACCGGGCGGCACGAGCGTTTCGTCATCGACAAGGCGAAGTTCGACGCGCGACTGGCGCAGAAGGCGGCACCATGAACCCATTGCCGCAGAAGGCAGTGGCGTCGCCCTGCATCGGCGTGTGCCGCATGAGCGCCGCCAGCGGCCTGTGCGAAGGGTGCCAGCGCACCCTCGACGAGATTGCCGCATGGGGGCAATCGAGCGACGTACAGAAGCTCGCCATCCTGGCGCGCGTCGCCGAGCGCCGCGCTGGCGCGGCTGCAACTGCGTGCGGTAGCCGCGACTGACGTGGATTTCGCCGCCGCGCTCCCCGAGCCGTTGCGCGCGCTGCTGTCGTTCGCCGCGGTGCTGCTGATCATCGTCCCGCTGTGCATCGCGTTCGGCGGGTTGCTCGGTGCGCTGCTTGCGCGCCACCGGCGTTACGAACGCGCCGTCGCCTTCGGCGGCACGCTGGCAGCCACCGCGATCGCGCCCTTCGTGCTGCTCGGGGCGACACACCTGCCTGCGGCGTTCGTGCCGCTGCTGCTGGCAGGACTCGGCCTGCCCGGGCTTGCGTACTGGTGGCTCGACCGCTGGGCTTCGCGACGTTGAACTGCCTGCCACCCCGGATGCGCGTGGCGATCTCAGGGTGATCTCGACTGTCTGCGGCGGGTGCCGTTGCCTTGCGCGGTAAGCAGGTACTCGTCGCCGCGCGCGCTGCGTGCGGGCCGAAACGACGGCAGGCGGAAGGAAGGACAGGGGATCAAGCGGAGCGCGACCGCCGCAGCAGGTGGAGCACGGGAGGAGGAGTGGCCCGGCGGTGCGCCCGCAAGCGAACCGTAACCCGGTTCGCGCCGCGCGTGTCCGCGATTTGGTAAGCAAATGTAAGCCTTGTCGATACAATAGCCGGCATGCAGCTCGTATTGATCAGTGGATTGTCAGGTTCCGGCAAGTCGATCGCACTCAACGTGCTCGAGGATGCCGGCTACTACTGCGTCGACAACCTCCCGGCCACCCTGCTGCCGCGCTTGATGCGCCAGTTGCGCAACGAGGGCTACGAGAAGGTCGCGGTCGCCGTCGACGTGCGCTCGGGCATGTCGATCGCGGCCCTGCCGCAGCAGGTCACCGACCTGTCCCTGCTCGACATCGACGTACGCTTCATTTTCCTCGACGCGCGCGACGAAACCCTGATTGCGCGATTCTCCGAAACGCGGCGGCGCCATCCGCTTGCCGACGAGCGTGCCACCCTCGCAGAGGCCATCGCCAAGGAGCGTGAAGCGCTCGAGCGCGTCGCCGAACTCGGCCACCGCGTCGATACCAGCGACCTGCAGGCCAACGCCCTGCGCGCCTGGGTAAAAGACTTCATCCGTCTCGACGCTGCCGAGGGACTCACGCTGCTATTTGAATCCTTCGGCTTCAAGCATGGCATTCCGCTCGATGCCGATCTGGTGTTCGACGTGCGCTGCCTGCCCAACCCGCACTACGATCCGCAACTGCGCCCCCATACCGGCAAGGACGCGCCGGTGATCGAATTCCTCGAGCGTCAACCCGACGTGGCGCGCATGGCCGAAGACGTGCGCAAGTTCGTCGACGACTGGCTGCCTTGCTTCATTCGCGACAACCGCAGCTACCTCACGGTGGCGATCGGCTGCACCGGTGGCCAGCACCGCTCGGTCTATCTCGCGGAATGGCTCGCCCGGCAATTCGAGGGCAAGGTGCGTGTCCTGGTGCGGCATCGCTCGCTGCGCTGAGCCGCCGCGCGCCGCCCGGAGCGATCGGTTCGTCATCATGGCCTTCGCAGAATGGCGCCATTTGATGCGGCCTGGCGACTGGCTGGCGCTGCTGCTCGCCGCGCTGTTCGCCGCCGCACTGTTTCCGCTCGCGTGGCGTGGCGGTGCCGCCGAGAAGGCAGTGGTGCGGGCCAACGGCGAGATCGTCGCGGAAGTCCGGCTTACCGAATCGCGCAATGTCGAAGTCGAAGGCCCGCTCGGCGTGACGCGCATCGAAATCGCACCGGGGCGCGCGCGAGTCGCCGCCGATCCCGGCCCGCGCCAGTATTGCGTGCGCCAGGGCTGGCTGACCCAGGCCAACAGCATCGCCATCTGCGCGCCCAACCGCGTGAGCCTCGCGCTGGTCGGCCGCAATCGCGCCTATGACTCGCTCAACTACTGAGATCGTGCTCACGCCCGATGCGGACGATCACCGCATCGCGCGCTACAGCGCCGTGGCAATCGCGCTGTCGGTCGCCGAGGCCGCAATACCGCTGCCGTTGCCCGGCGTGAAACCGGGACTGGGCAACATCGTTACCCTGGTCGTCCTCGTCAACCACGGCTGGCGCGATGCCGCCTGGGTATCGCTGCTGCGCGTGTTCGGTGCCAGCCTGCTGCTCGGGTCGTTTCTCGCGCCCGGCTTCTTCCTCAGCCTGACCGGAGCCCTCGCCAGCCTTGCCGCGCTGGCGCTCGCATCGCGCCTGCCGCGGCGCTGGTTCGGCCCGGTCACGCTGTCGCTCGCGGCATCGTTCGCCCACATCGGCGGCCAGCTTGTGCTGGCGCGCCTGTGGCTGGTGCCGCATGACGGCGTGTTCCTGCTCTCCCCGGTGTTCGCTGCCGCTGCCCTCGTGTTCGGCCTCGCCAACGGGCTTGCGGCGGCCCGCTGGTTGGCCGATGATGCAAAAAAGGACGACATCGCCGAGCCGCCGGCGCCCCCAGCCCCGCAATCATGACCCGACCGAAAACCATTGCCGTCGCGCTCACCGGCGCATCGGGCATGCCTTACGGCGTGCGCCTCGTCGAATGCCTGATCGGCGCCGGCGTGCGCGTGCAGTTCCTCTACTCGCAAGTGGCGCAGGTCGTCGCGAAGCAGGAAATGGATCTCGCGCTGCCGGCCCGCGCAGCGGAACTGCAGGCTGACTTCACGCAGCGCTTCGGCGCCCAGCCCGGCCAGCTCCAAGTTTATGGGCGCGAAGAGTGGTTCGCGCCGCTGGCTTCCGGCTCCAGCCCGCCCGATGCCATGGTCATCTGCCCGTGCAGCATGGGCACGCTGGCGTCGATCGCTGCCGGCCTGGCACAGAACCTCATCGAACGCGCGGCCGATGTCGTCCTCAAGGAGGGCCGCAAGCTCGTGCTGGTGCCGCGCGAGACCCCGTTCTCGGTGATCCACCTCGAGAACATGCTCAGGCTGGCGCGGGCTGGCGCGGTGATCCTGCCGCCCAATCCGGGCTTCTACAACCACCCGCAGTCGGTGCAGGATCTGGTCGATTTCGTCGTCGCGCGCGTGCTCGACCAGATCGGCGTCGAGCACGCCCTGACGCGGCGCTGGGGAGACGCGCCGTGAGCGCGCTCTACGAACTGCCGATCTTTCCGCTCAACACCGTGCTGTTTCCCGGCGGCGTGCTGCCGCTCAAGATCTTCGAGCAGCGCTACATGGGCATGGCCTCGGAATGCATGCGCGAAGGCAAGCCCTTCGGCGTCTGCCTCATCGAGAAGGGCCAGGAGGTCGGCGCGCCGGCGCAGCCGCATGCGGTGGGCGTCGAGGCGCGCATCGTCGAATGGGACATGCAGCAGCTCGGCGTGCTGCAGGTGACGACGCGCGGCGGCAGCCGCTTTCGCATCGTCGACAGCGCGGTCGATCACGAAGGCCTGCGGCGTGCGCGGGTGGCGCCGATCGCAGACGAGCGTCCGTGCGTCGTGCCGGCGGCACAGCAGAACCTGCTCGCGCTGCTGCGCGAGATCGTCGCCGAGGTCGGCAACGACCGCATTCCAGAGCCGCACGACTACGAGAATGCGGTGTGGGCCGGCTACCGCTACTGCGAGGTGCTGCCGATCCCGCTTGCCGCGCGCCAGAAGCTGCTCGAACTCGACGACACCGTGTCGCGGCTCGAGATCATCCAGCAGTTCCTGCAGCAGCGCGGACTGGCCCAGTAGGGTTTCGTCACCGGCCGAACCCCGGCGCGACCATTCGATGCCATGACGAACACCCGTCCCCGTGGCAGCGCCCAGCCCGCTGCGAGCGCACCCCACCCGGTGCTGCCGCGCTATTACGCGCGTGCCGATGCCAAGCGCAGCTTCCTGAAGCACATCTTCGACGACACCGCGGCCGACTACGACCGCGTCGACCGCCTGCTCGCCTTCGGCACCGGCTCGTGGTATCGGCGCCAGGCGCTGCTGCGCGCCGGCCTCGCACCCGGCATGAAGGTGCTCGACGTCGCGATCGGCACCGGGCTGGTGTCGCGCCAGATCGTGCGCATCCTCGGCGCGCGCGGCGAGGTGATCGGCATCGATCCGAGCGCCGGCATGCTGGCCTCGGCAGCACGCGGATTGGGCATCGGGCTGATGCGCGGGCGCGCCGAGGCACTGCCGTTCGCGGATGCCAGCTTCGATTTCCTCGCCTTCGGCTTCGCACTGCGCCATGTCGAGGACATGCAGGCCGCATTCGGCGAATTCCGCCGCGTGCTGCGGCCCGGCGGACGCCTGCTGGCGCTCGAGATCACGCGCCCGGAAGGGCGCATCGCGCAGCGCCTGTTGCGCGCCTACATGCACGGTGTCGTGCCCCTGCTCTCGCGCCTCGTTGCGCGCCACCGCGACACGCCGCACCTCTACCGCTACTACTGGGAAACCATCGAGTCCTGCGTCGCGCCCGCCTCCGTGCTGGCTGCGCTCGAGTCCAGCGGATTTCGCCGCGCCGGCCGCCACGTTGAACTCGGTATCTTCTCCGAGTACTGCGCGACGGCCTGAAAGGCGCACTCGCATTGGCGTTCGAGCCGGGCATGCCTGCGGGGCGCGCGGCATGGCGCTCCCGGCCATGCATGGCTCAAGGCCCTTCATCCATACGGGTTGCAGGGCAGTGCTATGTCGTCGACGAACCTGCCGCCAGCAGCAGGCGACGCACCGGCGAAGGCAGCGCAGCCCCTTCGAGGTCGCCCTCGGCCAGCCACTGGATGCCCGGCTGCGCTGCGTGCGCATCGAGCGCGATCACGCGGCATTCGAGCGGCTGCAGGGTGAGGGTGAAGTGCGTGAAGCCGTGCGTCAGCGGCGGCCGTTCGGCGACATGGTCGACACGGCAGCCGTAGCGCGCGTGCGCGATGGCTTCCACGTCGTCGCCCGCCGCGAGTTCCGGCAAGCACAGCAGTCCGCCCCAGATGCCGCTGGGCGGCCGTTGTTCGAACAGCACGCGGTCCGCGTGACGAAGGATCAGGTAGCGCGCGCTGCGCTTCGGCACCGTTTTGCGCGGGCGCGGCGTCGGCAGTTCGGCGATGCGGTCCTGCGCGAGCGCGACGCAGGCGTCGTTCATCGGACAGCGCGCGCAGCCAGGTTTGCCGCGCGTGCAGACCGTGGCGCCGAGGTCCATCAGCGCCTGCGTATAGGTCTCGATGCCGCGCGCGGGAAGCAGCGATTCGGCCAGCTCCCACAGCCGGTTCTCGACCTTCTTTTCGCCGGGGAAACCGTCGATGCCGAAGCTGCGCGCCAGCACGCGCTTGACGTTGCCGTCGAGGATTGCGCCGCGCGCGCCAAAGGCGAAAGCCGCGATCGCCGCCGCCGTCGAGCGGCCGATGCCGGGCAGTTCGGCAATCGCAATGGCATCGCGCGGGAATTCACCGCCATGCCGCCCGACCACTGCGCGTGCACAGGCGTGCAGGTTGCGTGCACGGGCGTAGTAGCCGAGACCGCTCCACAGCGCCATCACGTCCTCGACCGGCGCGGCGGCGAGCGCGCGGATGTCGGGAAAACGGTCGAGGAAGCGCGCGTAGTACGGCATGACCGTCGTCACCTGGGTCTGCTGCAGCATGATTTCCGACAGCCAGATGCGATACGCATCGCGCGTGTTCTGCCACGGCAGGTCGTGGCGGCCGTGGCGCGCGTGCCAGGCAATCAGCCGCCCGGCGAAGTCAGGGGCGAGATCGGCCAATCGTTCAGGGCTTGACGGGTTTGACGCGGCTCGCGGCGAGCTTGGCGCGGCGGCGCGCCTCGTCGGTGTCGGCGCCATTGGCCACCGCCACGCCCATGCGCCGCTTGACGAAGGATTCCGGCTTGCCGAAAAGGCGGATGTCGCTCGTCGGCACCGCCAGCGCGTCGGCCACGCCGTCGAAGGCGATGCCCTTCTCTTCCATGCCGCCGTAGATCACCGCCGAGGCGCCCGGCGCACGTGGCGACACGTCGACCGGCAGCCCGAGGATGGCGCGCGCATGCAGTTCGAATTCCGACAGGCGCTGCGAGGCGAGCGTGACCAGCCCGGTGTCGTGCGGGCGCGGCGAGACTTCCGAGAACCACACGTCGTCGCCCTTGATGAACAGTTCGACGCCGAAGATGCCGCGTCCGCCGAGGTTGCCGGTGACCTTGCGCGCGATCTCGCGCGAGCGTTCCAGCGCCAGCGGGCTCATCGCCTGCGGCTGCCAGGATTCGACGTAGTCGCCATTCACCTGCAGATGGCCGATCGGGTCGCAGAAATAGGTCTGGACCTCGCCGCTCTCGTCGCGCGCACGCACGGTAAGCAGCGTGATCTCGTAGTCGAAGTCGATGAAGCCCTCGACGATGACGCGGCCCTGATTGACGCGCCCGCCGGCCGCCGCGTAGTCCCAGGCCTTGTCGATGTCTTCCGGGGTCCTGATGGTCGACTGCCCTTTGCCCGACGACGACATCACCGGCTTGACGATGCACGGGCAGCCGATCTTCGCCACGGCAGCGCGCAGTTCATCGAGCGAATCGGCGAACTTGTAGGGCGAGGTCGGCAGGCCGAGTTCCTCGGCGGCCAGACGCCGGATGCCCTCGCGGTTCATCGTCAGTTTCGCGGCGCGCGCGGTCGGGATCACCTCGGCCAGGCCTTCGCGCTCGATCTCCACCAGCATGTCGGTCGCGATCGCCTCGATCTCGGGCACGATCAGGTGCGGCCGTTCGGCTTCGACCAGCTTGCGCAGGGCCGCACCGTCGGTCATCGAGACCACGTGCGCGCGATGCGCCACCTGGTGGCCGGGCGCGTCCGCGTAGCGGTCCACGGCGATCACCTCGACACCCAGTCGCTGCAAGGCGATAATTACCTCCTTGCCGAGTTCGCCGCTGCCCAGCAGCATGACGCGGGTGGCAGACGGGGACAGGGGTGTGCCGATTCTCATGGGGAAAGCTCCGAAGGATCGCGAAACGCGCAGGGCGCTGGAAAGCCCGAAATTATAAACCGCGCCTCCGTCCAGACCGTCCGCGTGCCGGCCGCGCGGCGCCGACAGCCGGCCTCACCGAACCTCTTTCATGATCCCACCCCTCGAACCCGCGCGCGGTGCCACGTTCGATACCCGCGAATACCGCCACGCGCTCGGCCGCTTCGCCACCGGCATCACCATCGTCACGGCGCGCGATGCCGCCGGCAGGCCGATCGGCCTCACGGTCAACTCGTTCAACTCGGTGTCGCTCGATCCGCCGCTGATCGTCTGGAGCCTGGCGCAACATTCGCCGACGCGCGCCACCTTCGAGCAGTGCTCGCACTTCGCGGTGAACGTGCTGGCGCACGACCAGGAATGGCTGTCGCGCCAGTTCGCGGCAAAGATCGCAGACCGGTTCGCGGGCGTGGATTGCGTCGACGGCGCGGGTGGCGCGCCGCTGATCCAGGGCTGCTGCGCGTGGTTCGAATGCCACAACCAGGCGCAGTACCCGGGTGGCGACCATGTGGTGTTCCTCGGCCGCGTCGAACGCTACGCGCGCCGCGACGCGCCGCCGCTGGTCTACCACGGCGGCCGCTACCATCACCTGATGGATTGAATCAGCCGCCCGAAACCTGGTCCAGCGTGAGTTGCCAGGTCTCCATGAGATGGCGCAGCAGCGCCTGCTCGGGCCGCGAGATCTCGCCATCCGCCTTCGACAGCACGACGATCGCGCGACACGCGAGCAGCCGCTTTGCGGGATCGTCCACCAGCGCCAGCATCGGCGCGAGGCGCGCCGGCTCCATCAGGCGCACGCGCCCGGCCTCGCCCTGCTCGAGCAGTTCGCGGCAATGGTCGATGATGAGCTGGATGAACGCATCGCGGCTCAGCCCCGCAATCGCGGGAATGCCGTGGCGATCCAGCGCATCCAGCTCGGCATTGGCGAGCCGGCCATCCGCCAGCACGGCCAGCGCGATGATGCGGCCGATGGCTTCCGCGCTGTTCTTCTCGATCTGCTTCATGGTCTTTTCCGGGTTGCGATCAGGATAGCGTCAGACCGCGTCCGTGCGATCCGGTTCGCTGCGCCCGCGGCCCTTGTTCCATCCCGTGGCAATCTGCCTGTGCCGTGACAGTTTTCGCCTGCCTCGCGTGGCGATATCGAAAAACCATCGATATAACAATCCGCTGCATGACGCGTCGCGCTGCCCGGTCGGTGCCAGATATGCGGCACTGAGCATAAATGGTGGTCCGGCACGCGCAATCCATCGCCCGCCTGCCTGCGCAACCTATGCCGTGCACGACATGAAGCGCCACTTTTTGCCGCAACCGGCGCACCCGGTGCCAACTCGGGCCGGTGTGATATTTCTCATGAAATCCAGAGACTTGCGTCGCATGCGCCGATGGCATGGCGGTTGCGCAGGGGTTCATACCTTCCGGGCAGGGCACGCACGCGTCTGCCTGTCGGAGCCCTCGCCGCGATTGCGTCGGGTGCCGCTCCGGTACGGCATGCCCGGTCAAATCGGCAACCATCATCTTGGGAGACACCATGATCTACGCAGCCCCCGGCCAATCCGGCGCCAAAGTCAGCTACAAGGCCAAGTACGACAACTTCATCGGCGGCAAGTGGGTTGCGCCGGTCAAGGGCGAGTACTTCGACGTCATCACCCCGATTTCGGGCAAGGTCTACACCAAGGCCGCCCGTTCGACCGCTGAAGACATCGAACTCGCGCTGGATGCCGCGCACGCCGCTGCCGACAAGTGGGGCCGCACCGCCCCGGCCGAGCGCGCCGCAGTGCTGCTCAAGATCGCCGACCGCCTCGAGCAGAACCTCGAAGCGCTCGCCTACGCCGAGACCGTCGACAACGGCAAGCCGATCCGCGAAACCCTCAACGCCGACATCCCGCTCGCCGTCGACCACTTCCGCTACTTCGCCGGCTGTGTCCGTGCGCAGGAAGGTGCGCTGTCCGAGATCGACGAAAAGACCGTTGCCTACCACTTCCATGAGCCGCTCGGTGTCGTCGGCCAGATCATTCCGTGGAACTTCCCGATCCTGATGGCCGCGTGGAAACTCGCGCCCGCCCTCGGCGCCGGCAACTGCGTCGTGCTCAAGCCCGCCGAATCCACCCCGATCAGCATCCTCGTGCTGGCCGAGCTGATCGCCGACATCGTGCCGCCCGGCGTGCTGAACATCGTCAACGGCTTCGGCCGCGAAGCCGGCATGCCGCTGGCCACCAGCAAGCGCATCGCCAAGATCGCCTTCACCGGCTCCACCAGCACCGGCCGCGTGATCGGCCAGGCCGCCGCGAACAACCTCATCCCGGCCACGCTCGAACTCGGCGGCAAGTCGCCCAACGTGTTCTTCGCCGACGTCATGGACAAGGACGACGAGTTTCTCGACAAGGCCGTCGAAGGCCTCGTGCTGTTCGCCTTCAACCAGGGCGAAGTCTGCACCTGCCCGTCGCGCGCCGTGATCCACGAGTCGATCTACGACAAGTTCATGGCCCGCGTGCTGCCGCGCGTTGCCGCCATCAAGCAGGGCAACCCGCTCGACACCGACACCATGATCGGCGCCCAGGCCTCCAAGGAACAGCTCACCAAGATCATGAGCTACCTCGACCTCGGCAAGCAGGAAGGCGCACAAGTCCTTTGCGGCGGCGAGCGCAACGTGCTCACCGGCGACTTGGGCGACGGCTACTACATCAAGCCGACGATGTTCAAGGGCCACAACAAGATGCGCATCTTCCAGGAAGAAATCTTCGGGCCGGTACTCGCCGTCACCACCTTCAAGACCGAAGCCGAAGCGCTCGAAATCGCCAACGACACCATCTACGGCCTCGGCGCCGGCGTCTGGTCGCGCAACGGCAACGTCGCCTACCGCATGGGCCGTGCCATCAAGGCCGGCCGCGTGTGGACCAACTGCTACCACGCCTACCCGGCGCACGCAGCCTTCGGCGGCTACAAGGAATCCGGCATCGGCCGCGAGACCCACAAGATGATGCTGGATCACTACCAGCAGACCAAGAACCTGCTCGTCAGCTACAGCGAGAACAAGCTCGGCTTCTTCTGATCCGGCGGCAGGTACTCCTCCGCAGCAAGCAACATCCGGGGCGGGCAACCGCCCCGTTTTCTTTGGAGCGATTCATGGTCGAAAAAGTCATCGCCACACCGGCGACGCTGGAGCTGATCGAATTCCTCAAGAAGAAGTACGGACCCGCGCTGATGTTCCACCAGTCCGGCGGCTGCTGCGACAACAGCGCGGCCAACTGTTACCTGCCCACCGACCTCACCATCGGCCCGTACGACGAACTGCTCGGCGAAATCGGCGGCTGCCCGTTCTACATCAGCAAGTCGCAATACGAGTACTGGAAGCACACCCAGCTCATCATCGACGTCATCGAAGGCACCGGCGGCACCTTCTCGCTCGAAGGCCCCGAAGGCAAGGCCTTCCACACCCGCTCGCGGCTGTTTACCGACGAGGAGTGGGCCGAACTGCAGGCCGCAGGGCGCGTCTGAGCGCACGCATCGCGAAATCGATCGGCCTGAACGGCGCATGGACGCTCGATTTGCAGCATGCCATGCCCGGGAGCGCCGTACCATGCGGCAGACAGGGCATGCCGGCCTGAGCGCAAGGCGCGATGCGCCTCGCAGGCATGGTCCCTGATCGGCGCCCGGGCGCGACGTCATCGATCCGCGCCGCCGCGCGTCTGCTGGACGCGCGCCCTATGCAAAATGCAAACCGGCGCCAAGCCGCTTGAAGGCCGATACGCTGCGCGTCCTTTCTGCCGTGCTGGCGCTCGCCGCGCTGGTCGCCGCGTGGCTGGCGTTCGAGATGTTCGACCATGCCGACCACCCGCGGCCGGCCGCGCCGGCGCCCGAGGCGGCCGTTCGCGCGGCACCGTCCGCGCCCGATGCCGTGCGCTTGCCCGACGACGTTCAGGTGCGGATTCCCGCGCCGCCCGCCGGTGCGCCCGCTTCGATCCACAAATGCACCGTCGCAGGACAGATCGTCTACGCCGATCGGCCTTGCGCCAACGGCGCCGGCAAGCAGCTTGCCCTCCCCGGCGACAGTGCCGGCCTCGCGCCGCAGCGCAGCTACCAGCAGCAACTCGCCGACATCGAACCGGCGCGCCGCCAGCGCCTCGAACGCGAGCGTCAGCATGACGATGATCGCCGCCGCCTCGCGGCCGCCGTTCCGGACAAGTCAATGCAATGCGCCGAGATCGACCGCGCCGTCGCCGGCATCGACACCATCCTGCGTCAGCCCTACGGCCCCGAATTCGGCGACCGCAAGAACGCCGAGCGCAAGGCGCTGATGGATCGGCGCTTCTCGATCGGCTGCTGAACCCCTTGGCCGGCCAGGACGGCGGCGGAATACAATCCGGCGCCGCGCCGACCGGGTGCCTTCGACTTCCCGAATGCCTGCCCAAGCGCATCCCGGTCGTGCCGATGGTCCGTCTTGCTGCCGCGCAATCGGTGCGCGGAAAGGGCATCGGCGGCATATTGCTCGTCGACGCCCTGCAACGCACGATGCGTGTTGCCGCCGAGATCGGCATCGCGGCGGTCGTCGTCGACCCCAAGGATGAAACCGCCGTGCGCTTCTGCGAGCACTTCGGTTTTTCACGATTTCGCGACGCGCCGAACCGGCCGGTCCTGCCACTCAGAACGGCCCTCGATCTGTTCGGCTAGCCGAGCAGACCCACGCTGCGTGCCGCCCTATAATGTCCGCGAAGCCCGGGCATTGACGCCTGTCTGTTCATAGGCGGTCGCGTTTCGGACGGAATGGTCAGGGACGGGCTTCAACCGCCGGCCAAGCGCCTGCCCGCGGCGCCAGCGCGCATCTCGTCTGCTAGACTCGCGCTCCATGCCGAATGCAAATCCCGCCGCATGAGCCGCGCACCTGACGCCGATGTTTCGGCAGTCGACCCGTCGGCAGTCGACGCCTTCATCGCCCGCTGGCAGCACGCCAGCGGCTCCGAGCTGGCCAACGCACAGCTCTTCGTCAGCGAACTCGCCCGCCTTCTCGACCTGCCGCAGCCCGACCCGGCGCGCGAGGAAACCAGCGAGAACGCCTACGTGTTCGAACGGCGCGTGCGCTTTCGCCACGGCGACGGCAGCGCATCCGAAGGCCGCATCGACTGCTACCGCCGCGGCGCCTTCGTGCTCGAAGCCAAGCGCCTGCGTCAGGCCGCCGCCACGCGCGGTTTCGACGACGCCATGCTGCGCGCCCGCGCCCAGGCCGAAAGCTACGCCCGCGCGCTGCCCGCCGACGAAGGCCGGCCGCCCTTCCTGCTCGTCGTCGATGTCGGCCACGCCATCGAGTTCTACTCGGAGTTCACCCGCAGCGGCGCCACCTACACGCCGTTCCCCGATCCGCGCTCGCACCGCATCCGCCTCGCCGACTTGCGCAGCGACGCGGTGCGCCAGCGCCTGCGTGCCGTCTGGCTCGACCCGCTTTCGCTCGACCCCGCCCGCGCCGCCGCGCGCGCCACGCGCGAAGTCGCCGCCCACCTCGCCGAACTCGCCCGCAGCCTCGAAGCCGCCGGCCACACGCCCGAAGCCGTCGCCGGCTTCCTCACCCGCTGCCTGTTCAGCATGTTCGCCGAGGATGTCGGCCTGCTGCCGAAGAACGGCGAGCGCGGCGCCTTCGTCGGCCTGCTCGAAACCCACCGCGACCAGCCCGACGTGCTCGGCCGCATGCTGCATGATCTGTGGCGCGCCATGGACCGCGGCGACTTTGCCGCCAGCATCGCCGCGCAGGTGCTGCACTTCAACGGCAAGCTGTTCAAGCAGCCCGACGTGCTGCCGCTCGCCCCGGCGCAGATCGACCGCCTGCTCGAAGCCGCCCGCGCCGACTGGAAGCAGGTCGAACCCGCCATCTTCGGCACCCTGCTCGAGCGCGCGCTCGACCCCGACGAACGTCACGCCCTTGGCGCCCACTACACCCCGCGCGCCTATGTCGAGCGCCTCGTGCTGCCCACCGTCGTCGAACCGCTGCGCGCCGACTGGGCCGACGTGCAGGCTGCCGCCCTGCTGCTCGCGCGCGAAGCCGAAGGCCTCGCCGACAAGGCCGCGCACGCCAGGCTCGACGCCGCGCGCGACGAAGTGCGCAAGTTCCACCACGCCCTGTGCAGCCTGCGCGTGCTCGACCCCGCCTGTGGCTCGGGCAACTTTCTCTACGTCACGCTCGAACACCTGAAGCGCCTCGAAGGCGAAGTGCTCAACCAGCTCGACGCCCTCGGCGACACCCAGGGCCGCCTCGAAGCCGAAGGCCTCACCGTCGACCCGCACCAGTTCCTCGGCCTCGAAATCAACCCGCGCGCGGCGGCAATTGCCGAACTCGTGCTGTGGATCGGCTACCTGCAATGGCACTTCCGCACGCGCGGCGCCGGCCTGCCGCCGCAGCCGGTGCTGAAGGATTTCCGCAACATCGAATGCCGCGACGCCGTGCTCGCCTGCGAGCGCATCGGCTACCAGCTCGACGAGCGCGGCATCCCCGTCACCCGCTGGGACGGCAGGACCATGAAGCCGCACCCCGTCACCGGCGAACCCGTGCCGGATGAGTCTGCGCGCCGCCCGGTCGAGGTGTATGAAAAGCCGCGCAAGGCCGACTGGCCCGAGGCCGATTTCGTCGTCGGCAACCCGCCCTTCATCGGCAACAAGCGCATGCGCCTCGCGCTCGGCGACGGCTACGTCGAAGCCCTGCGCGGCGTGTGGCAAGACGTGCCCGACTCCGCCGATTTCGTCATGTACTGGTGGCATCACGCCGCCGACCTCACGCGCAGAGGACTCATCAGGCGCTTTGGCTTAATTACTACGAACAGCATTACTCAACCGTTCAACCGACGAATTGTGCAGCAGGTGATCGACTCCGGCGTATGTTTGGCTTTCGCGATTCCTGACCACCCTTGGGTCGATAGTGCAGATGGGGCTGCAGTGCGCATTGCTATGACTGTTGCTTCACGTGGACATCACGAGGGACTGCGCTTGGAGGTAACTTCTGAGACAGAAGGAAGAGGCGAGGGATTGGATGTAGGACTCGTCTCTCGCATTGGCATTATTCACGCCGACCTAAGCATTGGAACCGACGCTGCGGCTGCCGTTCAACTCCGAGCCAATTCCATGATTAGCAATCGAGGCGTGATACCGCACGGCGCCGGCATGCTTGTTACGCCGGAGCAAGCGGCCGGACTCGAGCCGGGCGCACCGATCAAACGCTACCGAAATGGGCGCGATTTGACTGATAAACCACGTGGGTTGCTTGTGATCGATTGCTACGGTCTGACATCGGAGGAAGTGCGAACCAGATACCCAAAGTTGTTTCAATGGCTCGTGGATCGAGTCAAACCGGAACGAGATGCACATCGCGACAAAGACCTGCGCGACAAGTGGTGGCTGCACCGTCGAAACAATGAAGATCTTCGCTGTTCGTTAATGAAACTCGATCGATACGTGGCGACGGTTCAGACCAGTAAACATCGCCACTTTCAGTTTCTCGACGCCGATATCCTTCCGGATGACAAGCTGATTGCAATTGGGACCTCTGATGCATTCTTGCTTGGAGCGCTTTCAAGCACTGTCCATGTCATTTGGGCCCTAGCGACTGGAGCGACGCTGGAAGATCGCCCGGTCTACAACAAGTCGACGTGTTTTGAGGCATTTCCCTTCCCTGACGCCACCCCCGACCAGCAGGCCCGCATCCGCGCGCTGGCCGAGGAACTCGATGCGCATCGCAAGCGCGTGCAGGCGGCCAGCGGCGTCACGCTGACGCAGATGTACAACGTGCTCGAAGGCCTGCGCGCCGGCCGTGCGCTCGACGCCAAGTCGCGCGCCATCCACGACGCCGCGCTGGTCGGCGTGCTCGCCGCGCTGCACGACGAGATCGACCGCGAAGTGCTCGCCGCCTACGGCTGGGGCGACCTCGAAGGCCGGTTGCGCAGCGAGGCCGGCCGCGAGGCCGTGCTGGCGCGCCTCGTGGCGCTCAATGCCCTGCGCGCCGCGCAGGAGGCCAGGGGCGAGGTGCATTGGCTGCGACCCGACTACCAGTGCGCCGCGCAGGCCGCCCCGGCCGCAGCGCAAGGCGGGCTGGACATTCCGGCGCATGCCGGCCCGCAAGCGCCAGCCCATGCGGCCCCCGGGGCAGACAGGATCGCCTGGCCCGCCGACCTGCCGGCGCAAGTGGCGGCCGTCGCCGCCGTGCTCGCCCAGTCCGCCGCGGCGCTTTCGCTCGACGACATCGCCGCCCGCTTCACCGGCCGCGGCGCCTGGAAGAAGCGCCTGCCGCCGATCGTCGACACCCTCGCCGCCCTCGGCCGCGCGCGCCTGACGGCGGACGGCCGCTACGCCGCCAGCGGCGGCTGAAGGGAGAATCGCAGCATGGACAAGGACGAAAGCCTGATTCCGGTGGGCGAGTTTTGCTACCGGGTGGTGGATCTTGCCGAGGGCGAGGTGCTCGTTTTCGACCCGGAGCGATTCGGCAAGGATCTGCGCGAGGCGGACTGCACCAAAAGCACCAAGCGCATTCTTTGCCCTTACTGGCAAGCGACCGACTACGGAACGGTTCGCTGCAACTTCCTCGACGTGGACGCGTGCGACGGAATCGAAGACGAAACCCGCGCACGGATCGTCGCGCATTTCGGATCGGAGGACGCCGTCGATCGAATCGTCCGGGACTGGGCGCTGCCCGACGAGATCAAGGTGTGCGGCATCAACGTGGATGACGATGACGAGGACGAGGACGAGGACTGACCCGGCCGATCGCGTCGCGCCCGGCACCCCTCCCGTGTGAGCCGCCGAGCAGCGCAGAACTGTCGGGGGAAGTTGGCGAGCACTGTCCGAGCGAAGCGAGTTGCGCAGCCGCCCGACAGGTTGAGCAGCGCAGGGGGAGTTCGGCGGGTTCATCGCCGGACCGGCCGGGTTTGGGTAGATGCGCGGGTCGCCTTCTTTGGTTACTTTCCTGGCGAAGCAAGGAGGTGACGCGGCTGCCGGGCGAGACGGGCGCCGACCGCCGCATGAATCCGCCGGCGCCCGCCGGGCAATCCTGACAATCGCTTTCCAGAACTGAATATCCATGCGGGTTTCAGGCGTGCCTCATGACAAAACCCCGCTAATCCTTCGCTCGCTAACGCCCGGCTTTGCAAGCCGGCTTTCAAACCTCCGTGAGCTTTGAAAGAAATTGACCTCATTCTTTCAAAGCCTATAATGGTTTGAAAGAAATCCCGGATCAATGCGTTTAACTCGATGAATCAGAACGACTTCACAGACAAGGCGAGCGGGCGGCTGGTGCATTCGCCGCACGGCTTCCTGGCTTTCGTGCCGCATGCGCTGCCACCGACGCTCGAATTCGACGTGGGGCTGGCGTTGGCGCTATCTAAGGCCGATGCGGCGCTGTCCGAGCTTTCCGGGCTCGGCAGCCAGTTGCCCAATCCGCATCTGCTGATCGCGCCCTACAGCCGGCGCGAGGCGGTGCTGTCGTCGCGTATCGAGGGTACCAAGGCGAGCCTGTCCGACCTGCTGATCGACGAAATCGAGGACATCCGGGCGAAGCCGGAAAACCGCGATGACATCCTGGAAGTGCGCAACTACGTGCGCGCCCTCGAATACGGCATGCGGCGCATGGCGGATCTGCCGCTGTCGCTGCGGCTGATCCGCGAGATCCACGCCGAACTGATGACCGGGGTGCGCGGCGACCGGGCCACGCCGGGGGAATTCCGCCGCTCGCAGAACTGGATCGGCCCGGCCGGCAGCACGCCGGCCACGGCGGCATTCGTCCCGCCGCCGGTGGACGAGATGACGGCCTGCCTCGGCGAATGGGAGACGTTCCTTCACGTCCGCGATGTGTTGCCGGATTTGATCCAGTGCGCGCTGATGCACGTGCAGTTCGAGACGATCCATCCGTTCCTCGACGGCAACGGCCGTATCGGGCGTCTGCTGATCACCTTCTTCCTGATGGAGCGCCAACGGCTGGCGCAGCCGCTGCTCTACCTTTCGGCCTTCATCGATGCGCACAAGAGCGACTATTACGACCTGCTGCAGCGTGTGCGGACGCACGGCGACTGGGGGGCGTGGCTGCGCTACTTCCTGCAGGGCGTGACCGAAACGGCAACCGCGGCCGGCCAGCAGGCGCGCGAACTGCATCGCCTGCGCGAGCACTACCGCGCGCAGTTGCGCGACAAGCCGAATGCGCTGGCGCTGGTCGACGAACTGTTCGTCAATCCGTACATGACGATCGGGCGTGCCGCGCAGGTGCTGGAGAAAACGCACCCGACGGCGAAAGCGGCGATCACGGTGCTGGAGCAGAACCGCATCGTGCGCGAACTGAGCGGCCGGCAATGGGGGCGGTTCTACGTCTGCGCGCCGATACTCGAGGCGATCGACAAGCCGCTGGCCTGAGCGGCGGTTGTGCGACCGGCGCCGATGTGGCGTGTGGGGTGTAGTTCGATCAGTCGCTCGACAGGTCATCCACCCGCAGCACCTCGCCCGCACCCGCCGCGTCGTAGCCGGGCAGTTCGGCGACGCGCGCGGCGAACAGCGGGCCGCGCAGCATGTCGAGCAGCGCCTGCATGACGGGTTGGTCGAGCAGTTCGCTGCGGCAGGCGAGGAAGTAGGTTTCCTGCGCCAGCGGCACGAAGTCGAGCTTGAAGCGGCTGGCGGCGGCGGCGACGCCAAAGCCCGCGTCGGCCATGCCGCTGGCAACGAAGGCGGCGACCGCAGCGTGGGTGAATTCCACCTGCTCATAACCGGCGATGGCTTGCGCCTCGATCTGTGCCTGCGCCAGCAGCAGGTCGAACAGCATGCGCGTGCCGGAGTTGAGCTGCCGGTTGATGAAGCGCACGCCCGGCCGGCTCAGGTCGCCGAGGGCGTGTATGCCGTGCGGATTGCCCGCCGCGACGTAGAGGCCCTGGGTGCGCGTGACGAGCCGGATCAGCCGGTGGGTGCGCGGCTTGAGGAAGCGCGTGCAGCGCGCGATCAGATCGTCCGAGGGCAGGTGCCGCGGCAGGTGGAAGCCGCTCAGTTCGCAGTTGCCGCGCGCCATCGAGGCCAGTGCGTCGAGCGAACCGAGATATTGCAATTCGAGCCGCGCGGCGCCGATCTGCTCGAACAGCTCGGGCAGCAGTGCGATGGCATAGCCGTGACTCGCATGCAGCCGCAGCGTGGGCTGGCTGTCGCTGATCGCGCGGTTGATCTCGCGGTCGATCTCCACCGCCAGGTTCTGCAGTTGCGGGCCGAGCCGCGCCTGCACGCGCTCGGCAGCCCAGGCGAGTTTTTCGCCCAGCGGCGTGAGCCGCGCGCCGCGCCCCTTGAGCAGTTCGACCAGCGGCACGCCGAAGAAACCGGACCATTGGTGGATCAGGTTCCAGCAGTGGCGATACGAGTAGCCGACGCGCGACGCGGCGGCGGTGAGCTTGCCGGTTTCGTTGATCGCCTGCAGCACGCGGAACAGCAGCGGGTCGAGTTCCTGCCCGGCGGCGTTGCGGAAGCGCCAGCTCGGTTCGATAGTGATCAGGGCTTTCGGCATAAAAGTTCATATCGTGCGTATCAAGACGCGATGCTAACCTGCAGGCCATCTGCATGGCGAGCGCGGTATACGCCTATGCATAATTGTTCATATATGTGCGCCGGGTGGCGGCGCCGACAGGAGGCCCGTGTGACCGCCGTTCATTCCAGCCCGACGCAGCCGGCCGCCCGCGACACGCTCGCGCGCGTGCAGGCCATCGCCGACGCGCATCGCGACCTGCCCGGTGCGCTGCTGCCCATCCTGCATGCGGTGCAGAACGAGATCGGCCACGTGCCCGATGGCGCGGTGCCGCTGATCGCGCAGGTGCTCAACCTCTCGCGTGCCGAGGTGCATGGCGTGATCAGCTTCTATCACCACTTCCGCACCGAGGCGCCGGGCCGCCACGTGGTGCAGGTGTGCCGTGCGGAAGCCTGCCAGTCGGTCGGCGCGATGGCGCTCGAGGCGCACGCGAAGAAGGCGCTCGGCTGCGATTACCACCAGACCAGCGCGGACAACGCGGTGACGCTGGAGCCGGTGTATTGCCTGGGCAACTGCGCCTGCGGCCCGTCGATCCGCGTCGATGACGAGATCGTCGGTCGCGTCGATGCGGCGCGCTTCGACGACGTGATCGGCGAATTGCGCGACGGGCCGAGGAGCACGACATGACGCGCATTTACGTTCCCATCGATTCGAGCGCGCTGTCGCTCGGCGCCGAGCGCACCGCCAGGGCGATTGCCGCCGAGGCGACAAAGCGCGGGGTTCAGGTCGACATCGTGCGCAATGGCTCGCGCGGCCTGTTCTGGCTCGAACCGCTGGTCGAGGTCGAAACCGCGCAGGGCCGCATCGCCTACGGTCCGGTGCAGGCGAAGGATGTCGCCGGCCTGTTCGATGCCGGGCTGCTCGACGGCAAGGCGCATGCGCTGTGCCTCGGCCCGACGGAGGCAATCCCCTACCTGAAGAAGCAGGAACGGCTGACCTTCGCCCGCGTCGGCATCACCGATCCGCTGTCGATCGACGACTACGTTGCGCACGACGGCTACAAGGGCCTGCAGAACGCGGTGGCGATGAGCGGCGCGGACGTCGTCAAGGCGGTGACGGACTCGGGACTGCGCGGCCGTGGCGGCGCGGCCTTTCCGACCGGCATCAAGTGGAACACCGTGCTCGGCGCGCAGGCGGACCAGAAATACATCGTCTGCAACGCCGACGAGGGCGACTCCGGCACCTTCTCCGACCGCATGCTGATGGAGGGCGATCCCTACTGCCTGATCGAGGGCATGACGATCGCCGGCATCGCGGTCGGTGCCACGCAGGGCTACATCTATCTGCGCTCGGAATATCCGCATGCCTTCCGCACGCTTGCGGAAGCGATCCGCCGCGCGCGCGCTGCCGGCTATCTGGGCGCCGACGTGCTCGGCTCGGGCAAGGCCTTCGAACTGGAAGTGCGCATGGGTGCGGGCGCGTATGTGTGCGGCGAGGAAACCTCGCTGCTCGAAAGCCTGGAGGGCAAGCGCGGGGTGGTGCGCTTCAAGCCGCCGTTGCCGGCGCTGCAGGGGCTGTTCGGCAGGCCGACGGTGATCAACAACGTGATGAGCCTCGCCTCGGTGCCGGTCATCCTCGATCGCGGCGCGACCTTTTATCGCGATTTCGGCGTCGGGCGCTCGCGCGGCACGCTGCCCTTCCAGCTCACCGGCAACCTCAGGCACGGTGGACTGGTCGAGAAGGCGTTCGGCGTGACCTTGCGCGAGTTGCTCTACGACTACGGCGGCGGATCGGCCAGCGGCCGGCCGATCCGTGCGGTGCAGGTCGGCGGCCCGCTCGGCGCCTACGTGCCCGAGTCGCAGTTCGACGTGCCGCTCGACTACGAAGCCTATGCGGCGATGCAGGCGATGGTCGGCCACGGCGGTCTGGTCGCGTTCGACGACACGGTCGACCTCGCTCAGATGGCGCGCTATGCGATGGAATTCTGCGCCATCGAATCCTGCGGCAAATGCACGCCCTGCCGCATCGGGTCGACGCGCGGCGTCGAAGTGATCGACCGCATCATCGCCAACGAAGACCGCGGCCGGAACATCGCCCTGCTGCAATCGCTGTGCGACACCATGCTCGCCGGCTCGCTCTGCGCGCTGGGCGGCATGGCGCCGTATCCGGTGCTGTCGGCGCTCAACCATTTTCCCGAAGACTTCGGCATCGACCAGTCCGCCGCGGCTTGAGGAGACACACCATGTCATTGCCCCGTGAAACCGATTTCGGCACGCCCGCGCGCGAGTCGGACAAGCTCGTCACCCTGTCGATCGACGGCATCGAGGTCAGCGTGCCGGCCGGCACTTCGCTCATGCGCGCCGCGCAGGAAGCCGGCACGGCGATTCCCAAGCTGTGTGCCACCGACAGCCTCGAACCCTTCGGCTCGTGCCGGCTGTGCCTGGTCGAAATCGAAGGCCGCCGCGGCTATCCGGCATCCTGCACCACGCTGGCCGAACCCGGCATGCAGGTGCGCACGCAGACGCCGAAGCTCGCCGAGCTGCGTCGCGGCGTGATGGAGCTTTACATCTCCGACCATCCGCTCGACTGCCTGACCTGCTCTGCCAACGGCAACTGCGAGCTGCAGGACATGGCCGGCGTGGTCGGCCTGCGCGAAGTGCGCTACGGCATGGACGGCAAGAACCATTTCGACTGCCACAGTTCGCTGCGCCAGCCGAAGGATGAATCCAACCCCTACTTCACCTACGATGCGTCGAAGTGCATCGTCTGCAACCGCTGCGTGCGCGCCTGCGAGGAAACCCAGGGCACCTTTGCGCTGACCATCGCCGGCCGCGGTTTCGATTCGCGCGTGTCGCCGGGCGAGAGCCAGCCTTTCATGGAATCGGAATGCGTCTCCTGCGGTGCCTGCGTGCAGGCCTGCCCGACGGCGACGCTGATGGAAAAGACCGTCATCGAACTCGGCCAGGCCGAGAAGAGCGTCATCACCACCTGCGCCTATTGCGGTGTCGGCTGCTCGTTCAAGGCCGAGGTGAAGGGCGCGCAGGTCGTGCGCATGGTGCCGCACAAGGATGGCGGCGCCAACCACGGCCATTCCTGCGTCAAGGGCCGCTTCGCCTGGGGCTACGCGACGCACAAGGACCGCATCACGTCGCCGATGATCCGCAACCGCATCGACGAGCCGTGGCGCGAAGTCTCGTGGGACGAGGCGCTGAATCATGCTGCCGCCGAATTGCGCCGCATCCAGGGCGAGCACGGCCGCAGTTCCATCGGCGGCATCACCTCGTCGCGCTGCACCAACGAGGAAACCTACCTCGTGCAGAAGCTGGTGCGCGCGGTGTTCGGCAACAACAACGTCGATACCTGCGCACGCGTCTGCCATTCGCCGACCGGCTACGGCCTCAAGCAGACGCTGGGCGAGTCGGCCGGCACGCAGACCTTCGATTCGGTGATGAAGGCCGATGTCGTGATGGTGATCGGCGCCAACCCGACCGACGGCCACCCGGTGTTCGGCTCGCAGCTCAAGCGCCGCCTGCGCGAGGGCGCCAGGCTGATCGTCATCGACCCGCGCAGCATCGACCTCGTGCGTTCGCCCCACGTCGAGGCTTCGTACCATCTCAAGCTGATGCCGGGCACCAACGTTGCCGTCGTCAATGCGCTGGCGCACGTGATCGTGACCGAAGGGCTGGTGAGCGAGGCGTTCGTGCGCGAGCGCTGCGAGTGGCCGTCGTTCGAGATGTGGCGCGATTTCGTGTCGCGCCCGGAGAATTCGCCGGAGGCTGTCGAGGTTGTCACCGGCGTGCCGGCCGACGCGGTGCGCGGCGCGGCGCGCCTGTACGCCAAGGCAGGCAACGGCGCGATCTACTACGGCCTCGGCGTGACCGAGCACAGCCAGGGTTCGACCATGGTGATGGGCATCGCCAACCTTGCGATGGCCACTGGCAACGTCGGCCGCCTCGGCGTCGGCGTCAACCCGCTGCGCGGCCAGAACAACGTGCAGGGCTCGTGCGACATGGGTTCGTTCCCGCACGAGCTGCCGGGTTACCGGCATGTGTCGGATGCGATCGCGCGCGGGCTTTTCGAGGACGAGTGGGGCGTCACGCTCGATCCGGAACCCGGGCTGCGCATCCCCAACATGTTCGAGGCCGCGCTCGACGGCAGTTATCGCGGCATCTATATCGAGGGCGAGGACATCGTGCAGTCCGACCCCAACACGCAGCACGTCGAGGCCGCGTTGCGCGCGATGGAATGCGTGATCGTGCAGGACCTCTTCCTCAACGAGACGGCGAAGTTCGCCCACGTCTTCCTGCCGGGTTCGAGCTTCCTCGAAAAGGACGGCACCTTCACCAATGCCGAGCGTCGCATCTCGCGCGTGCGCAAGGTGATGCCGCCGCTCGGCGGCAAGGCCGACTGGGAAGTGACGCAGGCGCTGGCCAATGCGCTCGGCCATCCGATGAACTACCGCGATCCGGCCGAGATCATGGACGAGATCGCCCGCCTGACGCCGACCTTCCAAGGCGTGAGCTACGCGAAGCTGGAACGCCTCGGCAGCATCCAGTGGCCTTGCAACGATGCGGCGCCGGAAGGCACGCCGACCATGCATATCGACGAGTTCGTGCGCGGCAAGGGGCGCTTCATGCCGACGCAGTACGTGCCGACCGACGAGAAGGTCAACGCGCGCTATCCGCTGATCCTCACCACCGGCCGCATCCTGTCGCAATACAACGTCGGCGCGCAGACGCGACGCACGGCCAACTCGATGTGGCACGGCGAGGACCGGCTCGAGATCCATCCGCACGACGCGGAATCACGCGGCATCCGGGAAGGCGACTGGGTCGGCATCGCGAGCCGCGCCGGCGATACGGTGCTGCGCGCGACGATCACCGAGCGGGTGCAGCCGGGCGTGGTGTATACGACCTTCCATTTCCCCGAGTCGGGCGCCAACGTGATCACCACCGACAACTCGGACTGGGCAACCAATTGCCCCGAGTACAAGGTGACCGCGGTGCAGGTGCTGCCGGTGACGCAGCCTTCCGAATGGCAGCAGCGCCATCGCCGCTTTTCCACCAAGCAGGTGAGCCTGCTGCCGAAGCATGAGAAGGCGGGTGTCTGAGATGAATGCACGTGCAGGCGCGCTGCCGGTCGATATCGACGAGTCGCAGGCGATCTGGCGCACGCACGAGAACCGGCGCGCGATACAAGTGGTTGGCGGCAAGGCGATGGACGGCATGGACACCGTGATCGAGGAAGTGCCGGTCGCGCTTGTGTACAACGGCGTGTCGCATGCCGTGATGTTGGCCACCCCGGCAGACGTCGCGGACTTCGCACTCGGGTTCAGCCTGGCCGAGGGCATTCTGGCTTCGCCGCGCGAACTCTACGGGGTGGAGATCACGCATTGTGCGAACGGTATCGAGGCGCATCTCGACATTGCCGCCGAGCGCTTCATGCAACTCAAGGAACGGCGGCGCAGCCTCGCCGGCCGCACCGGCTGCGGCCTGTGTGGTGTCGAAAGCCTGGCTGCCGCGGTTCGGCAGCCGGCACCGGTTTCGTCAAAACCGCAGGTCGCCGGCGAGGCGATCATGCGGGCGCTTGCACGGCTGCCCGAGCACCAGGTGTTGCACGGCCTGACCGGCGGCGCGCATGCGGCGGCATGGGCGGGCCTGGACGGGGACATCGTTGTCGCGCGCGAGGACGTCGGCCGCCACAATGCGCTCGACAAGCTGATCGGTGCTTTGGCGCGCGAGGGCGTTGCACCCGACAGCGGTTTTGTCGCCGTGACCAGTCGCGCCAGCTACGAAATGGTGCAGAAGGTGGCGGCATTCGGCGCCGGCCTGCTCGTGGCAGTCTCTGCGCCCACTTCATTTGCCGTTCGCATGGCTCACCAGGCGAACATCACGCTGGTCGGTTTCGCGCGCGCGGGCCGGCTGACGTTCTATACCAATCACTGATTTCGACGCACATGGACATCCCTCACCTCGTCAAGATGGCCAACCAGATTGGCGAATTCTTTTCGGCATATCCCGACGCGGAACTTGCGCGGCAGGAGATTGCGGGGCACCTGCAGCGGTTCTGGGATCCGCGCATGCGCAATGCCATCTGCGAGAACCTGGCGCAGGCGGAGGCGGAAGGCTTGTCGCCGCTCGTCGCGGCGGCAGTAAGGACTCTGGCCCATCAGGCTTGATGGGGACATTCTGACCCATGGTGCGCCGCACGCATGGGTCGCATTGTCTCGATTGGGCGGGTCCGCTGCGACAGAAAGATTCGGCTATTCATTTCATATTGTGAGGCATGGCCTGCTTCGATAGCCTGCTGTTACGAGGTGCGGAAACGCCCCGTCAAACAGGAGGATGGCAAAGCATGGACATGAACCGCAGGCAGTTCTTCAAGGTCTGCTCGGCGGGTCTTGCGGGATCGAGCATCGCGGCACTGGGTTTCACTCCGAAACCCGTGCTTGCCGAGGCGCGAAACTTCAAGCTCGCCCGGACCACCGAAACCCGCAGCACCTGCCCGTACTGCTCGGTCAGCTGCGGTCTGATCATGTATTCGCTGGGCGACAAGGCGAAGAACGTCAAGTCCACCATCATTCACGTCGAGGGCGACCCGGATCACCCGGTCAACCGCGGCACGTTGTGCCCCAAGGGTGCCGGCGTGATGGACATGATCCAGAGCCCGAACCGCGTGAAGTATCCCGAAGTGCGCGAGCCCGGTTCAGCGGAGTGGAAGCGCATTTCCTGGGATGAGGCACTGACCCGCATCGCCAAGCATGTGAAGGCAGACCGCGATGCCAACCTCGTCAAGTCGATCGAGAAGGACGGCAAGCAGATCACGGTGAACCGCTGGAATTCCACCGCGCTGCTGGTGTCTTCGGCGTCGTCGAACGAATCCGGTTATCTTTCCGTCAAGGTCGCGCGCGGCCTGGGGATGGTCGCACTCGATACGCAAGCACGCATCTGACACGCGCCGACGGTGTCCAGTCTGGGCCCGACTTTCGGTCGCGGAGCGATGACCAATTCTTGGACCGACATCAAGAATTCCGACTTGGTGTTGATCATGGGCGGCAATGCCGCCGAAGCCCACCCCTGCGGCTTCAAGTGGGTGGTGGAGGCCATGCAGCAGCGCAAGGCCAAACTGGTCGTGGTGGACCCGCGCTTCACGCGCTCGGCCGCCGTGGCCGATTACTATGCGCCGATCCGCGTGGGAACCGATATCGCCTTCCTGGGCGGCGTCATCAACTACCTGCTGTCGAACAGCAAGATCCACCTCGACTACGTCAAGCTGAACACGGACGCCACGTTCCTGGTCAAGCCGGACTACAAGTTCGACAACGGCTTCTTCTCCGGCTACGACGAGGCCAAGCGCAGCTACAACAAGGCGAGCTGGGGCTACCAGTTGGGCGAGGACGGCTTCGTCAAGGTCGATGACTCCCTGCAGGATCCGCTGTGCGTCTACAACCAGATGAAGACGCACTACGCGCGTTACACGCCGGAGATGGTGAGCAAGATCACCGGCACGCCGAAGGAGCAGTTCCAGAAGGTGTGCGAGTTGATTGCCACCACGTCAGTGCCCGACAAGGTGATGACGATCTGCTACGCGCTTGGCTGGACGCAGCACTCGGTGGGTTCGCAGAACATCCGCACCATGGCCTTGATCCAGCTGTTGTTGGGCAACATGGGACGGCCCGGTGGCGGCATCAATGCCCTGCGCGGCCATGCAAACGTGCAGGGCATCACCGACATGTGTGCCTACTCGGAGGTGTTGTCGGGCTACATCAGCGCGCCGACCGAGGCCGACGTGGATCGCGAGACTTATCTCAAGACCCGCACCGGCAAGCCGTTGCGCCCGAACCAGATGGCGTTCACGCAGAACTTCCCGAAGTGGCATACCAGCCTGATGAAGGCGTACTACGGCAACGCTGCCACGAAGGAAAACGACTTTGCCTACGACTGGCTGCCCAAGCGCGATGGCGCGTACGACGTTCTCGCGATCTTCGAGCGCATGCATCAGGGCAAGGTCAATGGCTTTCTGGTGCAGGGCTTCAATCCGCTGGCGGCAGTGCCCAACAAGAAGAAGTTGTCGGGCGCGCTGGCAAAGCTGAAATATCTGGTGGTGATGGACCCGCTGGAGACCGAAACCGGCGAGTTCTGGAAGAACTTCGGTCCCTTGAACGACGTCGATCCGGCGCAGATCAAGACCGAGGTGTTCCGCCTTCCGACGAGCTGCTTTGCCGAGGAAACCGGCAGCTTCACCAACTCGAGCCGGGTGATCAGCTGGAAGGAGAAGGCAGTCGATCCGCCGGGTGAGGCCAAGCCTGATTCGGAAATTGTGGCGCGCCTGTTCCAGAAGCTGCGTGGGATGTATGCGGCAGAAGGCGGCACGCTGCCGGAGCCGATTGCAGCACTGACCTGGCCGTACATCAATGCCAACGTGCCCAGTTCGGCCGAACTGCTGCGCGAGATTTCCGGCAAGGCGCTGGCGGACCTTTATCCGCCGCCACCGGCGTCGGCTGCCGCGGCAGCCGCACCTGGCGCCAAGCCGGCCGCTGTGCCGGCGGCCGCGCCGGCGGCACCCGCAGCGCCGCCCGCACCGATCGTCAAGGCGGGCGAGCAGGTCCCGGGATTCGCGGTTTTGCGCGACGATGGAACCACGGCCTGCGGCAACTGGATCTATGCCGGTTGCTGGAGCCAGGCGGGGAACCTGACCGCGCGGCGCGATACCGCCGATCCGACGGGCCTCGGCGTGTTCCCGAACTGGGGCTTCAGCTGGCCGGCAAACCGCCGCATCCTGTACAACCGCGCCAGCGCGGACAAGGACGGCAAGCCGTGGGATCCCAGCCGCAAGTATCTGGCATGGAATGGCACCTCGTGGGCGGGCGGCGCGGATGTGCCCGACATGCGGCCCGACGCGGCGCCGGACCAGGGTGTGGGCGCCTTCATCATGAACCCGGAAGGCGTGGCGCGTCTGCACGCCATCGGCATGAGTGAGGGGCCGTTCCCCGAGCATTACGAGCCGTTCGAGACGCCGGTGGGCGTGAACCTGATGTGCCCGAACAACGCGAAGGCGGTATCCAACCCCGCTGCTCGCGTCTACAAGGGTGACATGGAGGCCTTCGGCAAGGCAGCGGACTTCCCGTACGCGGCCACGACGTATCGCCTGACCGAGCACCAGCACTTCTGGACCAAGCATGCGCGCAGCAATGCCGTCGTGCAGCCGGCGCCTTTCGTCGAGATCGGCGAGGAGCTGGCAAAGGAGAAGGGCATCAAGCACGGCGACAAGGTCAAGGTGAAGTCCAACCGTGGCGAAGTGATTGCCGCGTGCGTCGTCACCAAGCGCATGAAGGGACTGGACGTCAACGGCAAGAAGGTGCACCACGTCGGCATTCCGATCCACTGGGGCTTCAAGGGGGTGACGCAGAACGGTTATCTCGCCAACGCGCTGACGCCATTCGTCGGGGACGCGAACTCGCAGACACCGGAGTTCAAGGCCTTCCTGGTCAACATCGAGAAGGCTTGAGGGAGGGAGACGAACATGGCAAATCTGCAAAGTCTCGATGTGGCGGCGCGCTCCGCCACCACCACCCCGAGCCCCTCGGTGCGGCAGGTCCCGCAGGTCGCGAAGCTCATCGACGAGTCCAAGTGCATCGGCTGCAAGGCCTGCCAGGTCGCGTGCATGAACTGGAACGACCTGCGCGACGAGGTGGGCCAGAACATCGGCGTGTACGACAACCCGGCCGACCTGTCGCCCAGTTCATGGACGGTGATGCGTTTCTTCGAAGTCGAACCGCAGGCCGGCAACCTCGAGTGGCTGATCCGCAAGGACGGCTGCATGCATTGCGAGGATCCGGGCTGCCTGAAAGCCTGTCCGTCGCCCGGTGCCATCGTTCAGTACGGCAATGGCATCGTCGACTTCCATCAGGATGCGTGCATCGGCTGCGGTAACTGTGTGACCGGCTGCCCGTTCAACATCCCGCGCATTTCGAAGAAGGACAGCAAGGCCTACAAGTGCTCGCTGTGTTCGGATCGCGTCTCGGTCGGCCTCGAGCCGGCATGCGTGAAGACCTGTCCGACGGGCGCCATCGGCTTCGGCACCAAGGAAGACATGGTGGCCTATGGCAACAAGCGGGCAGCCGAGCTGAAGGATCGCGGCTTCCAGAATGCCGGGCTTTACAACCCCGAAGGCGTGGGCGGTACGCATGTGATGTACGTGCTCAAGCATGCCGACAAGCCGGAACTTGAGGGGCTGCCGTTGAATGCCTCGATCAGCCCGGTGGTGTCGCTATGGAAGGGCGGCCTGAAACCACTCGCGCTGCTCGGCATGGGGGCGGCGGTACTCGGCGGACTGCTGCACTACCTCAAGGTCGGCCCGAACGATGCGGACGCGGAAGCCAAGGAAAGGGAGGCGTCATGAGCAAGATGATCCAGCGCTATTCGGAACGGGAGCGCATGAATCACTGGGTGATTGCCATCCTGTTCTTCATGGCCGGGCTTTCGGGGCTGGCGTTTTTCCATCCGTCGATGTTCTGGCTGACCAATTTCTTCGGTGGCGGGCCATGGACGCGCATCCTGCATCCCTTCCTCGGTGTGCTGATGTTTCTCTCCTTTGCCGGACTGATGCTGAAGGTCTGGCACCACAACAAGATCACCGAGGCCGACAAGAAATGGCTGACCGCGGTGTCCGAAGTGGTGTCGGGGCATGAAGAGACCCTGCAGAACGTGGGACGCTACAACGGTGGGCAGAAGGTGCTGTTCTGGATCATGGTGGCCTGCATGTTCGTGCTGCTCGTGTCGGGCATCATGTTCTGGCAGCCGTGGTTCGCCGACGCGTTCCCCATCGGCCTGCGCCGCCTCGCGGTCCTGCTCCATGCCTTGTCGGCGGCGGTCCTGATCATCGGTGTCATCGTGCATGTCTACGCCGCGATCTGGGTCAAGGGCACCATTCGGGCAATGACGCGGGGATCGGTCAGCGAAGCCTGGGCCCGGAAACACCATCCGGCCTGGCACCGCGAAATGACGCGCAACGGATGATCTCGAAACGCTTCGCCGCCGGGTATCCCCGGCGGCATTTTTCGACAAAGAGCCGCCGATGACTGAAGTTCATCGACTGTTGCAAGCCGAGCAGATCGCTGCGGGACGCGCAGGCGAGGTGCCGTTCTTGAGGCTGCCCAACACCAGCGTGCATTTCGGACGACGGGCGAGCCGGTTGCGGCAATTGGCGCAATCCCATCCGCTGGGCGATTACCTGCAGTTCGTTGCGGTCATTGCCGACGCGCAGCAGGCGTCAATGGCAAACATGCCGCCATTGACGCTTCCGTCGCCCGCCCATCTGGCGCGTGCGCGCGAGCACCGCATGCCGCCGCTGGTCGCATTCAGCCATCGGCGCGATCCCATGTGGTGCGATCTGTTGCGCCGCATGCTCCGCCGAATTGCCGACGATGTCGGAGCCGACCAGCGTCAACTGGTCGTCAGGCTGGAAGGCATGCGGGACGAGTATTTCGAGGCGCAAGCCTCCAAGTTGCTGGCCGGCATCACGGTCGGCCTCGATCCTGCACACGCGCCGCTGATCGGTGCAGCCCTGCAGGTCTACTGGGCGCATATGGTCGCTGCGCTGGGAACGCAAAGCTTCCACCCGCTCGAGGTCGGGACGCTATGCCCGTGTTGCGGATCCCGCCCCACGGCCAGCGTTGTCCGGGTCGAGGGCGACGCATCCGGTCAGCGCTATCTCCATTGCGCCTTGTGCGAGGCGGAATGGAATTACGTACGGATCAAGTGCACCAACTGCGAAACCACCAAGGGGATTCACTATTACGGCATCGAGGGAGCCTCCGATGCCGTCAAGGCCGAATGCTGCGACGAATGCGGAGCCTACCGAAAGATCTTCTATCAGGACAAGGAGCCGAACCTCGATCCGATTGCGGATGACCTCGCTTCGCTTGCCCTCGACATTCTGGTGGCCGAAGAGCATGGCAAGCGTCTCGTCGGCGTGAACTTCATGCTGATTCACGGCAGTGACGATTCCGATGACGGTCCTGCGCATGCGATCGTGTCGGTTTCCGGTGCTGCACCGCCGGGGTAATGCATGAGCAGACCCGTCGAGTCGGTGGTCCACCGCTCCGGGGCAACGCAGATCCGCCTGCCCTCGGTTGACCGTTTCCTGAAGCACGAGGCCGTTGCGGCAATGGTCGCATCGCACGGGCATCGATTCGTCGTCGATGCCGTGCGTGCCGTGTTCGCGCAACTACGGGCTGCCCCAGCGGGGGACGTCGCCCGTTATGCTGAAGACGATGCGCTGGTGGCTGCGGTGCGTGCCCATGTCGTTGGGCGTCTGGCGCCCAGGCTGCGGCGCATGATCAATCTGACCGGCACCGTGCTCCATACCAACATGGGCCGCGCTTTGCTCGCCGATCAGGCGATCCAGCATATCGCGCGCACGATGGGTGCGCCGAACAACTTGGAGTACGACGTCGATTCCGGCGAGCGCGGCGACCGCGACACCCTCGTCGAAGCGCTCTTGTGCGAATTGACCGGGGCCGAAGCCGCAACGGTGGTCAACAACAACGCGGCCGCAGTGCTGCTCACCATCGCCGCTTTGGCGTCAGGGCGGGAGGTTCTGGTATCGCGTGGCGAACTCGTGGAGATCGGCGGTGCCTTCCGCATGCCCGACGTGATGGCCTCGGCGGGGGCCCGCATGGTCGAAGTCGGTACCACCAACCGGACCCACGCGCGGGACTACCAGAACGCCATCAGTGCGAGTACGGCGCTGCTGATGAAGGTGCATACCAGCAACTATGCGATCGAGGGATTCACTGCGGCGGTCGGCGAAGCGGAGCTTGCAAGCATCGCCCACGCTGCCGGCCTGCCGCTGGCCAGCGATCTGGGCAGCGGCAGCCTGGTGGACCTGTCCCTCTGGGGTTTGCCGAAGGAACCGCTGCCACAGGACATGCTGGAGGCCGGTGTCGACGTCGTCACCTTCTCGGGCGACAAGTTGCTCGGCGGTCCGCAGGCGGGTCTGATCGTCGGGCGGCGCGATTTGATCGCCCGCATCAAGAAGCATCCACTCAAGCGGGCGCTGCGGGTTTCGAAGCTCGTCGTCGCCGCGCTCGAAGCAACCCTGGCGCTTTATCGCCATCCGGAATCGCTCGCAGAGCGATTGCCGACCCTGCGCTTGCTGGCGCGCGACGCGCAGGACATGCTGGACATGGCGCGTCGCATCGAGCCGGCGCTGCGCAATGCGCTTGGACAGCGGTATGACATGGAGATTGTTTCGCTGAAAAGCCAGATCGGAAGCGGTTCCTTGCCGGTCGAGCGACTTCCGAGTGCCGGCTTCTCGATTCGTCCGTCCTGTGTCGAGCGCCGGCGCGGATCCGCACTCATTGCGCTGGCGGACGCGTTGCGGGCGTTGCCGATTCCCGTCGTCGGGCGCGTTTCCGAAGGAGCGCTTCTGCTGGATTTGCGTTGCCTCGAGGATGAAGCGGAATTCGTTGCGCAGCTCGATCGATTGACTTTCGGCGGTGGCGCATGATCGTCGGCACGGCGGGCCATATCGACCACGGCAAAACGGCACTCGTTCGCGCCTTGACGGGTGTCGATACCGACCGTCTCCCCGAGGAGAAGAAGCGCGGCATTTCGATCGAACTCGGGTACGCCTACCTTCCCGTAGATGGTTCGACGCCACTTGGCTTCATCGATGTTCCGGGGCACGAACGTTTTGTCCATACCATGCTGTCCGGTGCGACGGGCATCGACTTCGGCCTGCTGGTCGTCGCCGCAGACGATGGCGTGATGCCGCAGACGCGGGAGCACCTTGCCGTGCTTCACCTTCTTGGCGTGACGCAGGGAGCGTGTGCGATCACCAAGATCGATCGTGTGCCCGCGGAGCGCGTGCGTGAGGTCGCAGTGGAGGTTGGCCACCTGCTTTCCGCCACCCGCCTTGCAGATGCGCCGTCCTTTCCCGTCAGCAGCATCACCGGAGAAGGCGTCGATGTATTGCGCGGCTACCTCCTTGATGCGCATGCCCGGTTTCGTCGAACGGCTGCCGAAGGCGGTTTCCGGCTCGCTGTGGATCGGGTGTTCACTCTCGAAGGTGCGGGCACCGTCGTTACCGGAACCGTGTTTGCGGGCGAAGTGCGCGTCGGCGACGAGGTGCGGATCGTGCCGGGTGATCGCAGGGCGCGGGTTCGCAGCCTGCGTGCGCAGAATCGCGCGTCGGAACGCGGCCGGGCCGGGGATCGCTGTGCGCTTGCCCTTGCAGGTATCGAGGTTGCCGAGGTGGCGCGCGGGCAATGGGTCACCGATCCGCGAATTGCCTCGGCCAGCGAGCGCGTCGATGTGCGTGTGGAACTGTTTCCCGATGCGCCGAAGCCGTTGCGCTCGGGGGCGGCGGTGCATTTGCATGTTGGCGCGGCGCATGCAATCGGGCGTATCGCTTTACTCGATGTCGAATCGCTCGCACCCGGAGCGACCGCGTTGCTGCAGGTGGTGCTGCAGGACGGGCTCGGCCTTTGGGCGGGCGACCGCGTCGTGCTGCGCGATGCTTCCGCCGCCCACACGATGGGCGGCGGCGTGGTGCTCGACCCGATGGCGCCAGTTCGCTATCGCAGAACGCAGGAGCGGCTTGCACTGCTTGCTGCGCTGGACGGGCCTGACACGCGGACGCGGTTTGCCGATGTCCTGCAACAGGCGACGGCCGGCGTCGACCTCGATGCGCTGGGTCGGTCATGGGGCGTGGTCGACGTCGAGCGGCTTATCCACGATGTCGAGCATCGACGCGTGCGGCAAAGTGGTGTCGATCTCGCTTTTGCACCGGCGCACTGGATGCGGCTCGCGGACAGCGTGGTGGCGGCGGTGGATGCGTTTCATGCGCGAAATCCCGATGAACCCGGCGTGGACCTGGCACGGCTGGCCCGCATGAGCTTTCCCCGCGTTGAGGCCGCCGTGGTCCAGGCCACGGCCGATGCTCTGGTACGGGCCGGGCGGCTTGCGCGACAGGGTGCCTGGCTGATGCAGCCCGAGCATGCGGTGCGGCTGTCGGAGCAGGAGCGCGTCTTTGCCGAACGGATCCGGCCGCTCCTCGCCGAGACACCATTCGATCCACCCTGGGTGCGCGACATCGCGGCGGCGATCGGCCAGCCGGAGATGCATACGCGTGTGCTGCTCAACCGCCTCGCCAAGAGCGGCATCGTGTACCAGATCGTGCGCGATCTGTTCTACGATGCGCTCGCCATCTCGAAACTGGCGGTAATCGCACAATCCATCCAGGCGGAGTCGGGTGAACTGCGTGCCGCGGTTTTTCGCGACCGCACCGGATTGGGCCGCAAGCGGGCCATCCAGGTGCTCGAGTTTTTCGATCGCATCGGTTTCACACGGCGAATCCGCGCGCGCGGCGATGACAAGCACGTGCTGCGCGCCAACCATCCCTTGCAGGCGCTGACGGTGGCGACGCCGCCGGCACAGGCGAGGCCGACTTCATGAAGGAAGAGAATCGTCCCTGGTGGGGCGGCCGGGCTTCAAACCCGGTTGGCGGCGCCTCGCGTCGCCGGGTGGGTTCGACTCCCATTCTCTTCCGCCAGACATTGCGCTAGCCATGCAGGTGCGTGGCTACGATTTTCCCGATGCGCTCCACTATCTCGTGGAGTTCGACATGTGGGCGCGACGCGACGACGACGGGCTGATCCGCGTCGGTGCGACGTCGCTTGGCGCTGCTCTGGCCGGGGAAATTGTGGCGTTCATGCCGAAGCGCATCGGCGAGCGCATCGAGCGCGGCCGGTCATTCGGCGCTATCGAACTGTTCAAGACGATCATTTCCGCCAAATCGCCGGTCGGTGGCGTCCTGACCGAGTCGAATCTTTTCCTGGAGCAGGCGCCGATGCTGGTCAACCGGGATCCTTATGGCAAGGGCTGGATGGCGCGCATTCGGGCGGATGACTGGATGCGCGACAGCGGGCTGCTGGTGCATGGACCCGCTGTCGCGCTGGCGATGGAGCGCGCGTGGCAGACCTATCGTGACGATGGCTACGATGTCTGAACCGTCGTTGCACAAATTGGCGATCTTGCTCTGGGCCTGCGATCCGACACGGCCCGAGCTATGCGCCACGCCGTTCTTCCACGCTGCCGCCGCGGCCGCGCTGGATGCGGAGGTGGAAGTGTACTTCGCCGCGCGGTCCGTCCTGCTGCTGGTTCCGGGCTGCGCGGCCGCGCTGCGTGCCAGCGATCACGATGAAACCACCATAGCCGACCACATGCGGCATGCGGCTGATCATGGTGCGAAATTCCTCGCATGCTCCAGCGCGCTCGCTGCATACGGACTCGATCATGCCGAACTCATAGCCAATTTGGCCGGTCGCGCCGGCGCGACCGCATTCGTTGGGCGCAGCCTCGACCCGCAATGGGCCACCCTGACTTTCTAGCAATCGCCAAGGCCATCATCCGAATTCGCAGTTCACTTCAAGAAAGGAAAGCCATGCACTTCGATCGTCGCAAGTTCTTGCGCGCATCGGGCAGTTTTGCCGCTGTCACCGCGACCGGTTCCACGTTGTCCCATGCCGCGACCGGCATGCCGTTCCTGATCACGCGCCCAGCCGATGTGCTCCTGCCAAAGTCGGATCGACAGCGTGTGGTGATTTGCGGTGGAGGCTGGGGTGGTCTCAATGCGGCCAAACAACTGCGCTTGCTGGCCCCACAGCTTGAAGTCGTGCTGCTCGAACGAAATCCCGTCTTCTTTTCCTGCCCGATGAGCAACAAGTGGCTGATTGATGTAGTGGATACCAATTTCCTGACACACGACTACCTTCGCGTGTCGGAAAAGCATGGGTACCGTTTCATCCAGACCGAGATTCTTGCCATCGAGCGGGATCGCAGGAAGGTTGTCACTGCGGCCGGTGAGCTTGCCTACGACTACCTGATCCTGTCGCCGGGAATCCGCTACAACTACGAGGCCTGGTTCGACAATGACCGCAGACTCGCCGAGGCGACGCGGGCACGGTTTCCTGCAGCCTACGTGCCGAACGCAGAACACTTCATGTTGAAGCGTGCAATCCAGGAATTCAAGGGCGGCGATCTGGTCATGACGCTGCCGCCGCCCCCGCAGCGCTGTCCGCCTTCTCCCTACGAGCGGGCATGTCTGATCGCGTGGTTGTTCAAGACGCGCAAGATCAAGGGACGGGTGATCATTCTCGATCACAAGGACGGCGTGCGCCCCATCGGTCTTGGATTTCGGACTGCGTTCGAGGAGCTTTACAAGGACATCATTACCTATGTGCCAAATGCACATGTCAAGTCGGTCGACCCTTTCAATAAACGGATCAAGACGGCGGCGGGCGATTTTTCTTTCGAGCATGCAATTTTGATGGCCCCCCACCAGGCTGGCGATCTCGCGTGGAAAGCGGACGTGATCGGCCGGACACCGGACGGGAAGCCAAATGGCTGGGCCGATGTCGATCCGTTATTTCTGCATGTGCGCGACGACAAGAACGTTTTCGTCATCGGCGACGCGGTCGGTGTCGTTGCACCGACTTTCCGCTTCTATCCCAAGAGCGGTCACGTGGCCAATCGGCTGGCGCGGATCGTCGCCTATTACATTGCGGAACGTGCGGCGGGTCGCGATCCCAAATACAAATTGCCCGACAATCTCTGCTACATGTGGGTCAATGGCGACCCGCAGGAGGCGATCAATGTCGGATTCGAATATTCGCTCGATGAACGGGGTCAGATCGAGCAGGTACAGTTGGACGACAACGAGCGGCGCGGGGAACTGGTGCCGGAAGATTTCGCTTGGGCGAAGACCATGTACGAAGACATGTTTGCGTGAGCGTTCTGCCGGGTTCGGGACGCAGATGGTAGAGGGGCGCCCCGCCGGCTGACTGCGTCTTGCCCGTCGCGCAAGGCTACACCTTTCGCATGCCCGACCGCCTTTGCTGCGTCTTGTACACGATGTCGTCGAGTAACGCGAGATTCACCTTGAGTCGCTGTTACGGGCTTCGAGTGCTGCCGGCGATGTACCAGGGCAGTGCCGCAGTGAGTCGCACGACTTCGCCGGCATCGCTCGTGTCGTAACCGGCCAGATTTGCGACACGTCGACGGAATCTGGCGTCGTGGAGCACCTCAATGAGCGTCGTGATCGTTCCGTGCTCAAGGCCCGCTTCGTTGACGAGCAGGAAATAATCCTCGGGCACCAGCGGCACGAATGCGAGGCCCATCTGTTGCGCGGCGGCTTCGATGCCGACGCCAACGTCCGCCGCGCCGGCGGCGATGCGTGTGGCAACCCCGAGATGCGTGTACTCCTCCAGGTCATAACCGAGGATCTGACGGGGTTGTACGCGCTCGTCGGTCAGGAACTGGTCGGTGACCAGCCGCGTGCCGGAACCTTTCTGGCGATTGATGAAGCGCAGGCCGGCGCGCGCAATGTCGCTGAAGCTGTTGATCTGTCCATCGAGTGAAGGGCGCATCATCAGACCCTGCACGCGCGTGGCAAAGCGGATCAGCCGGTGTTCCTTCGGCTTGAGCCAGCGCCGGTAGCCGATGTGCTGTACTGAGCCCTTGCGCTGGTTGCGCGCGCAATGGAATCCGGCGATGTCGCAGGCGCCCTGGGCGAGCGCCTTGAGGTTCTCCTCGCTGCCCGAGAAACGCAGGTCGACGAACACGTCGCTGCTGCGATGCTCGATTTCCTCGCGCAGGATCGGCAGCGCGAGGTCATGGCTGGCGCGCAGGCGCAGGGTTTCCTTCTCGGCGAACAGGTCTTCCTGCAACTCGGAGAGGAATTCTGCCTCCAGGCTCGCCGCCACCGGCACGAAGCGCGACATGATGCGCTGCTGCGCCCAGACCAGACGCGCGCCGAACGCGGTGAGTGTCGCGCCACGGCCGCGCTGCTTGACGATGAGCTCGGTGCCGAGTTGCTGTTCCTTCTCGCGCATCATGCCCCATGCATGGCGGTAGGACATGCCGAGCGCGCGTGCCGCCTGAGACAGCGAGCCGGACGTGCGTACACCCTCGAGCAGCAGGAACAGCGTGTCGTCGGGCGTGACGCCGCGCTGCCCGTCGTCGGGCGACAGGCTGAAGCTCACGCGCAGCGAAAAAGGCAGGGGGCCGGGCTTCATCGTTCTGGCTTTGCGTCCGCGCGTTCCGGCGGGCAGGGTGAGATCGCTCATTGGATTGCGATCCGGATTTCAATGCACATATTGTCGCGCATACTCGGCGTCGTTGTAGAGCGGCTCGTCGTAGCGCTCGCGGCCATAGTCGCGGATGATGCGCTGGCCCTCCGCCGATGCGACGAATTCGATGAAGCGCCGTGCAGTCGCCTCGCCGGGCGTGCCGCCGGTGGCGAGCATCGCCGAGTAGGTGTTGACCAGCGACTTGTCGCCGCGGAACAGCACCTTGAGCTGCGGCACATCCTTCTTCGCTGCCACCCAGGTGCTGCTGTCGGTCATGAAGTAGCCGCCTTCGGCGTTCGCGCGCTTGAGGCTCGCGGTCATGAAATCCCGGGTCACGATGTACCACGCGCCTTCCGGCACGATGGAAGCGGACTTCCACACACTCATTTCCTTCTGGTGCGTGCCCGAGTTGTCGCCGCGCGAGACGAACTTTGCCTGTGCGGCGGCAATGCGCCGGTAGGCGTCGGCTGCTCCTTTCGCCTCGGCGATCCGTGCCGGATCTGCGGCCGGCCCGACGATGTAGAACTCGTTCGAGCCGATCAGCGTGCGCTGCGTCGCCCAGCCTTCGGCGACAGCAGTTTCCTCTTGGCCGGGCGCATGCACCATCACCATGTCGACCTTCTTTTCCTTCAGCAGCTTCATCGATTGGCCGGTGCCGGCCTTGTGCCAGACCATCTGCGCATCGGCCCTGGATGCGAATGTTTCGGCCAGCAGCTTGAGCAGGCCGAGTTCGCCGGGGCTGCCGGTGGCGAGCGAGAAGCGGTTCGCGCCGCCGCCATAGGTTTCGACCTGTGCGTCCTGCGCGCGCAGGCCGGTCGCGGAAAAGAGCATGAGGGATGCCGCCAGGACGAGGAACGTGCGTTGCATGATGCTCGTCACTTCTTCGCGTTGGGGAAGAACAATTGTTCGCCGCCGATCTTGTAGTCGGCAATCGCCTTTTGGCCCTCTGCCGACACCAGCCAGTCGATGAACTGCTGGCCGAGTTCCTTCTTCACGTGCGCATGCTTGGCCGGATTGACCAGAATGACGCCGTACTGGTTGAACAGGCGCGTGTCGCCCTCGACCAGGATCTTCAGGTCGACGCGATTCTTGAAGTTGAGCCAGGTGCCGCGGTCGGCGAGGAGGTAGGCGTTCATCGACGAGGCGGTGTTGAGCGCCGGCCCCATGCCCGAGCCGGTTTCCTTGTACCAGGCGCCTTTGACGGCTTCGAGATCGATGCCGGCCGCCTTCCAGTAGCGCAGCTCGGCGGCGTGCGTGCCGCTCTTGTCGCCGCGCGAGACGAAGGGCGCCTTGGCGGCTTCGATCTTGCGCAGGCCATCGAGGATGTCCTTGCCGGTGGCTTTGGCGGCGTCGTCCTTCGGGCCGATCAGGATGAAGTCGTTGTACATGACCTCCTTGCGCTCGACGCCGTAGCCTTCGGCGATGAATTTCTCCTCGGCCGCCTTGTCGTGCACGAACACCACGTCGGCATCGCCGCGGCGCGCGGTGTCGAGCGCCTGCCCGGTGCCGAGCGCGACCACGCGCACCTGCACGCCGGTCTTCTGCGTGTAGATCGGCAGCAGGTGGCCGAAAAGGCCCGACTGTTCGGTCGACGTCGTCGAGGCGACGGTGATGAACTTGTCCTCGGCGTGCGCACCGGAAAGTCCGAGCAGGAACGCGGCGGCAAGGCCGAGCAACGAGCGGCGGGAGGGATTCATGGCAGTTCTCCTTTGAGGAAGTCGTCGGCTTCGCGCGACTGCGCTTGCCGGAAAAAGACATCGGCGGGCGTGTGTTCAGTGATGCGCCCGTCGTGCATGAAGACGATGTCGTCGGCAAGCCGACGCGCCTGGCCGAGGTGATGGGTGATCATCACGATCCGGGTGCCGCTTGCGGCAATGTCGGCGACGATGCGTTCGACTTCGCGCGAGGCGGCCGGGTCGAGGCTCGCGGTCGGTTCGTCGAGGAACAGGATGCGCGGCGCGAGCGCCCAGGCGCGCGCCAGCGCGACGCGCTGCTGCTCGCCGCCAGAGAGCACGCGTGCGGCGCGTTGCGCCACGTGCGGCAGGCCGACGCGCGCCAGCGCGGCAGTGGCGCGATCTGTTCGCTCGGCACGCGGCACGCCGGCGAGGTCGAGTGCATACTCGATGTTGGCCAGGGCCGAACGGCGCAGCAGCACCGGTCGCTGGAAAACCATGGCCTGCGCCGTCGGTTGCGCCGTCTTGCCGCCCCAGGTGATTTCACCGGTGGTGGGCCACAGCAGGCCGTGCAGCAGGCGCAGCGTTACGCTCTTGCCGGCGCCGTTGGGGCCGAGGACGACGGTGCGGCGTCCGGCTTCGAGCGTCAGGTTGACGTCGCGCAGGATGGCCCGGTCTCCCGCTGCGAAACCGACGTTGCACATGACCAGCGGAAACATGCCGTTGCCGGTTTCAGCCATAGTGGCGCTGCGCCCACTGGCGCGTGAGGTGGGCGCTGGCATTCACCACGACGACGATGCCGACCAGGATCAGGCCGAGTGCCAGCGCCAGCGGCAGATCGCCCTTGCTGGTTTCGAGCGCGATGGTGGTAGTCATGACGCGGGTGACGCCGTCGATGTTGCCGCCGACGATCATCACCGCGCCGACCTCCGCGATCGCGCGGCCGAACGCGGCGAGTACGACGGTGACGAGTGAAAAGCGCGTGTCGTGCAGCAGCGTGAAGGTGGCGCGCAGGGTGCCCGCACCGAGCGACTGCAGTTGCTCGTGGTACTCGCGCCAAGCGTCGGCGACGATCTGCCGCGTAAAAGCCGCGATCAGCGGCGTGATCAGAGCGGTCTGCGCAATCACCATCGCGGTTGGCGTGAACAGCAGGCCGAACTGCCCGAGCGGCCCGGCGCGCGACAGCAGCAGGTAGACGAGCAGGCCGACCACCACCGCCGGCAGGCCGATGAAGGCGTTGAGCAGCACAGTGACCGGCGCTTGCCCGGCAAAGCGCCCGACCGCCACGGCCGCACCCAGCGGCAGGCCGATCAGCGAGCCGAACAGCACCGCCGTGAGGCTGACCTTGAGCGAGAGCCCGACGATGCCGAGCAGCTTGGCATCGAGCCCGCCCATCAGCGCGAACGAGGTGGAAAAGGCCTCCGACAGTGTGCTCATCGGACGGGTGAACGAACGAAGAACCGCACGGCGGCATGCCGCGCGGCTGATCGAATGCGGGAGGGAATCGAAGTCTGCGCGGACGGCTCGCCCGCGCAGCGGATCGGACGGGCGCTTAGTGCTCGACGCCGACCATGACGCTGTCGGCCTTGATCAGGGCGTAGGCGGTGCTGCCTTCCTTGAGGCCGAGCGAACCGACCGACGTGGAGGTGACTTGTGCGGTGATTTCGACGCCCGGCGCAATCTCCAGCGTTACTTCGCTGTTGATGCTGCCGTGGATGATCTTCTTCACCGTGCCCTTGAGCTGGTTGCGTGCGCTGACTTTCATGCCGAGCCTCTTTCGTGAATGATACGTCGCGCAATTCTACTCCGTCCGTATCGGTCACTTCGCAGCCTGGGCTATCAGCAGATCAAGCTCGCTGCCGGCCGAAGCGGTGATCTGCAGCAGGTAGTCATGACCTGGTGCGAGTTCGAACAACAACGCTTTCGGGATGCCGAAACAGCGCAGACGCTTGTCCGAGCTGATCGGCGCGAGCGGCGTGCCCGTCGCGCGGTCGATCAGCTCGATCCAGGCGCGGTCGCTGGCTGAGAAGCGGAACACGCCGCCGCGTCCCGGCGCGAACGCCATCAGGCCACCGTGCGTTCCGGGCGGATTGGCTTCGGCCTTGGCCAGGGCGACCGGTTTGAGCCGGGCCTGCGGCTGGAGCTTGAGCCTGGTGCGGATGAGTGTGACGACCGGCGGGGGCGTGCCCGCTGCGGGGGCTGCGCTCAGCGTCGTGCCCGCAGCGCCCCAGGCGCTGCGCTCCGCTTCCAGTTCCGCCGGCAGCGCATCGCAGGCCATTGCCTGGGGCTGGACGACCGGCTTGCCGCCGGACGCGGCGCAGCCGGTCAACATGGAAGTGGCCAGCAGGACTGCGAGGTGAAAGGGATGCGGCATGATCGACCGGGCAAAAACGTCAGCCGAGTATAGGCAGGCCGCGACACAGCTCAAATATGAGGTGTGGAGCATAAGTTCGGCTGCCCGCCGATCGTGTTCGTGATGTGTGTCACGCAGCGGCGCGTTCGGCGCTCAAGTCACCGGTCAAGCAGCCGAAGTCCCTGATGGGACACGGCGCAAGGCGTGTCCCGAATACGAACCAGGCATTACGTATCCGACAAGGGCAAACCCGACCGAAAGGCGGGGGCGCAAAGTCACCGGCCTAACGGCATGGAGGAATCCATCCCATGGCAGCGGAGCCGCCGGATCGTCGATCGCGCCGCGGCGGAGGCTCGCCCGCGCGCGTCGGCCGTCTCACGCCGCTATGACTGAAACCGCGTCGGACCGTTCGCACCGGCTCGTTCCGGAACCCAGACGACGAGGCGATACATCGTGCAGAACCCCATCCGAATTCCGCGTTTCGATACCCTGATGATCCCGATCGCGCTGCTCGCGCTGCTGGGGCTGTACGCCGGCCTTGCCGGCGCGGCGCAGGAACCGGTGGTGTGGTCGTGCGCGTACGATCGCGAGACGTCGATTGCTTGCCGGCTGCAAACGCCCCCGCTCGCCGAGCGTATGGATCCCGCCGATTCCGCTACGTCTGCGCCGATCGACGATGCACAGGGCGTGTCGCGCCGGAGCCGCCTGCCGGCCATCTTGCATGTGCTGCGTGATCAACCGGGCGTGCTCGCGGGGCGTACGGTGCTGATTCCGCTGCATACCGAAGCGACCGACATGGCTTTCGTGCGCCAGCTTGCCGCGGCGGTGATGTGTGGTTCCAGGGGCGGTTGCCGCGTCGAACTTGTGCCGGGTCGCACCGAACTCGCACAGATGTCGGCACAGGATCTCGTCGATCGTACCGACGCTGCGCTCGAGGACCTGTCGCCCGGGGACTGATTCCAACCCGGGAAAGCGAAACGGTGCACGGCTCACCGCGCCCGCATGAACTGGAGCGGGTGAAGGGAATCGAACCCTCGTATGCAGCTTGGGAAGCTGCCGTTCTACCATTGAACTACACCCGCCTGAAGGCCGGATTCTAGCCGAATCCCGGCTCGATGGTGCGTTCCCGGCGCGTTTCGCCCGTGGCGCTGCGTGCGATCCACGCGGGCTTCCCGAACCTGCAGATGCGACACAAGGTTTTGCCAGAACATCGCGCGCTATGCCTTGAGACATATTGTCCCCCGTTGATGCATTCGGCAATATCCGTCTGCCATCGAGGCCGGCTGAGCCGCCGGCCATGGCAGTCGAAGGAATCCATCACACGCTACGGGAGGATGAAATGGGCAGCTCGAACAACGATGATCTGCAGGCGGGAATGGTGTCGGCCGCGCGCGATGCGGCGCTTGCCGGCGCGGAACGCATCCATGATGCGCGACGCGAGTTTCTCAAGCTGTTCGGCATGGGGGCTGCCGCAGCGGCGGGGATGGGGGCGATACCCTTTGCGGGCGCCGTGGGCGACGCCGTGGCCGCCACGGGTAGCCCCGCAGGCAGCCCCTATGCGCCGGCGTTCGGGTTTGCGCCGGGGTTGCTGTACATGAACATCGGTACCACTGGCGCCTCGCCGACGCAGGTCGTGCAGCACGCGGCGGCGGATTACCAGGACATCGCCTCCAACCCGACCGCCTACTTCTTCGGCCAGCAGGCGATGCGCAATGCGATCGCCCCCGGTTTCGGCTGCGATCCGTACGAGCTGACGCTGAGCTTCAATACCACCGATGGATTGTGCCGCATCATCATGGGCCTGCAGTTCCAGCCTGGCGACGAGATCATCACCACCAACATGGAGGAAGACGCCGGCAAATCCGCCGCGGCGATGGTTCGCGACCGCTTCGGCGTGGTGGTGCGAGAGGTCGGATTGCCGACCAACGACGCCGTCAGCGAGAACACCGTGATGAAACGCTTCCGCGATCAGCTAAACCGGCGCACGCGGGCGATCCTCTTCTCGTCGCCGGTCTACCTCACCGGGGCTCGCCTGCCGGAGAAGGATCTGTGCCGCTGGGCTGCGCGCAATGGCGTGATCTCCATCGTCGATGGCGCGCACGGCCCCGGCATGCTCGCGCTCGACCTGCATGACATGGGCTGCGACTTCTATTCGGGCGCTGGCCACAAGTGGCAGTGCGGCCCGGGGCAGACCGGCTTCATGTACATCCGCAACGGATTTTCGGCGGCCCCCTATGTCCGCAATGCGCCAACCAGCGATCTGGCGCCGTTCGGCGTACCGTCGCCGACCGTGCCGATCAATGTGCCGGGCTACAGCAATACCACTGCGCTGCCGACCTACTTTCCGACCAACACGCTGATCTATGGCGCCACGCCGATCCTGCTCAACGGAAGCCGCAATCCGGACGACAACATCGCGGCGATCCTGCAACTCGTCGGCAACGGCAGCCGCCCCTCGCAGAAGGCGTTGGCCGAAGCCTGCCAGCTGTGGGACGGCTGGGGCAGGCAGGCGATCGAGGAGTACGTCGTGGCGCTGGCGCAGTACCTGCGTGCGCGCATCGTCGACATCTGGGGACCGCAAGCGCTGTCGGTGCCCTACAAGCGCAATCCGAAACTTGCCGCGCGCACCGGGCTGACATCGTTCAACCCGTTCTCCGCGGGCTACGACTACAACGTCGACCTGTCCGCAGCCGAGGCGCAGGCGCAGGCCACGGCGTCGTCCGCCGCGGTGGCGACGATGCGCAGCGCGCACCAGATCGTGATCCGCAACAACCGCGTGCCGCATTCGCTGCGCTCCGATCCGGAGGCGAATGCGGCCGCGGATGCGCTGTCGGCGCCGCTGCGCGTGTCGACACACCTGTTCCATTCGACCGCCGACGTCGATCGCCTGATCGCTGCGCTGCTCCAGGTCGTGCCGCATCCGTAGCCGCGAGCGGCTCGCGCCCTCGGGCGCTTGCACCCCCCGTGCTAGACTTCCGGGGTGCAAGCGCCCAACGCAAGTCTGCAGGAAGCCATCGGTGTGGTCGTGAATGGCGAGGCCCTGAGCCTCGCCCGCGGCCTTGCCGTCGCGGCGCTGCTCGAACAGCGCGGCCTCGCCGGCAAGCGAGTTGCCGTGGAACGCAACGGCGAGATTGTGCCGCGCGGCCTGCATGCGCGGACCGTGCTCGCCGAAGGCGACCGCATCGAAATCGTCGTCGCCGTCGGCGGCGGCTGAATCACACTGAGAAACACCATGAACGATCCGCTGATCATCGCCGGCCAGACCTATTCGTCCCGTCTGCTCGTCGGCACCGGCAA
>JAEUNL010000043.1 GCA_016791115.1 Rhodocyclaceae bacterium
TGGAAGAACTCGATGGCGCCTTCGGGCGCGGCGGCGAGCACGGCGTCATGCACCGCGCGGCGCACGGCGACCGCGCCCATCGGCACGGTGGCGTTGTTGACGGCCTTGGCCAGCGTCATGATGTCGGGCGCCACACCGAACTTCTGTGCCGAGAACGCAGTGCCGAGGCGGCCGAAGCCGCAGATCACCTCGTCGAAGATCAGCAGCAGGCCGTGCTTGTCGCAGAGGGCGCGCAGGCGTTCGAGGTAGCCCTTGGGCGGGATCAGCACGCCGGTGGAGCCGGCCATCGGCTCGACGATGACGGCGGCAATGGTCGACGCGTCGTGCAGCGTGACCAGGCGCTCGAGCTCGTCGGCGAGGTGCGCGCCCCACCCCGGCTGGCCGCGCGTGAAGGCGTTGTGGGCGAGGTCGTGCGTGTGCGGCAGGTGGTCCACCGCCGGCAGCAGCGCGCCGCTGAAGGCCTTGCGGTTGCCCGGAATGCCGCCGACCGAGATGCCGCCGAATCCCACGCCGTGGTAGCCGCGCTCGCGGCCGATGAAGCGCGTGCGCTGCCCTTCTCCGCGCGCGCGGTGGTAAGCCAGTGCGATCTTCAGCGCGGTGTCGACCGATTCCGATCCCGAGTTGGTGAAGAAGATGCGGTCGAGCCCGGCCGGCGTGATCTGCGCGAGTTTGGCCGCGGCCTCGAAGGCGAGCGGATGGCCCATCTGGAAGGTCGGCGCGAAGTCGAGCGTGGCGGCGGCCTGCTGGATGGCGGCAACGATTTCGTCGCGGCAGTGGCCGGCGTTGGAGCACCAGAGGCCGCTGGTGCCGTCGAGGATCTGGCGGCCGTCGTGGCTGGTGTAGTACATGCCCTTGGCCGAGACCAGCAGGCGCGGCGCCGCCTTGTACTGGCGGTTGGCGGTGAAGGGCATCCAGAACGGGTCGAGGTCGAGGTGGGTGGAAGTGGTCATGGCTGAAGTGTCGGTGGTCGGTTCAATGTCGGCGGCGGGTGCGGCGCGATTCGGCTACACAAGGCGCCCGCTCAGAAGAAATCGGCGTAGCGGTCGGTCTCCCACGCGTGCACGGCGCGCGAGAATTCGATCCACTCGTTGCGCTTGAGGCGCAGGAATTCGGCGACGAACTCGGCGCCCAATGCGTCGCCGAGCAAGTTGTCGGTGCCCAGCGCGGCGACCGCCTCGCCGAGGTTCTGCGGCAGCAGCGTGGCGCCGCGGCGCGTGAGTTCGTCGGGCGGCAGTTCGTAGAGATCGTCGTCGATCGGCGGCGGCGGTTCGAGTTGGCGGTCGATGCCGTCGAGCCCGGCGGCGATCACCGCGGCGAGCGCAACATAGGGATTCGCCGAGCTGTCGGGCAGGCGCCATTCCATGCGCCCCGCCACCGCGCGCACCAGCGTGGTCCGGTTGTTGTCGCCCCAGCTCACGTGCGCCGGCGCCCAGGTGGTGCCGGAGCGCGATTCGCCGACCACCAGCCGCTTGTAGGAATTCACCGTCGGCGCGCACAGCGCACACAGCGCCGGCGCGTGCTGCAGCAGCCCGGCGAGGAAGGCGCGGCCGGTGGCCGAAAGCCCGTGCGACTGCCCGGCGTCGGCGAACAGGTTGCGCCCGTCGGCATCGGCCAGCGAAATGTGGAAGTGCAGGCCGCTGCCCGGCATGTCGGCAAAGGGCTTGGGCATCATGCTGAACACGTAGCCGAGCGATTCGGCGATCGAGTGCGCCGCCATCTTGAACAGCATGTGGCGGTCGGCCGCGGTCAGCGCATCGGCATAGTGGTAGTTGAGCTCGTACTGGCCGGCGGCATCTTCGTGGTCGATCTGGAACACGTCGAAGCCGCATGCCTTGAGGCTGTCGGAGAGTTCGACGACGAAGGCCTGCTGGCGCGTCAGCGACTTGTAGTCGTAGGAGGGCTTGTCGAGGCGGTCGCCGGCGTCGGCCGGATGCAGGCGGCCGACGCTATCGCGCTTGAGCAGGAAGAATTCCGGCTCCAGCCCGGCGTTGAGCACGAGGCCACGCTCGGCAAGCCGGCGCACCTGGGCGCGCAGCAACTGGCGCGGACAAAGCGGAAACGGCTGGCCGTCGACGAACCCGTCGAGCACGATGCGCGCATGGCCGGGCAGCCAGGGCAGCGGCAGCGCGGTGGCGGCGTCGCCGCGGCCGTAATACTCGGAGCGCGCGCCGTGGCGCGGCAGCGCCGTGCCCCAGATCGACGGCCCGGCGAAACCGGCGCCGGCCGCGAACAGGTCGCCCAGGTGGTCGAGCGGGATCGTCTTGCCCTTGGCCGCGCCGTGGATGTCGGTGAACTGCGCGAACAGGTAGCGCACGCCCTGCTCCGCCAGGCGGGCGCGCAGGGCATCGACGACGGCGTGTTCGCGCTGCATGGCGGACTGCGGCCTCAGGATGCGTCGCGCGAGGCGATGCGCATCGATTCCTCGATGATGCCGAGCGCCTCGTCGAAGATGGCGTCGGGCGTGGTCAGCGGGTAGAGGAAGCGCACCACGTTGGAATACACCCCGCAGGTCAGCAGGATCAGGCCACGCTCCAGCGCGAGCGTCTGCACGCGCTTGGTGAAATCCGGGTCCGGCTTGCGCGTTCCGGCGTGGTTGAACTCGACCGCAACCATCGAGCCCAGGCCGCGCACGTCGGCGATCTGCGGCACCTCGGCGGCGAGTTTGTCGAGGCGGCGGCCGAGCTTCGAGCCGAGCACGTGCGAACGTTCGAGCAGGCCCTCTTCCTCGATCACCTCGATCACCGCATGGGCCGCGGCGACCGCCAGCGGATTGCCGGCGTAGGTGCCGCCGAGGCCGCCGGGCGCGGGGGCGTCCATGATCTCGGCACGGCCGCAGACGGCCGACAGCGTGGTGCCGCCGGCGAGGCTCTTGGCCATCCAGGTGATGTCGGGCAGCACGTCGTGGTGTTCCATGGCGAACCACTTGCCGGTGCGGCCGAAGCCGGTCTGCACCTCGTCGACACAGAGCAGGATGCCGTGCTCGTCGCAGATCGCGCGCAGGCCGCGCATCAGGTCGGGCGGCGCGACGTAGAAGCCGCCCTCGCCCTGCACCGGTTCGAGCATGATGGCGGCGACGCGCGCCGGTTCGATGTCGGACTTGAACAGGTGCTGGATGTAGTCGAGCGAGTCCTGCACCGTCACGCCGTGGATCGCGATCGGGAACGGCGCATGGTAGATCTCGCCGGGAAACGGGCCGAAGCCGAGCTTGTACGGATTGGTCTTGCCGGTGAGCGCGGCAGCCATCATCGAACGGCCGTGGAAGGCACCGGAGAAGGCGATCACCGCCGAGCGCCTGGTGGCGGCGCGCGCGATCTTGACCACGTTCTCGGTCGCCTCGGCGCCGGTGGAGAACAGCGCGGTCTTCTTGGCGTAGCTGCCGACGGTGAGCGCGTTGATCTTCTCGGCGAGGGTGACGTAACCCTCGTAGGGCACGACCTGGTAGCAGGAATGCGTGAAGCGTTCGAGCTGGTCGCGGATCGCCGCCATCACCTTGGGATGGCGGTGGCCGGTGTTGAGTACCGCGATGCCGCCGGCGAAGTCGATGTAGCGACGGCCTTCGACGTCCCACATTTCGGCGTTTTCGGCGCGGTCGATGAAGAAGTTGCCCATCACGGAAATGCCGCGCGGGGTGGCGGCGAGGCGCCGCTGGTGGAGATCCTGATTGCTTGCCATGTTCGTCATTCCAAAAAATTGGAAACCACCGGAAAACCGTCGCGAGCGGCCCGAGCCCGGTTCGAGAAGCGCAGTCGTACCGTCGGGTACGTCGTGCTTCGCAGGGCCGGGATCGGGCCGCGCAGCAGGGTCAGCGGCGATTTCTCACTCGAGTCTGATCCAGGTCGTCTTGAGTTCGGTGTACTTGTCGAGCGCATGCAGCGATTTGTCGCGGCCGTTGCCCGATTGCTTGTAGCCGCCGAAGGGCACGGTGATGTCGTCCTCGTCGTACTGGTTGACGTGCACCGTGCCGGCGCGCAGCGCACGTGCCACCTTGTGCGCCTTGTTGATGTCGCGCGTCCACACCGAGGCCTGCAGCCCGTAGCTGGTGGCGTTGGCCATGCGCACCGCCTCGGCCACGTCGTCGAAGGCGAGCACCGAGAGCACCGGGCCGAAGATTTCTTCGCGCGCGATCGTCATGTCGTTGCGCACGTTGTCGAAGATGGTCGGCAGCACGTAGAAGCCGCCGCTGTCGACGCGCGCACGCTCGCCGCCGGCGAGCAGCTTCGCGCCTTCGGAGACGCCGGCATCGATGTAGCGCAACACGGTCTGCAACTGCGTGTCGTCGACGAGTGCGCCCATCGCCGTCTGCGGATCGAGCGGATCGCCCGGCGCATGCTCCGGCACCTTGGCCAGCGCACGCTTGAGGAATTCGTTCTTGATCGAGCTTTCCACGAACAGGCGCGACGGTGCGTTGCAGCTCTCGCCCTGGTTGTAGAAGATCGAGCCGATCGCGGCATCGACCGCGCGGTCGAGGTTGGCCACGTCGGCGCACACGATCAGCGGCGATTTGCCGCCGAGTTCGGTCCACGCGCGCTTGAGGTTCGATTGCCCGGCGAACTGCATGATCTGCTTGCCAACGCGCGTCGAGCCGGTGAAGGCGATGCAGTCGACGTCCATGTGCAGGGCCAGCGCCTGCCCGGCCTCGTGGCCGTAGCCGGGCACGACGTTGAGCACGCCTTCCGGCAGGCCGGCTTCGAGCGCCAGTTCGCCGAGCCGCAGTGCCGTCAGCGGCGACTTCTCGGACGGCTTCAACACCACGCTGTTGCCGGTGGCGAGCGCCGGGGCGATCTTCCACGATGCCATGAGCATCGGGTAGTTCCACGGCACGATAGCCCCGACCACGCCGACCGGTTCGCGCGTGATCAGCGCGAGCGAGGTATCGGCCGTCGGCGCAATCTCGTCATAGACCTTGTCGATCGCCTCGCCGTACCAGCGCAGCGTGTTGGCCGCGGCATTGACGTCGGTCGCGCGCGACGCGGCGATCGGCTTGCCCATGTCGAGCGTCTCGGTCAGCGCGAGTTCGTCGCGGTGTTCGAGCAGCAGTTCGGCAAAGCGGATCAGCACGCGCTTGCGCCGGGCGGGCGCCATGCCGGCCCAGCGGCGGTCCTCGAAGGCGGCGCGTGCCGCCGCCACCGCGGCAACGATGTCCTTGTCGTTGCCGCGCGCCACGTCGGCAAGCCGGCGCCCGTCCACCGGCGAGATGCAGGCGAAGGTGGCGCCGTCGATCGCATCGACGCGCTTGCCGCCGATCAGCGCGCGCCCGTCGAAGGTGAGCTCCGCAGCCTTGCGGTGCCACGGCGTGGTCTGGTCATTCATTCCGTTCTCCTTTGCGCATCCGGACTGCCGGCCCGGAAGCCGCATGGATGGTGGCGCTCGGGGCATGCCGCCCTGAACGGTCCATCCCGCCTGCCTTTCCGGCATGGGTGGCCAGCGAACGCCATCCCGTGCGGGTTGCAGGCCGATGCATTGCGCTACTTGTCGATGTCTCCGAGGCAGAGATATTTCATCTCGAGATACTCCTCGATGCCGTGGTGCGAGCCTTCGCGTCCGAGGCCGGACTGCTTGACGCCGCCAAACGGCGCGACCTCGGTCGAGATCAGGCCGGTGTTGATGCCGACCATGCCGTATTCGAGCGCCTCGGCCACGCGCCAGACGCGGCCGATGTCGCGACTGTAGAAATAGGACGCGAGGCCGAACTCGGTGCGGTTGGCGAGTTCGATCACCTCGGCTTCGTCCTTGAACGGGATCAACGGCGCGACCGGGCCGAAGGTCTCTTCGCGGAACACCTTCATCTCGGGCGTGACGCCGGTGAGCACCGTCGGCTCGTAGAAGGTGCCGCCGAGCGCGTGGCGCCTGCCGCCGGCGACGACACTGCCGCCGCCGGCGAGCACGTCGCCGACATGCTCTTCCACCTTGGCCAGCGCCTCTTCGGTGATCAGCGGACCCTGCTGCACGCCCGGCTCGACGCCGGCACCGACCTTGAGCTGCCTGACGCGCGCGCCGAGCTTCTCGGCGAAGGCGTCATACACGCCGGCCTGCACGAACAGCCGGTTGGCGCAGACGCAGGTTTGCCCGGTGTTGCGGAACTTGGAGATCATTGCGCCCTCGACCGCCGAGTCGAGATCCGCGTCGTCGAACACGATGAAGGGCGCGTTGCCGCCGAGCTCGAGCGAGAGTTTTTTGATGGTGTCCGAGCACTGGCGCATCAACAGGCGGCCGACCTCGGTCGAGCCGGTGAACGAGAGTTTGGCAACGACCGGGTTGCTCGTCAGCTCGCCGCCGATTGCCGCAGCCTTGCCCGTGAGCACCGAAAACAGCCCCTTCGGCAGGCCGGCCTCCTCGGCCAGCACGGCAAGCGCGAGCGCCGAATATGGCGTTTCGAGGGCCGGCTTGAGGATCATCGCGCAGCCGGCGGCGAGCGCCGGACCGGCCTTGCGCGTGATCATCGCGTTGGGGAAATTCCACGGCGTGATCGCCGCCGTCACGCCGATCGGCTGCTTGATGACGACGATGCGCTTGTCGCTGGCGTGCTGCGGAATCGTCTCGCCGTAGACGCGCTTGGCCTCTTCGGCGAACCACTCGACGAACGAGGCGCCATAGCCGACTTCGCCGCGCGCTTCGGCCAGCGGCTTGCCCTGCTCGGCGGTAAGTATCTGCGCCAGGTCTTCCTGATGCGCCATCATCAGCTCGTACCAGCGACGCAGGACAACGCTGCGTTCCTTGGCGGTTTTCGCCGCCCAGCTTTTCTGTGCGACGCGCGCCGCCTCGATGGCGCGGCGCGTTTCGGCAGCGCCCATCATCGGCACGGTGCCAAGCGTTTCGCGCGTTGCCGGATTGGTGACGGGTGCGGTCTCGCCGCTGTCGGCGCCGCACCATGCGCCGTCGAGATAAGCCTGGGTGCGAAGAAGGTCGGGTCTTGAGAGTTGCATGGTGAGTCCTCCACGGTTCCGTGTTGCCGCGCGCCGGCCGGAGGCAGCCGGCGCGCGGGTTTCGATCAGAAGCTGACCACCGTCTGTACGCCGAAGGTCAGGTTGTGCTTCTTGTAGTTGTCGTCATGCCAGTAGTAGAAGGAATTCAGATCCGAACGGTCATAGCGAAGTTCCGTCTTGAGCAGCCCGTTGGTGTGGTACTGCCAGTTGAGCCCGAGCGTGAGCGCACTGCGCTTGGCACCGCGGTTCGGATTGCCCAGCGTCCAGATGCCGGCGCTGTGATCGAAAACCGCACCCGGGCCGAAGCCGTTGCGGTAGTCGCCGCACGCCTCGAACGGCGTCGCGCCCGTCGGATCGGTGCCGAGGTCGGGCTGGCATACGGAGCCGAAGGTGACGGCCGGCGTGCCGCCGCCATTCTTGTGGTTGTCCATGTAATCCGCACGAATGATGCCCTCGACCGTCGGAATGAACTTGTAGGCGCCGAGCACCGAAACGCCCCAGTGCTGCGAATCGTCGCCGTTGAAGGCGCTGTTGCGCGCGCGTCCGACTTCCACCTGACCCATCATGGTCACGTCGCCGCGAACGAAGTAGGCGTCGGCCTCGAGGTAGTTGAAGCGCTGGTTGAACAGCTTGCCGTGCATGCCCGACGCGCCCCAGCCGAGGAACTCGCCCTTTGCGTAGTCGAGCCGCCAGTGGGCACCCTGGTTGCGGCCGCCCTGCTTGTCGTGCGTGACGTTGAGATTGCCGGCCATCGCCCGCGCCCACCACTTGCCTTGCAGGTACTCGACTCCCGCACCGGTGACGAAACCCGGGCCGGCAAAGTCGAGCAGCAAATTCGACGTGATGTTCTTCTTGAGATTCGACTGCACGTACTCGTAGCCGTTCCAGCTCACTACCTGCCCGGCGATCGCGCGCCACGCGAGGCCGTTGAACGGCACGGTAACCAGCGCCTCCTCGATGATGTTGCCGAAGTCGTAGGTGTTCGACACCGTACGGCGCGGCCGCAGGGTCACCATCGCCTTGACGCCGCCCTCGAATTCCTTCTCGATCTTCAGCGTCACGCCGCCGAAGTAGCTGTTGTCGTAGCCGAAGGTGTCCTGGGTGAAGTCGTTGACCGCCCCCGCCGGATCGGAAGAATAGTTGTTGTGCAGGAAAGCCACGCTGCCCTTGCCGACCGCACGGTTGTAGATGTAGGTCGGGTCGATGAAGCCGGAAACCTTGAGCCCCTTGAATCCGGAGGACTCCTGCAGATCCTCCATCGATTCCACCTTGACGCGGATACGGTTGAACTCCGCCGGATCCACCGCATCGGCAGCCGGCGCCGGTGCGGCCGCCGCAGCGGCAGACTGCTTCTCGATCAGCCTCTCGAGCTGCTGCAGCTTGGCCTTGAGTGCGTCGATCTCGCTTTTCAACTCCTGCGTGCTTTGCGCCATCGCTGCCACCGGAAATGCAAGGATGACGGCTGCAACTGTTTTCTTCAGGATAGGCATGGCGGGTTCCTCTTGGTTGGATCTTGATTGGCCGGGTTCAACTCATCAGCTTGCTGCTTCCGCACTGAAGGCGGCGGAGATCTCCTTCTGGCGCCGTCGCTCGCTGCGCGCGAGATACAGGCTCGACGCGATCACGGCGATGGTCACGACGACGATGGTGATCGTCGCGACGGCATTCACGCGCGGGTCGAGCCCGAGCCGCGCGCGCGAGAAAATCACGATCGGCATGGTGCTCGAGCCCGGACCGGACAGCAGTTGCGAGATCACCACATCGTCGAGAGAAATCGTGAAGGTCAGCAGAAAGGCCGACATCAGCGCCTGCGTGATGTTTGGCAGCGTGACGAGGAAGAAGACCTGCCCCGGTCGGCAGCCGAGGTCCATCGCCGCCTCCTCGATCGAGCGATCCATCTCCTGCAGACGCGACTGCACCACCACCGTGGCATAGGCCATGCCCAGCAGCGCGTGGCCGATCAGTATGGTGAACATGCCGCGATTGAGCCACGAGAACGCGGCCGTGTTCTGCAACGACACCAGCAACAGGAGCAGCGACAGTCCGACGATCACCTCGGGCATCACCAGCGGCGCATTGACCATACCGGAGAATGCGGTACGGCCGAGAAAGCGCTTGTAGCGCACCAGCACGAAGGCGGCGAAGGTGCCGAGGATGACCGACAGGATGCCGGTGAGGAAGGCGATCTTGAGCGAGAGGATGGCGCCCTCGATGATCTCCTTGTCGTCGATCAGCGCACGATACCAGTTCAGCGTGAAGCCGCGCCAGACCACATCCTGCCGCGACTCGTTGAACGAGAACACGATCAGCAGCACGATCGGGATGTAGAGGAAAAAATAGCCCGCTGCGAGCCACCCGCGACCGAACCAGTTGGGTCTCGTGCTCATGTGCGCTCACCCTGCGATTCCGCCTGGTACTTGTTGAAGATCGCCAGCGGCACGATGATCAGCAGGATGGTGACGACGGCGACGGCAGCGGCGCGCGGCCAGTCGTTGTTGCTGAACAGTTCGTCCCACAGCACGCGGCCGATCATCAGCGTCTCGGGGCCGCCCAGCAGTTCCGGGATCACGAACTCGCCGACGCAGGGAATGAACACCAGCATCGAGCCGGCGATGATGCCCGACTTCGACAGCGGCACCGTGACCAGCCAGAAGCGTTGCCAGGGTGTGGCGCCGAGGTCGGCCGCCGCTTCGAGCAGGCGACCGTCGAGCTTCACCAGGTTCGCGTAGAGGGGCAGGATCATGAACGGCAGGTAGACGTACACCATGCCGATCATCAGCGAGAATGGCGTGTGCAGCATGTGCAAGGGCTCGCCGATGATGCCGAGCCCGATCAGGATCTGGTTGAACACACCGTTGGTGGTGAGGATCGCCTTCCATGCATAGACGCGCAGCAGGAATGACGTCCAGAACGGCATCATCACCAGCATCAGCAGCGCGGGGCGGATCGTCGGCCTGGCGCGCGCCATGAAATAGGCGAACGGAAAGCCGATGACGAGGCAGAAGATCGTGGTCCAGGCGGCGTATTTCAGCGACGACAGGTAGGTGCGCGCATAGAGGTCGTCGTTGGCAACATCGAACAGCGAGATGAAGTTGCCGAGATAGACGCGGATGTTGAGGAAGTTGTCCACCATCTCCGTCAGCGGCTTGAACGGTGGTTGCCCGACGTTCATCTCGGACACGCTGATCTTCAGCACGATCAGGAACGGCAGCAGGAAAAACAGGACCAGCCACAGGTACGGTACGCCGATGACGACGGCGCGCCCCGGATTGTTCGGCATCAGCCTGGCGAGCAGCTTGTTCATGCCTGCGCCTACTGGGTCAGCACGACCATGGCATACTCGTCCCAGCTGGCGAACACCTTGTCGCCCCAGGTCGGCTGCCAGTCCGGCAGGCGCTCGACGCTGGCGATGCTGGCCTTGACCAGCAGCCCGGTCGCGAGCTTCAGGTGATAGATGGTGTAGCTGCCGAGATAGGCGAGATCGGCCACCTCGGCCTCGACGCAGTTGAAGCCGTCGTGCGCGCCGCCCGGGCGTTCGCGCGTGATGCGGATCTTCTCCGGCCGGATCGCGACGCTGACCTCCATGCCTTCGGTGCCGGTGATGCCGTGGCCGACGTAGTGGCGGCATTCCGGCGTATCGACGATCACGTGGTCGGCCGCATCCTCGACCACCTTGCCCTTGAACAGATTGACGTTGCCGATGAAGTCGGCGACGAAACGGCAATTGGGCGTCTCGTAGATCTCGGCCGGTGCGCCGATCTGCAGGATGCGCCCCTCGCTCATGATCGCGATGCGCGAGGCCATGGTCATCGCCTCTTCCTGGTCATGCGTCACCATCACGCAGGTCACGCCGACGGATTCGATGATGCCGACCAGTTCGAGCTGGGTGCGCTCGCGCAGCTTCTTGTCCAGCGCCCCGAGCGGCTCGTCGAGCAGCAGAAGCTGCGGACGCTTTGCCAGGCTGCGCGCCAGAGCGACGCGCTGCTGCTGGCCGCCCGAGAGTTGATGCGGCTTGCGCTTGGCGAACTGCTTGAGCTGCACCAGCCCGAGCATCTTTTCCACCTGATCGGCAACCTGGTCCTTCGGCAGACCGGCACGGCGCAGGCCGAACGCCACGTTATCCCACACGGAAAGATGCGGGAACAGCGCGTAGGACTGGAACATCATGTTGATCGGCCGCTCGTAGGGCGGAATCTGTGCGATGTCCCTGCCATCGAGCAGAATGCGGCCCGAAGTCGGCGTCTCGAAACCCGCGAGCATGCGCAGCAGCGTCGACTTGCCGCAGCCCGACGACCCGAGCAGCGCGAAGATCTCGCCCTTGCGAATGTCGATCGACACCTTGTCGACCGCCACCACGCTGTCGAACTCCTTGACCAGGTTCTCGATGCGCAGGAAGCGCGCATCCGCCGCCGTCTTGTTCGCGCCGCCCGCCGCTGCCGGGGCGGACGCTGCCGTGCCGGAACTGGATTCGCTCATGCCGGGTCGAGCCCTCTGTTTTCGTTGTCAGCACCGCGCGACGAAAGCCGCCGCGCACCCCCTGTCCGAAGCGACGGGCGGAACGCCGGGGCGCCCCGCCCGCACGATCACAGACCCGTCTTGAACTGCGTGTACAGGCGCGTCGAGAGCCGGCGAATGTCGTTGTTCACCGCGTCCGGCGCGATCATCTTTTTCTTGTTCTCTGCCGACAGGAACACGGTCGGGTTTTCGGCGACCTCCTTCTTGACGAACTTCGTGCTCTGCGCATTCGGGTTGGCGTAGAACACCTTGTTCGTCAGGCTGGCATGCACTTCCGGCTTGAGGATGTAGTTGATGAAGGCATGCGCGTTCTTCGGATGCGGCGCATCGACCGGTATCGCCATGGTGTCGAAGAACAGGATGCCGCCGGTCTTGGGGATCAGCACCTCGATCTTGTTGCCGGTCTTGCCGTCGATGGCGCGCTGGCGCGCGATGCTGATGTCGCCGGACCAGCCGAGCGCCAGGCAGATCGAACCGTTGGCCATGTCGTTGATGTAGCCCGAGGAGCTGAACAACGTCACGTAGGGGCGGATGGCCTGCAGCATGCGCGAGGCTTCCTGGTAGTCCGAAGTCTGCTTGCTGAATGCCGGCTTGCCGAGGTAATGCAGGGCCGCCGGGAAGATTTCAGACGGCGAATCGAGGAAAGAAACGCCGCAGCTCTTCATCTTCGAGATGTACTCGGGCTTGAAGACGAGATCCCACGCATTGTCCGGCATCGGCATGCTGCCGAGCGCCGCCTTGACCTTGTCCACATTGATGCCGACCGTCGTGTAACCCCACAGCCAGACCACGAGGTGCTGGTTGCCCGGGTCGAGCTTGGCGATCTGCCCCGCGGTTTCGGCGTCGACGTTGGCAAGGTTGGGTATCAGCGCCTTGTCGAGCTTGGCGAGCAGGCCGCCGTCGATCTGGATCTTGGCCCAGTTCGACGAGGGCACCACGATGTCGTAACCGGTCTTGCCGGCGACCAGCTTGGCGTGAAGGATCTCGTTGCTGTCGAAATTGTCGTAGCGGACCTTGATCCCGGTCTCCTTCTCGAAATTCTTCAGCGTGTCTTCGGCGATGTAGTCGGACCAGTTGTAGACGTTGAGTACCTTGGGTTCCTCCTGCGCCAGCGCGATGCCGCAACTTGCTGCGAGCGCCACACCCCACGCAACATCGGCAAGGGCCCGGAAAGAGAACAGTTTCATGAACGACCTCCAAAGTAGGGGAAGAGAAACGAACCGCACACGCAATAACGTTCGAAAGCTGTTTTTGATGTCTGTCATCTCGCGCGGTGCGGTTGCTCCCGCTACCCGGCCTGGCGTCCTCCGTCCGGCGTTGCCGGCGTCAAATCAGGTTGCGCTGCTTCAAGTCCTCGTAAGTCGCGTCGAGGCAGCGCCTTATCAGCGCAATCATCTCATCGATCTGCGCACGCGTAATCACCAGCGGCGGCGCGATGATCATGCGATCGCCCACCGCGCGCATGATCATGCCGTTGCCGAACATGTGCGCGCGGCAGATCATGCCGACTGCCACTTCTGGCGCAAAGCACGCCAGCGTCGCCTTGTCCTTCACCAGCACCAGACCGGCAACCAGGCCGCAGGTCTCGGCCATGCCGACCAGCGGATGATCTGCCAACGCCTCGAATTTCTGCTTCAGGTAAGGTCCGGTATCCTCGCGCACAGTCTCGACCAGCTTCTCGCGCCGGACGATCTCGATGTTTTCCAGCGCCAGCGCACACGCCACCGGATGCCCCGAGTAGGTGTAACCGTGCTCGAACTCGCCCCCCTTCTCGATCAGCACCTCCGCGACGCGGTCGCCGACCATCACGCCCCCGAGCGGAATATAGCCCGATGTCACGCCCTTTGCGAAGGTCATCAGGTCGGGCCGGAAACCCATCTTCTCGCAACCGAACCACTCGCCCAGGCGGCCGAAACCGCAGATCACCTCGTCCGATACCAGCAGGATGCCGTACTTGTCGCAGATGCGCTGGATCTCCGGCCAATAGGTGTCGGGCGGAATGATCACGCCCCCGGCGCCCTGCACCGGTTCGCCGATGAAAGCCGCAACCTTGTCCGCACCGACTTCGAGGATCTTCTGCTCGAGCCAGCCCGCGGCCACGATGCCGAACTCGTCCTTCGACATGCCGCGGCCATGCTCGAACCAGTACGGCTGCTGGATATGCGTGATGCCCGGAATCGGCAGGTCGCCCTGGGCGTGCATGTAGCTCATGCCGCCGAGCGAGGCGCCCGCCATGGTGCTGCCGTGGTAGGCGTTGTGCCGGCTGATGATCACCTTGCGCTGGGGCTGCTCGAGCAGATCCCAGTAGCGGCGCACCATGCGCACCACCGTGTCGTTGCCTTCCGAGCCGGAGTTGGCGAAAAACACGCGCTTGAACTGCGGCGGCGTCACCTCGGCCAGCAGCGCAGCGAGCTTCACTGCCGGTACGTTGGTGGTGTTGAAGAAGCTGTTGTAGTACGGCATCTGCATCATCTGCCGGTAGGCGACATCGGCCAGTTCCTTGCGCCCGTAGCCGACGTTCACGCACCACAGCCCGGACATGCCGTCAATGATGCGCTTGCCTTCCGAATCCCAGATGTAGATGCCCTCGCCCTTGACCATCACGCGCGCGCCCTTCTCGGCAAGCAGCTTGTGGTCGGTGAACGGGTGCAGGTAGTGCGCCGAATCAAGCGCCTGGATGGCGCGCGTATCGACCTCGGTCACGCCGCGCACGATCGCCGGCGGCACGCCGGAGGCACGGATGTCGAACGGTGTGCTCATGGTGCGGAATCCTCGAAATGTTCTGTTCGTCGCGGCCTCAGACGTGCAGCAGCAGGTGTTCGCGCTCCCACGGACTGATCACCTTCATGAACTCTGAGTACTCGAGTTCCTTGACCGACGAGTAAACCTTGATGAAGCGCTCGCCCAGCACGCCATGCAGCGCCGGCGTCTCGCGCAGCCACGAGAGGGCCTCGGACAGGCTGCGCGGCAGCTCGTAGTCGCGGTCGTAGGCGCTGTCGGTGATTTCCGGCCGCGGCTCGATCTGTTCCTGGATGCCGAGATAGCCGCAGGCAAGGGTCGCGGCAAAGGCCAGGTAAGGGTTTGCGTCCGCACCCACCACGCGGTTCTCGACGCGGCGGTTGTTGCCGTCCGAATGCGGGATGCGGAAGCCTACCGTGCGGTTGTCCTTGCCCCACTGGATGTTGATCGGCGCTGCAGTGTGGCGCACGATGCGCCGGTACGAATTGACGTAGGGCGCAACCAGCGCCATCGCCGCCGGCATGTATTTCTGCAGGCCGCCGATGTAGTAGTGGAAATTCTTCGACGCGCTGCCGTCCGGATTGCTGAAAATGTTCTGGCCGGTTTTGGTGTCGACCACGCTCTGGTGGATGTGCATCGCCGAACCGGGTTCGCCGGCCATCGGCTTGGCCATGAAGGTGGCGTACATATCGTGGCGTAGCGCCGTTTCGCGCAGCGTGCGCTTGAAAAAGAAACACTTGTCCGCCAGGCCGAGCGGCTCGCCGTGCACGAAGTTGATCTCCATCTGGCCGGCGCCCATTTCGTGGATCAGCGTATCGAGGTCGAGCTCCTGCGCCGCGCAGTAGTCGTAGATCTGCTCGAACAGCGGATCGAATTCGTTCACCGCGTCGATGCTGTAGGCCTGGCGGCTGGTTTCGGCGCGGCCGCTGCGGCCCTTGGGCGGACGCAGCGGCTGGTCCGGGTCCGTGTTCTTGGCGATCAGGTAGAACTCGAGTTCCGGCGCCACCACCGGCTTCCAGCCCTTCTGCTTGTAGAGATCGAGCACATGGCGCAGCACCGAGCGAGGCGCGAAATCGACCAGATGGCCGTTCGAGAAGTAGCAGTCATGGATCACCTGCGCGGTGGGATCCACCGCCCAAGGCACCAGCCGCACCGTGCCGGGGTCGGGCAGCAGCAGCATGTCGCGGTCGTTGACCGAGATCACGCTGTCGTAATCCTCGCTGTCGTCGGGGCAGTCGCCGGTCACCGTCATCCCGACCACGGCCTCCGGCAGTCGCATGCCACGGTCTTCGGTGAATTTCTCGCGCGGCAGGATCTTGCCGCGCGGTACGCCGGTGAGATCAGGCACCAGGCACTCGATTTCGGTCACGCGGTGCTCGTCGAGCCACCGCTCCATATCGTTGTGAGAAAAATTTTCACGCAATGACATCTTCCTTCTCTCGTCTTGTCAGGCCTCCTTGCGGAACGCCGCGGCTTCATGCCGTGCGTGGCGCACTGGGCGCCGGCTGTTGCCCCGGTCGCTGCCGGGAGATCGTCGTGTCGGCCGGTGTGGCGCTACGTCACAGGCTCGCGAGCGCGCCGTCCGATCCGCGCCCGTGAGCGACAGGCATCGCCGAACGCCTCGAAAATTTTCATCGATACCGGGTTGTCGAGCACCTTCCACTCCGGATGCCATTGGACGCCAAGCGCAAACGCCTGCGCGCCGGCGACGCTGAATGCCTCGACCAGGCCGTCCTCGGCTGTCGCCTCGACGACGAGCCCCGGCGCAAGGCGATCGACGCCCTGACCGTGCAGCGAGTTCACCGCAATCGGGCCGGCAGCGCCGAGCGCGCGCGCGAGCACGCCGCCCGCCACCACCTGCACGTGGTGCGCGCAACCGTATTGCACGTCGACTGCAGCGGATTTGTCCTCGCGATGATCGCGCTTGCCTGACACGGCATGCACCGCCTGGTGCAGGCTGCCGCCGAGCGCGACGTTCATTTCCTGGAAGCCGCGGCAGATGGCGAACAGTGGCACGCCCAGCGCCAGGGCACGGCGCAGCAGCGGCAGCGTGGTCGCGTCGCGCGCCGGATCGAGCGGCAGGGACGGATCGGCCACCGGCTGGTCGAAATGGCCGGGATGCACGTTCGATTGGGAGCCGGTCAGCATGATGCCGTCCGCGAGCCCGAGCAGCGCGTCGATCTCGATCGCATCGCCCAATGGCGGCACCAGCAAGGGCGTGCAGCCCGCCGCCTTTGCCACGGCATCGACATACTTCCTGCCGACCACGTGGAAGGGGTGGTGTCCGATATCCTTGCTGCATGCCGGGATCAGGACGACGGGCTTCATGGCGGAACTATAGAGGGAATTCCAGTTTCATGCCGCAAGCGGCTCATAACGATAGCCGAGGTCGCGCGCAACTGCCGCGTGCGTCACCTTGCCACGATGGATGTTGAGGCCGTCGCGCAGGTGCGACGACTGGCCGAGCGCATCGCGATAGCCCTTGTCGGCCAGCTGGACGACAAACGGCAGCGTCGCGTTGGTCAATGCCAGTGTCGAAGTGCGCGCCACCCCGCCCGGCATGTTCGCGACGCAGTAGTGCACCACGCCTTCGACGACGTAGGTCGGATCCTGGTGCGTCGTCGGGTGGCTGGTTTCGACGCAGCCGCCCTGGTCAATCGCCACGTCGACGATCACCGAGCCGGGCTTCATCGTCTTCAGCAGTTCCCGGCTTACCAGCTTCGGCGCCGCGGCACCGGGAATCAGCACAGCGCCGATGACCAGATCCGCGGTGGCCACCGCTTCGCGCAGGTTCTCGCGCGAAGAATAGAGTGTTGTCAGGCGCGGTCCGTAGAGCGCGTCGATCTCTCGCAGGCGCGGCAGCGAGATGTCGAGCAGGCAGACCTGCGCACCCAGGCCCATTGCCATGCGCGCGGCATTGATGCCGACCACGCCGCCGCCGAGCACGACCACTTTCGCCGGTGCCACGCCCGGCACGCCGGGCAGCAGCACACCTGCACCACCCTGGGCCTTTTCCAGCGCGTGCGCACCAGCCTGGATCGACATGCGGCCGGCCACTTCGCTCATCGGCGCCAGCAGCGGCAGCCCCCCCTTGTCGTCGGTCACGGTTTCGTATGCGATTGCCACACAGTCCGACTCCAGCAAGAGCCGCGCCTGCTGTGGATCGGGCGCAAGATGCAGATACGTGAACAACACCTGGCCGGGTCGCAGGCGCGCGCATTCCTGGGCCTGCGGCTCCTTGACCTTGACGATCATCTCCGCTTCGGCGAAAACGCTTTCTGCATCGGCGGCGATGCGGGCGCCTGCCGCCACGTAGTCGATATCGGCGAACCCGACGCCGGTGCCGGCCCCACTCTGCACCACCACGCCATGGCCGCGACGGACCAGTTCGGCGGCACCGTGCGGCGTCAGGCCGACACGGTACTCGTGATTCTTGATCTCCGTCGGGACGCCCACCAGCATGGGACCGCTCCTTGTTCGTTTTTCGCCGCCGGATCGTGCCGCGGCTTTGTCGCACGACCGCACCTTTGGTGCCGCCGACCGACCAATTGGTCCCAGACTCTAGCCGATATTGGTATGATTGAAAGTACCACTTTGGACGCCCTGATGGTGCCACCATGAACCAGCTGCCGCTTGCCGAACTCGTCCTGTCGGACCTGGCCCAGCACGATCGCGGCAGCCAGATGCCGCGCCATCGCCGCCTCTACGAATCGATCCGCGGATCGATCCTCAGCCATCGCCTACCGGTCGGCGCCAAACTGCCCTCTACGCGCGACCTGGCGCGCGACCTCGGCCTGTCGCGCAACACGGTCCTGACCGCCTTCGAGCAACTGATCGCCGAGGGCTACGTCAAGGCGCAGACCGGCAGCGGCACCTTCGTCGCCGACACCCTGCCCGAGGCCGAATCGGCGGTCCCCGTCCCTGGCGCGAAGCGCGCGTCGAGTGGACCCATCGCCGCGCCGCAAGCGTCGGCGTTCGCCGCCGCGGCCCACACCGCGCCTCCTCTCCAGGCCCGGCTCTCGGTCCGCGGCGAGAAGCTCGCGCGCATCGCTGCAGGCGAACGCTATGAGATCCAGCCCTTCGCGCCTGGCGACCCGGACTTTTCGATCTTCCCCTTCAAGCTCTGGCAACGCCTGCAGAACAAGTATTGGCGCGACGCACGCCCCGAGTTGCTCGACTACGGCTCGGCCGGCGGATATCTGCCGCTGCGCCGGGCAATCGCCGATTACCTGCGCGTCTCGCGCGCGGTGCGCGTCACCACCGACCAGGTGCTGATCACCGCCGGCACGCAGCAGTCGCTCTCGCTCTCCGCGCAGTTGCTCGCGGATGCCGGCGATCTGGCCTGGGTCGAGGACCCCTGCTACTGGGGCGCGCGCCGCGTGTTCGAGGCGCACGATCTCGCACTGCGCGCCATCCCGGTCGACGCCGAAGGCATGAATCCGCAGGCCGACGACTGGGCCACCGACCCGCGCCTGATCTACCTCACGCCCTCGCACCAGTACCCGAAAAGCGTGGTGATGAGCCTGTCGCGCCGCCGCCTGCTGCTCGACCTCGCCGCCCGCAAGCAGGCCTGGATTCTCGAGGACGATTACGACAGCGAGTTCCGCTACACCGGCCGGCCGCTCTCCTCGCTGCAGGGCCTCGACGCGCACGATCGCGTGGTCTACCTCGGCACTTTCTCCAAGGTGCTCTACCCCGGCATCAAGATCGGTTACATGGTGGTGCCACCCGCGCTGGTCAGCGCGTTCAAGAGTGCGCTCTACGACCTGCAGCGGCCGGGCCAGATGATGCTTCAGGCCGCGCTCGCCGACTTCATCGAGCAGGGCTACTTCGCCACCCACATCCGCAAGATGCGCCTGCTCTACGGCGAGCGGCGCGAGCTGCTGCGCAAGACGCTCAAGCCCATCCTCGGCGATGTGGCGATGATATCCAGCGAGGAATCCGGCCTGCACCTCGCCATCCTGCTGCCGCCCGATTGCGATGACGAGGAACTCGCGCGCCGCGCCGCCGACGAGGGGCTCTCGGTGCGCGCGCTATCCACCTACTACCTCGGCGCACAGAAGGAGCGCGGCCTGGTGGTGGGCTACGCGTACGTGCCGCCGGACAAGATTGCCTATTACGGCCGCATCCTCGGCAACGTGATCAAGGCGGGGCTGCGCCGTTGAGCGATCACGCCAAGATGCCATGGCGCGATTACGGCGCGCTGGTCGCCGCGATCGCCGTCGCCGGCCTCGGGCTCGGCACGGCGCTGCCCCTGTCGGCGCTCACGCTCGACCGCTGGGGCTTCGGCAACCACGTGGTCGGCGCGCTCGCCGCGCTGACCTCGGCCGGCATCCTGCTCGTCGCACCCTTTGTCGCCCGCTGGACACGCCGTTGCGGCGCGCGCCGCCTGCTGCTCGGCGCCGTCGTGGTCAGCGTGGCCAGCATCGCGGTACTCGATGCCAGCCGCGACCTCGTCGTCTGGAGCATCGCGCGCCTGGTGTTCGGCGCCGCGATGGGCGTGCTGTTCACCATCGGCGAGGCGTGGATCAACCGCGTGCTGCCGGCCGCGCAGCGCGGCCGCTGGCTCGGCGTCTATGCCAGCATCTTCACCCTGTGCCAGCTCGCCGGCCCGCTGCTGGTGAAGGCGATCGACGGCGCGGCATTGCCCTTCGTCGTCACCGGCCTGCTGTTCCTGCCCGCACTGCCGATCATCGCACTGCTGCGCGAGGCCGCGCGCGACGACGGCCTGAGCGCCACCGCGCCGCCGCGCATGCGCAGCGTGCTGCCGCAGATGCAGGTCATCGTCGCCGGCACGGCGTTCTTCGCACTGTTCGACACCGTCGCGCTGTCACTGCTGCCGCTGTTCGGCCTGCGCCACGGGCTCGGCGAATCGGTGGCGCTCTACGCCACCAGTGCCGTGATCGCCGGCGACACCGTCCTGCAGCCGATCATCGGCTGGCTGTCGGATCGTTACGGCCGCGCACGCATGCATGCCGCGTGCGGCGCCGCGCAGATCGCCGCCGCGCTCGCCCTGCCCTTCGCGGTGCATGCCGGGTGGCTGCTCTGGCCGCTGTTGCTGCTGCTCGGCGCCAGCGCCGGCGGCATCTACGTACTCTCGCTCGTCGCCACCGGCGAGCGCTTCGGCGGCGAGCGGCTGATCGCCGCCAGCGCCGTAATCAACGTCTCGTGGGGCATCGCCGGCATCGTCGGCCCGCTGCTCACCGGCGCCGCGATGGAAGCCTTCGGCCCCGATGCGCTGCCCGTCGCACTCGCCGTCTGTGCGCTCCTGTTCCTGCTTGTTCAGCGGCTCGAACGGACGCGAACCGTTGCGGAGTTGCCAACCTGACTGGCCTGGAACCGGCTTGGAATCCCGCGCTTCAGGCAATGCCTGCCGTAAGCCACACGGAACATGAATCCCAGACAGGCCAATCTCGAGAATAAGCAGCCATCTGCGTCGCAGGCCGGGTACTCCGGCGCAACGCGGCGCGAAGTGGGCGCGCCGGCGCATCCACGCTCGCCGTCCGGACCCCGTGCAGGCCTGCGGGCCAGGTGTATGCTTCGCGGCGACGTCATCCGCCGATTTCGCTTCCGCCTCCCGCATGAGATCCGCCCGAACCCACCGCATCCAGACCGATCTTGCATTCCGCACCGACGACGGCGGCTCCCTCAACGACATCCGCATCCGACTGCTCGAAGCAATCGAGCAGCACGGCTCGCTGACGCGCGGCGCCAAGGCCGTGCCGATGGCCTACCGCACGGCCTGGATCGCGGTTGACGACATGAATCGACTCGCCGATCGACCGCTGGTCGAATTGTCGACCGGCGGACAGGGCGGCGGTGGCGCGCGCCTGACGCCTTACGGCAAACGCATCGTCGCGTTCTATCGCGCGCTGGAGATCGAACAGCAGGAAGCCATCGATCGCGTGCTGCAGCGCGTGGATAACTCGGAGGCCGCCGACGTGCGCCACTTCCAGTCCCTGCTGCGCCGCCTGTCGTTCAAGACAAGCGCACGCAATCACCTCATCGGCACGGTCACGGGCATGCAACGCCGCGACATCGTGTGCATCATCACGATGGACCTGGGCGGTGGCATCGAACTGGCCGTGAATGTGACGCAGGAGGCCATCGAGGATCTGCGCCTCACGCTGGGAAGCGAGGCGCATGCGCTGTTCAAGGCGCATTCGGTCAGGGTCTTCCCCGACGGGACCGCCGTGGGGGGTCCCAACACTTTTCGCGGAACGGTCACGCGCATCGCCGAAGGTTCATCTCGAACCGAAGTCCGTCTCCGCATCGCAGAAGGGTGGGATCTGGTCGCCCTGCCCCCGCGCTCCGCCGAACAACCGCTGGCGCTGGAAGCAGGCGATACCGCCGTCGCCCGCGTCGATCCGGACAACGTGGTTCTTACGGTGTTCGCCTGACACGCCTGTCGATTCAAGCTACCGCGTCACTTCTTCCTGTTGACCGCCAGGGGCGCATCCCGGGGCTTAGCTGTCCTTGACAGTGTCGCTTGTCGGCTTTGCGACTGCCGCACGTCGCGACTGCCCCAGGCCCTTCAAAGATAAGGCTCGCCCCGCACCGTTCCCGCCCAACCGTCACCCGCTATGACTTCTCGCGCATAACGCGCATCCTGCGCCAAGCCCCGGATTTCACGGCTTTTCCTGATCCATTCTAGGATTTCATCGCTGACATCGCTTCTCGTGGCACGCGAGTTGCGAATTTCGTCGTATCGTGAGGTATATTACGCACCGGATCCACGCTTTCCGAACCCGACAGGACTTCACAGTTTCTCGCCGCAACATGCCCGCCGTCGCCTGGACCCCGCTGCTGCTCACGCTCAAGGTGGCATCGCTCGCCACCCTGGCGGCGTTCGTTACCGGCGTGGCGGCCGCATTCTTCGTCGCACGGCGCCCGATCTGGGGCAAGGAATGGATCGACGCCATCCTCACCCTGCCGATGGTGCTGCCGCCCACCGTGCTCGGCTACTACCTGATCCTGCTCATCGGCCGCAACGGCGCAATCGGCAAGTGGCTCGACGCGCATTTCGATTTCTCGCTGATGTTCACCTGGCAGGGTGCCGTGATCGCTGCAGCGGTGGTGAGCTTTCCGCTGATCTTCAAGTCGGCCCGCGCCGCCTACGAGGGTGTGGATACCAATCTCGAAGATGCGGCACGCACACTTGGACTGACCGAGTTGGCGATCTTCTTTCGCATCACTTTTCCGCTGGCTTGGCGCGGCATCCTGGCCGGCACGCTGCTCGGCTTCGCGCGCGCCATGGGCGAGTTCGGCGCGACGCTGATGGTGGCGGGCAACCTGCCGGGCAAGACGCAGACCCTCGCGCTCGCCATTTACGACGCGGTGCAGGCCGGCGAAGACGATCTGGCCAACGCGCTGGTGGTGATCACCTCGGCCGCCTGCATCGTGATCCTCGTCGTGTCCTCGCGCATGCTGCGCGTCCGCCATGCGTGACCAACCGACTCCGCCCTTGTCCGACTGGAGAGCCTTGCGATGACCTTTTTACGCGCCCTTGCCGCCCTCGTACTGATTTCCCTGCTGCTCACCCTGCCGGCGCACGCCGAGGATCTGATTGTTTCCGCGGCAGCGAGCCTCACCAATGCCTTCAAGGAAATCGGCGCCGAGTTCGAGAAGGCGCAACCGGGCAGCAAGGTCGTGTTCAACTTCGCCGCCTCCGGGCCGCTGCTGCAACAGATCGAGAACGGTGCGCCGGCCGACGTGTTTGCCAGTGCGGATCAGGAAACGCTCGACAAGGCCGCCGGCAAGAAACTGGTCGATAGCGCGACCCGGCGCAACTTCGCCTCCAACCGGCTGGTGCTGGTGCAGCCGAAGTCGGGCACGCCGGTCAGGGGCATCGCCGACCTCAAGGGAGACACCGTCAAGCGCATCGGCATCGGCAACCCGGCATCGGTGCCGGTGGGACGCTACACACGCGACGTGCTGCAGGCCGAAAACCTGTGGGGGACGCTGGAGCCGAAGTTCATCAATGCCGACAGCGTGCGCCAGGTGCTCGACTACGTCTCGCGCGGCGAGGTGGATGCCGGATTCGTCTACTCGACCGACGCGGCAATCGCCAGGGACAAGGTGAACGTCGTGACCACGGTCGCCACGCAACGGCCGGTGCTCTACCCGATCGCCGTCGTCACCGGCAGCAAGCAGGCCGGACTCGCCGACGCCTTCGTCGGCTTCGTCGCCGGAACGACCGGCCAGGCGATCCTGGAAAAGTACGGGTTCGGCAAGCCATGAACGACATCGCCGTCGACATCCGCAAAACGCTGCGCGACGGACGGCGCAGCTTCACGCTGAGTGCGCGATTCGAAAGCCGCGACGACTTCGTCGTGCTGTTCGGTCCGTCGGGATCAGGCAAGAGCCTCACGCTGCAGGCCATCGCCGGACTCGTCACGCCCGACGCAGGCACCATCCGCGTCGGCGGCCGCAACCTGTACGACACCGCAAGCCGGACGAATTGCCCGATCCGCGAACGCGGCGTCGGCTATGTGTTTCAGGACTATGCGCTGTTCCCGCATCTCACCGTTGCGCAGAACGTCGGCCTGGCACTTTCCCCCTGGGGGCAGGCCAGCCTGACGCCACAGCAGCGCCTGCAGGTCGACGAAACGCTGGAAGTGTTCGAACTCTCGCGGCAGTCGCACGCCCTGCCTCGCGACCTGTCCGGCGGGCAGCGCCAGCGCAGCGCCCTCGCGCGCGCCCTCGTGCGCAAGCCCGACCTGCTGCTGCTCGACGAACCCTTCGCCGCGCTCAATCCGCTGCTGCGCGCACGCATGCGCAGCGAGCTGCTGCGCATCCAGGCCCATTTCCAGGTGCCGGTGCTGCTCATCACGCACGACCAGGACGACGTCGAAATGTTCGGCGACACACTGGTGATGTACGACCACGGCGAAGTGCGGCGCATCTTTCCCTTCAAGCAATACGCCCGCGAGAAGCCCGGCCGTGTTGCGGTCGAGAATCTGCTCGGCGAACTCGATGCCAGTAGCGCGCTGGCCGATGCGACCTGAGCCTCACCCGTGCCGCCAACACCCGCCGGTCTGCCATCGAGAAGCCGAGGCCGTGCCGGCCTTGCAATGACGGGTCCTCAAAGAATCGACGCATGAAGGCGTGAAGCCCGGAACGCGCATTTACAGGCGTTTTCCAGGCAGGCATGCCAGGAACCCGCACGGGATGGCCCCCCCACGCCATACCGGCCTGCGCGCGAGCATCCATGCGGCTTTCCGGCCTGCTGCCAGCAGCGTGCCGCCGCGCGCCGAACCGGCCTTCAGCGCTCGACCGCCCGCGCCTCGTCGTTCCAGGCGAGCATGCCGCCCTTGAGGTTGAAGACGTGTTCGAAACCCAGGCTGGTGAGGATGGCGGCGGCGGTCGTGCTGCGCACGCCGGCGCGGCAGACAACCACGAGCGGACGTTGTTTCCAGGCATCGAATTCCGCCGCGCGCGCGGCCAGCGTGCGCAACGGCACCGACCGGCTGCCGGCGAGGTGGCCGAGCGGGCCGCTGTATTCGTCCGGCTCGCGCACGTCGAGCAGCAGTGGCGCATCGGCCGCCTGCAGCAGCGCGGCGACGGCGCCGCAATCGAGCTGGCGCACGCGGTTGAGCGCGGCGTAGTTCGGGTAGGCGATGGCGTCGTCGTCGAGCGCGGTCTGGTTGGGCTGCAGCACTTCCTGGATCTTGTCCGGCAGCGGCAGGCCGAGCTTGCCCATCAGCTCCACGTACTGCGCGCGGTCCTTGCCAGCCACGCGCGGGTTGAGGCGCCTCTCCTCGCCGATGGTGGATTGCGTGTTGCCGCGGTAGTCGTGCGCCGGCAGCACCACCGTCTCGTCGGGCAGCGCGAAGAGCTTGCGCGTGATGCTGTCGAACTGGGCGCCGGCATCGCCGCCGTCGAAGTCGGCACGGCCGGTGCCACGTATCAGCAGCGTGTCGCCGGTGAACACCGTGCCCCCGCAACGGATGCAGATGCCGTCCGGCGTATGGCCCGGCGTGGCGAGGATGTCGAGTTGCAAGCGCCCCAGCGGCAGCGCCTGGCCGTCCTCGACGTGGAGATCGACGAAGGGCGCCGGCGCGGCGCGATGCATCACGCTCTTCAGCCCGAGCAGGTCGCGCAGCTCGAAGATCGCGCTGCGATGGTCGGCATGGGTGTGGGTGTCGATCGCGTAGACCAGTTCGAGCTTCAGGTAGGCGGCGAGCGCGAGATAGCGTTCGATGCGTTCGCGCAGCGGATCGATCAGCGCCGCCTGCCCGGTTTCTTCACAGGCGACGAGGTAGGTCTTGCACTTGCCCCGGTTGAGTTCGCGAACGAGCATGGCCGATTCCTCCCTTCGCAGCGACGGCCGCACGGCGCGTTCAGGCGCCGGGTGCCGTCAGGTTTTCGAGCGCCGCCGCATAACGCGGCATCAGGTCGTCGGCGCGGCGCACGTTGAGGCCGAGGTCGCGCATCAGGCCGTCCTTCAGGCCGTAGACCCAGCCGTGCACCGTGAGCGGCTGCCCGCGGCGCCAGGCATCCTGCACGACCACCGTCTGGCACAGGTTGGCGACCTGTTCGATGACGTTGAGTTCGCACAGGCGGTCGTGCGCTGCATCGGCTTCGAGCGCGTCGACGATCTCGCGATGCTTCACATGCACATCCTGCACGTGGCGCAGCCAGAGGTCGACAAGGCCGACCCGCTCGCGCAGCAGTGCGGCGCGCACGCCGCCGCAGCCATAATGCCCGACCACCATGATGTGGCGCACCTTCAGCACGTCCACCGCGAACTGCACCACCGAAAGGCAGTTGAGGTCGGTGTGCACCACGACATTGGCGACGTTGCGATGCACGAATACCTCGCCCGGCAGCAGGCCGATGATCTGGTTGGCCGGCACGCGCGAATCGCTGCAGCCGATCCAGAGATACTGCGGCGCCTGCAGCTTCGAGAGCTTCTCGAAAAAACCGGGATCGACCTGGCGCATCTGTTGTGCCCAGGCGCGGTTGAAGTCGAACAGGTGGAACAGGTTCTCGCTGGCGACCTCTTCTTCCGACCAGTTCTCGAGATCGAGCGAAAGGAAGATGCTGCCTTCGATCGGCGTCGGGTAATAGGCCGGCGTTTCGGTGAAACCGAGCTCGCGGTAGAGCTTGACCGCCATGCGCATCGCCGGCAGCGTGTCGAGGGTGATCCGGCGGTAGCCGAGTTCCTTTGCGGCACGGATGGCGGCGAGCACCAGCATGCGCCCGACGCCGAGGCCGCGCCGCGCCGGATCGACGTAGAGCCGCTTCATTTCGCAGATGCCTTCCGAGAAGCGACGCAGCCCGACGCAGCCCGCGGGCGCGCCATCCACCGTAGCGAAGTACAGGCGCCCCTCCGGCGCGGCGTAGGCGCCGGGCAGCGAGGCCATCTCGTCGCCGAAGCCCTGGAAGCCGAGATCCACGCCGAGCCAGGCGGCGTAGTTGCGGAAGAACTGGCGCACATGGTCGAGTTCGACCGTGTCGCCGGAAGTCAGTACGCGAAGCTGTGTCGTCATGCGCCGTCCGTGCCGTTTGCGATCCGGACATTTTGCCCGAACTCGCGCCCGATGCCGGACGCGGCGCAAAGTCAGCCGAAGACGCGCGCCTTGATGCGGTCGAGCAGGCTCAGGCCGGCCCACCAGCGCAGGCCGCAATCGAGGAACTGTTTGCCGACCGCCGTGAGCGCGAGGATGCGCGCACCGAACTCCGTCGTGCCGGATTCGGCGATGAAGCCGGCACGCATCAGGTAGCTGGCGATTGCCGGCTGCACCTGCTGGCCCAGGATCACCCAGCGCGTGCCGTAGCCGTCGTCGTCCCCGGCAAGCATGAGCATCGGATGGAGGTTGCCCATCAGCCGCAGCACCTGGAGCGTTTCCGCCCGGTGCGGGATCAGGATGTCCGCAGTTGCAGTCGTCATGATGTCATTCGCACCTCGTGGCCGGTTGTCCGGATGGGCTTGCGTGATCGCCGCGGCGGTGTCCGCCCTTGTCCGACGCCACCGGCCGGCGCAGGTTCCGCCGGACCGCAAGATCTCACCCTTCAAGTACCCTATCGGCTGCACTGCGACGCGCTTGAGCCCGCCCTGGACGACGGCCGACGCGCGGCCGCCCAGCCCGCCATATTCTGCGCAGTGCGACAATGGAGCACGCCAGAACCGTCATGGATAAAGGCGTTCCAGCCAACATGCCGGGAACGCCTTTATCCATGCGCCCTCCAGGCCCATGCCCTTTCCGGGAACCTGCCGACGCCGATTGCGGAGCGCCGCCAGGCGGTATCCTTGGCCCATGGCAGATCAGTCCTCGTCGACCGAACCCGCGGCACGCCGCGCCCGGCGCCCGCGCTGGCAGCGTTACGCGCTCGAGGCCGGGCTGTTCCTGCTGGTCTTCGGCGCCGTGCAGGCGTGGCATGCGCGCGACGTGCCGCGCGGCCCGGCGCCTGCATTCGCCGCGACGCTGGCCGGGGGCGGCCAGACCAGCCTGGCAGACTGGCGCGCCGCACATCCCGGCCGCGCGGTGGCGGTGTACTTCTGGGCGGACTGGTGCCCGATCTGTCGCGCGCAGCAGGGCAGCATCGACGACCTGGGCCGCGACTGGCCGGTGCTGACAGTCGCGATGCAATCGGGCGACGGCGCGGCGGTGAGCCGCGTGCTGCGCGAGCGCGGGCTGAACTGGGCCGCGGCGGTGGACGCGGATGGCCGCATCGCGGCGCAATACGGCCTGCATGGCGTGCCGGCGCTGGCGATCATCGACGCCCGCGGCGCGCTGCGCTCGATGGCGGTCGGCTACACCACCGAAGCCGGCATGCGGGCGCGGCTGTGGTGGGCGCAGCACGGCGGCGACTGAGGCCGGCAGCGCAATGCAGACGATCAGCCTGATCGGTGGCGCACTTGGCATGCTGCTCGCCGCGGCGGCGCTGCGCGCCCTGCTGCATGGGGCAATTCGCGCCGGCCTCGCGGCGCCGCGCGTGGCGCACGATCGCACCCCGGCGGACATGGGCCTCGGCGCGACGCCTGTGCGCATCCCGACCGCAAACGGCCTGCTGTTGCACGGCTGGCTGATCGACGTCTCCGACGACGGAGTCAATGCGTCGAAGGCCGGGCCGGATCCGGCGTCCGATGGCCTGGCGCGACGCCCCGCCGTCATCGTGCTGCATGGCTGGGGCGGCAATGCGGCGATGATGCTGCCGCTGGCGCCGGCGCTGCACGCGGCCGGTTACGCCGTGCTGCTGATCGACGCGCGCTGCCACGGCGCGAGTGACGCCGACGATTTCGCCTCGCTGCCGCGCTTCGCCGAGGATGCCGAACACGCCTTCGACTGGCTCGCCCGGTTGCCGGGCATCGACGCGCGCCGCATCGCGCTGCTCGGCCATTCGGTCGGCGCCGGCGCGGTGCTGCTGGCGGCGTCACGCAAGCCCGGCGTCGGCGCGGTGGTCAGCGTCGCCGCGTTCTCGCACCCGGCAACGATGATGCGCCGCTGGCTTGCCGCGAAGCACATTCCGCTGCGTCCGCTCGGCAACTACATCCTGCGCTACGTGGAACGCACGATCGGCCACCGCTTCGACGACATCGCCCCGGAACATGCGATCGCGCGCGTGCGCTGCCCGGTGCTGCTGGTGCATGGCGCGGACGACGAGACCGTGCCGCTTTCCGAGGCGCACCGCATCCATGCCGCGCGCGGCCACGATGGCGTCGATCTGCGGGTGCTGCCGGGCGATCACGAGCGCTTCGCCGAGCCTGCGCGGCACCTCGCCGAGCTGGTCGACTTCCTGGATCGGGCGCTGGCGCGCCGCTGAGCGTCAGTGCGAAGCCGGCGCCGATCGGGCCGCTCGTACCGCCTCGAGCACACCGTCGGCGATTTTCGCGGCGCGCACTGCGATGCCGAAGCACGTCGCGCGTTCGCCTGCGGGATCGACCTCGACCACCTTCTTGCCGGCGAAAACCTCGGCGCCATCCGCAGCCAGCCCGCGCAGCACGCCGTCGAGCGGCGCCGCGCAAGCCACGCCGTCGAGTGTGCCGACGACCTCGCCGGCAACGACGCGCTGGCCGATCGCGGCCGCGGTACGGAACACGCCGCCCTGCGCGGCATAGAGGTAACGATCGCGCCCGTGCCCCGCGATCTCGCGCGGCTTGCCGTCGTATTCGGTCGCCGTGCCGTCGAAGCGCACGCTGCCGAGCGCCGCGCCCCAGGCAGTTTCGATCACCGCATCGACATGTTCGTTGGCGACGAACCCCGGCCCGGCGCCGATGGTGAGCGGCGCCAAGCCACGCAACCGCGGCGCCGGCCCGCGTTTGCGCATGCGCGCGTCGACCAGCACAGCCGCGCGGGTGCGACGCAGGAGACCCTCGCCATCGAGTCCTGTCGCCACGATGCCGTCGCCATGGACGTGTCCGGCAGCATCGAGGCGCTCCGGCACGACGAAGCACGCCGTCACGCCGTCGAGCGTCGCGCTGCCGTCAAACCATGCGTCGGTAAAAGCCATGCCGCGCCGGATGTGCGCCGGGCGCGCACGGTCGGCCAGCACGGTCGCGAAACCGGCACGCCACAGCACCAGCGCGATCGCCGAGCCGACATCGCCGCAGCCGAGTACCAGCGCGGTTCGCCCGCCCATCGGCGCGCGCGGCAGCGGTATTCCGCGATTCAACCCGTGACCCGGCCGATGGGCTGGAAGACGGCATCAGGGCTGAGCGCCAGAGCCCGGCCCCATGCCCGGTCCTGGTCCCATGCCGCGGCGCATTCCCGGTCCCATTCCCGGTCCCATTCCCGGTCCCATTCCCGGTCCCGGCCCCGGCCCCATGCCGCGCTGTCCGCGCATCATGTGGCGCCCGCCTGCAGGCGGTGCTTCCGGCAGCGTGATGCCGCGTTCCTTGGCGCGCGCCTGCATGGCCTGATGATGTTCGAGCCGCAACGCCTGCCGCTCTTCGGCAGTCTTCAGGCTGCGCATCTTGTTGCGGTATTCGAGCCGCTCTTCCTGCGTCATCAACTGGCTGCCGTAGATCGGCGCCGTTGCAGACTGCGGCTTCGCGGGCGTGGCGTCGGCCGCCGGCAGGTTCGCCGCCAGGGTTGCAAGCCAGACGCCGGCGAGCATCGGAACGATCTTTCGCATCGACATGATCTTGTCCTTTCGCTTCGGGAAAGCGCGGCCCGAATCCGCATCGTCAGTACGACCCTCCCCGCTATGGCGGGGCCGCACCGATTGTTCACGCCACCATTGTTGCCCGTTCGCGCCCGATTGGCTTGACGGGCGTCAAGCAGCGGACGGCAGATCCGGAAAGGCGGCAAACCCGCCGGCCGCCGGCCTGCAACCCGCATCGGCAGGCGCTCGCAAAGCAGGCCGCCCCGCAAGGCGCATCTGCGGGACACTGCAGGCCGCCATGCCCTGGAACGACCGCCCGGCGCGCCCTGCAGGCTATCGTGCCTGAACGCGCGGTGTGCACATCCGGTTGATGTTGCGCGATTGGGCGCCCAAGGCCGGCCCGGCCATCGGAATCCACGTCGCGTTGCGGATGAAGAATTCGACCGCTTCCGGGTCGCAGCGGTTGGCGGCAACCACATATTGCCCGGCGCCGCCGCCGCCGAGCGCGTAGCGCCCCACCGCACCGCCGCCGACGGCGACATTGCCGATCGCTGCGCCACCGAATGCGACAGCGCCGATCGCACCGCCGCCCGCTGCGAGCGCAAGACCGATCGCGAGGCCGCCGGCCGACACCACGCCCAACGCCACGCCGCCGAGGGCAACGATGCCGCGCGCAATGCCGCCGATCGCCAGCACCCCGGTGGCGACGTCGCCGACGGCGATCACAGCGCGCGCGTGGCCGCGCTGCTCACCGCGCTCGCGGTCCGGCCCGGTGGCGATGGCCCACAGCGGCAGGCCGGCGATGCGCGTGACGGATTGCCGGCGCACGCCGCTGCCGCGTCCCCATGCCTGCAACCCCGGCGCCGGTCCGGCGAGCAGCTTGCGCTTGGCCTGCTCGAACTCGTCCGGCGTCAGCGTGCCGCGGCGGCGCAGATCGGCAAGTTTCTGAAGTTCGTCGGCGAGGGACATGCGCGGCATTATGCGCCGCGACGAAGCAACGCATCGATCAACCCGCGCATCCGCTGCCAGTGCGAGCCCGGCCAATACACGCGGTCGCAGCGGCGGCAGAAAGTGAAGTGCTGGTGCCGCTCCCGCACCTTCGGCGGCAGGCGATCGAGCACGGCGGGTTTGTCCACCGCCTCCAGCGCGGCGTTGCATTCCATGCACAGGCTGAACGGGCTGGCGTGGCGCGCAAGGCCGAGCCGGTCGAACACCTCCTGCAACTGGCCGACGCTGTCGCGCGCGCGCAGGTAGCAGCCGCGGACGATGCCGCGGCGCTTGAGCAGCTCGCGGTCGCGCGTCAGCACGATGCGACCGCCGCGCGCGGCGAGCGCCTCGATTTCAGCGTCGCGGAAACAGTTGTCGTACAGCGTGTCGAAGCCGGCCATGCGCAGCAGGCGCGCAAGGCCGCCGAAATGCGCATCGGCGACAAAGCGCGGCGGACCTGGCACCGGTTCGCGCAAGCGCGCCAGCTCGCCGACGTCGAGGGATTCGAACCCGGGATAGACGGCGACGCGCTCGCCGTCGCGCAGCAGGTGCGCAAACCCGGCCGGTTGGCCGTCGACCAGCAGCAGTTCGATCTCGGTGTGCGGCACGCCGAGCGCCTCGACCATGTGCTTGACTGTTGCGTCGGGGGCGCACGTGGCATCGAACGTGCGCCCGCGCCGCGCCGGCGGCAGGAAGTCGTTCAGCGGCCCGTAGAACCGGAAGGCCGCCCGGGCCATGTGTTGCGCGCCGCTCCGGAACGTCAGTCGACGCGGATGCTCACACCCCGCGGCTTCCCGCGGGCCGATTTCGGCATCTCGACGCGCAGCACCCCGTTGCGATAGGTGGCGCGCGCCTCTTCTGCCTGGATCGCCACCGGCAGCGGCACCGTCCGGCGGAAACTGCCGTAAGCGCATTGCATGACGCGCCAGCGGCCCTCGGAGCTCTCGCGCTCGAAGCGCTTCTCGCCGCTGATCACCAGGGCGTCTTCGCGCACTTCGATGTCGATATCTTCCTTCGCCATGCCGGGCACTTCGAGGCGCACCACGACGCGCGTCTCGTCTTCGAACACGTCGCCGCCGAGCATTCCCCAGCCGCGGCCCGGCAACCGCGCACCCGCATCGATTTCGGCCTCGCCCGGCAGGTTGGTCTGCTCGCCGGGTTTGAAGCTCGTCAATGCACTGGCAGCGGAATCGCGCAGGTGGCGCCAGCCTTCGGCAAGGTTGTCCCACCAGGCGCCGACGTTCTCCTTCAGGTTCTCGAGTTTCACCGTATCCTCCTTCACGGCGGCACGGCCGCCCGCTCACATCACCTTGATTTCGACCTTGCGCGGCTGGGCATGTTCCGCCTTGGGAATGCGCAGCTTGAGCACCCCATGCGCGAACTCGGCGTTGACCCGGTTCGGATCGAGCTCCTTCGACAAGGTGAAGACGCGGCGATAGCGCGGCAGGCCGACTTCGACGTGGCTCGCTTCCATGCCCTCGGGTATGTCGAGCACGACCTCGCCCGCGATGGTCAGTGTGTCGGATTCGATCTGGATGTCGAGCCGCTCCCTGGGCACGCCAGGCAGGTCGGCATAGAGCGTGATGCCCGCGCTGTCCTCGATCACGTCGACCGGGGGCAGGATGGCGCCTTCGCCGGCTGCGCCGGCCGTCTGCTTGTTAACCGTGGTGGTCTCGTTCATGGCCGTCTCCTCACTGGATTTCGATGCGCCGCGGCTGCGCGGCCTGCCTGCGCGCGATGCTGATGTGCAGCACGCCGTCGCGGTAGCGCGCCTGCACGTTGCCCGCGTCTGCGTCGTCGGGCAGCGTCACGACGCGGCGGAAGCGGCCCGCGAAACGTTCGTCGATGTGCGCGGTGGCCTTCTCCGGCGGCGGTTCGAGGCGCCGCTCGCCGGCAACGGTGAGCACGCCCTTCTCGATCTGCACGTCGAGCGTCGCCGGGTCGACACCCGGCGCGAAGGCGTAGATCTCCACCGACTTCGGCGTGCCGCCGACGTTCATTGCCGGATAGCCGCCGCGCGCAACGCCGCGGATGCTGGGAGAAAGGTCGAAGGCCTGCTGCATCTCGCGCTGCAGGCGGTCGAGTTCCGCGAACATGTCGCGCGGAAACAATGTGCGATAAACCATGTTCATCCTCCTCGGACGGGTAACGGGATCGATGCGACGCGCGGTGGCGGCGCATCCGACTCGCAAGATAGGGTTGAAGCACGCGACTTCAAGAGGCCTGCGCCGGGCGTGCTGCGGGTCGGTGGGGCCGGCCTCGAGCCGGCCCGTTTGGCACCGCTTCCGGCAACCGGCAGGGGAATCGTGGCGGGCCGGCGGTACCGGCTAGGCGGACGACGCCTCGGCCTCGCGCGTGGCGTCGGCTTGCCGCGCAGGGGCCCCTGACGTGGCCGCGCTGTCCAGCCACTTGAGCACCTTGTCGAACAGCACGTCAGGGAACACGGGCTTGCCCAGAAAGTCGTTCATGCCGGCTTCCAGGCAGGCCCTGCGGTCGTCCTCGAAGGCGTTGGCCGTCATCGCCAGGACGGGTACGTCGCGCATGCCCGGCATGCCGCGCAGCCTGCGTGTCGCGTCGAGGCCGTTGAGGCGCGGCATCTGCATGTCCATCAGCACGAGGTCGTAGCGCCCGCCCGGGAGCATCGCGAGGGCTTGCTCCCCGTCTTCGGCCAGGTCGACCGCCAGTCCCGCCTCCTGCAGCAGTTCGCGCGCCACCTCGCGGTTGAACAACTCGTCCTCGACCACCAGGATGCGCGCGCCCGCATGTCGCTTGCGCAGCGCGATCTCCGGATCGGCGGTGTCGACGGCAGCGGGTTCGATCCATGCCGGCACCGATCGCACGAGGCGCACCGAGAACCAGAAGGTGCTGCCGAGTCCGACTTCACTATTCACGCCGATGGTTCCGCCCATCAGTTCGACCAGCCGCCTGCAGATCGACAGCCCGAGTCCGGTGCCGCCATACTTGCGCGTCATCGAGCTGTCCGCCTGCTCGAACGCGTCGAACAGCCGCGCGCGATCGGCCTCGGCAATGCCGATGCCGGTGTCGACGACGTCGAAATGCAGCGTCACATCGCGCTGCGTTTCCTCGACCGGCCGCACCGCGACCTTGACCGAGCCCGCCGTGGTGAACTTGATCGCATTGCCGGCGAGGTTGAGAATCACCTGCGAAAGGCGCATCGGGTCGCCCAGCAGCGGCAGACGCGCCAGTTCGGGCGGAAGGTCGAAGACCAGCGCGAGGCGCCTGTCGGCCGCCGGCTTGCCGAGCATGCGGCCGATACCCTCGAACACGCTGTCGAGACGGAACTCGATCTGTTCCAGATTCAGGCGCTCCGCCTCGATTCGCGTCACGTCGAGGATGTCGCTGATCAGCGAGAGCAGGTGGCGCGAGGCTTCCGTCACCTTGCCGAGCTGGGCAACCTGCTGCGGGTCGGTCGCGCGGCGCAGCGCGAGGTCCGTCATGCCGACTATCGCGTTGAGCGGCGTGCGCAATTCGTGGCTCATGTTCGCCAGGAAGGCCGATTTGGCGCGGTTGGCCGATTCGGCCGACTCCTTGGCGATGGAAAGCGCGAGCGTGCGGTCACGCACCAGTTGTTCGAGGTGGTCGCTGTAGCGCGCAAGTTCGCATTCGGCCTGCTTCTTCTCGGTGATGTCGTGGCCGACGCCCAGCACGCCGATCGGCCGCCCGTCCGCATCGCGCACCACCTGGTTCGACCAGCGCACGACCACCGTGCGGCCGTCGCGCGTGATGTTCTCGTTCTCGTTTTCCGCGTAGTGCCCGGGTTCCGCGAGGATTGCGGCAATCATCTCGCGCATGTCACGCCCCGAGGAGGACTCCGTTTCGGCGACGATGGTGCCGATCACGCTGCGGCCGAGGATCTCGGCGCTCGCGTAGCCGAAGAAGCGCTCGGCATACTCGTTGAAGTAGACGACGCGCCCTTCCAGATCCATGCGCATGATGATGGCGTTGGCGTTGATCACCAGCTCGCGGTACTTGGCCTCACTGTCGTGCAGCGCTGCATAGGCCTTTTCCAGGCTCGATTTCGAGACGGTCGTGTCCTGCAGCCCCTGCAGCAGACGATTGAAGGCGCGCGCCAGGGTGCCGACCTCGTCATCGGACGGCACCTTGACGCGCGCGCCGAGGTCGGACGTGTCGCCGCCCATGCGGTCGATCGAGTCGATCACCTCCTGCAAAGGAAGCGTGACGAAGCGCGATATCGCCACCACCAGCACCACCGAGCCGGCCAGCAGGAACACCAGGCCCAGGCCGACGATGTAGAACACCATGCGGCGCAGGCTCGCGTCGATCGCGCCGGCCGAAAGGCCGACCACCACCGAGCCGAGATGGGCGCCGTCCGGCGCGATGATCGGCTCGCTGGCCGCGTAGCCGCTGCTGCCATCGAGGTCGAAGCCGAGAATCCCCGCCTTGCTGCTGCGCGCCGCCGCCAGCAGCCCCGGCGTGGCGAGCAGGTCGCCGCCGCTGCGTGCTTCGTCGCTGTGGAACAGGATCCTGCCATCCGGGTCGGCGACCAGCGCAAACGCAATGCCGTCGTAGGTCGCGACCACGTCCTGGCACTGCTTCTCGAATCCGACCAGGTTGTCGAGCCGGATGCCGAGTTGCAGGATGCGGTCGATCTGGATCTTCAGCCCTTGCGCGACGGCAAGCGAGCGCGACTGCAGCGACGCGACGTAAGCGCCGGAGAACAGGTAGGTCGTGGCAGTCAGCACCACGCCCATGCCGAGCAGCGTGACGCTGGCGGCGATGATCAGGATCTTGAGCCGCAGCCCGAACCTCATCGCTCAGCCCTCATCGCCCGTCCTTCACTGCTGCGCCCACTCGTAGCCCTGAATCACCTCGGCGGAAAGCAGCAGCGCGGCATCGACCTTCAGCCCGAGCTTGCGCGCACGAGCGAGGTTGATGACCGGCAGTCCCTTGACCGTCGGCGCCATCGCGAAGCTCGCCGGACTGCGCCCTTCGGCCAGGATGGCACGCGCCATGCGCCCCGCAGCGCGACCTTGTTCGCGTTCCGAGACCGTTGCCGCACACAGCGTGCCGTAGTGCACGCGATCGACCCAGAAGGCGAAATCGGGCAGCGCACTGTTCTCGACCGTCCATTGCTGCACGGTCTGGTAAGGCACGTTCCTGCCGTTCGCGTCCTTCAGATTGAAGATGCCGATGGTGCCGACCACGTCCGCATCGCGCTGGTACGCCGTGATCCTGCGCTGGTACTCGGCAAAAGTCGTCACGACGTCGTTGGCGACGATCTGCATGTCGGGCAACTGGGACATCGCCTGCACGATGCGTGCGCGCACCGGATCCCACATCTTCGCGTCGTCGAACAGCAGCGCGATGCGCCTTGCATTCGGTGCCATGCGGCGCACCAGCCGGACCGATTCGACAAAGTGCTCCTGCTCGAGCACACCGGTGACGTTGGTGCTGCCGACAAAGCCGTAGTTCGCCGGATCGGCATTGACGCCGCTGAACACGAACGGCAGCGGCCGATTGACGAACCGCCGCACGAAGTATTCCTGCGCATCGTCGTCACTGGTGTAGACGAGATCGGGCTTCCAGTCCTCCACCAGCGCACGCGCTTCGGCCGCCTTGCGTTCCTTCTCCTCCTTCGAGCTGTTGCGCTTGGTGTCCATCTGGAACACCTGGTAGGTCACGTCGAGCCCCTTGAGCGCTTCCTGGAAACCCTCGAACTGCCGGTCGGTCCAGCGCCACGGCGAGTGATAGCTCATCACGTGGAGCACGCGATAGTTCTTCTTGTCCGCCGCAGGCGTTCCCGCTGCGGCTGCAGGCTGGGCCGTCAGGGCGAGCAGGGCGACGCCGAGCAGCGCCAAGCTGGCGAACCACGCGGCGGGACGCCAATGCCGTTGTCCATGGAGCGCGCCCGCCGTGCCACCGGCCGCCGGATCCACGCCTGCCACGAAACTGCGGTTCATCTGACCTCCCCTGCGCAGAGTCTATCGCGATCGATGCATAACGGCTGTTCCAGCTTGCGACTGAAGGCTCGGACGGCCGCATGCCGGCATGGGATGCGGTTGACTCTGCGAGCCGCCGCCCTGCAACCCGCATGGATAGACGATCCCGGGGCAGGCGTGCCGGAAAGCCAGGCGGGATGGGCCTCCCAGGCCACTCCCCGGCTCAGCGTTCGTCCACGTGCTGCGGCAGGTCGCCCATCGGCAGCCAGGGCATGCGGGTAGCGGACCAGATGTGCCGCGTTGGCGGATGGCTTTCGGGGTGTTCGAGGGTGGCGGTCGTGACGTCGATGGTGCCCGGCCAGTCGGCATGCTCGAAGGCAAGCTGGGCACCACAGCCAGGGCAGAAGAAGCGCAGCGCCGGCGGCGAAGAGCGGTAGCGCGTCGGGGTGCCGGCCGTCCAGCGGAATCGCGCATGCGGCACGGTCGCCCAGGTCACCAGCGGCGCGCCGCTGGTACGGCGGCAGATCGTGCAATGGCAGTTTGCGACGTCGTCCAGCGTATCGACGTCGATCTCGTAGCGGCAGGCGCCGCAATGGCAGGCGCCGCGGATCATTGCGCCGCCGGCGCGATGCGGCAGATCACGTAATGCTTGCGGCAGGACGCGAGGGTTTCCCAGATACCGCGAAACCCCGCAGGGATCACGAAGGAATCGCCGACACGGAACTCGCGGCTGCGGCCGGCCTCGTCGCTGAGCCGCACGCGGCCTTCGAGCAGGTGGCAGAACTCGTACTCGTCGTCATCGTAGGCGACACGCCAGGCGCCCGGCTCGCAGCACCACTCGCCGACGTTGAGCCGGCCGCCTGCGCCGCCGTAGTCGTTGCGCGCCGATTGCTCGGGCCGGCCGTGGAGTACCCTGGCCGGCTCGGGGGCAAAGCGTTCGATCTCGACAGGCGTTTCGCCGAGCAGCACGAGGTCGTCGATGCACACTGTCATGAAGTCCTTCTACAGCAGGTCGCGCAGGCGATAGTAGAGCATGCCCAACACCAGCGCTGGCGTGCGCAGCAACCGCCCGCCGGGGAACGGGTGATGCGAAAGCCGCGCATAGAGATCGAAGCGCGATGCCTGCCCGGCGATGGCATCGGCCACCAGCTTGCCGGCCATGCCGGCGAGCACCACACCGTGGCCCGAGAATCCCTGCAGGTAATAGATGTTCGGCTCGACGCGACCGAAGTCCGGCGCGCGATTCATCGTGATGTCGACGAAACCGCCCCACTGGTATTCGATCGCGATGTCCGGGTCGATCTGGGGGAACACGCGGCGCATGCGCGCCTTCATGCTTTGCGCGAGATTGGGTGGCGTCACCGTGCTGTAGCTGACGCGCCCGCCATACAGCATGCGGTTGTCGCGGCTCAGGCGGAAATAGTCGAGCACGAAGTTGGTGTCGCAAACCGCCGCGCGGTCGCGGATCAGCGACGCCGCCTGCGCCTCGGGCAGTGGCGCGGTGCCGACGATGTAGGTGCCGACCGGCATGATGCGCGACTCGAGCTTCGGCACGAGGTCGCCCAAATAGACATTGCCGGCCAGCAGCACGAAATCGCATCGCACCTCGCCGGCAACCGTTTTCACACGCGCTGCCGCGCCGCGCTCGATCGCGGTTACCCGGCTGTGTTCGAAGATCCGCACGCCGCATGCGCGCGCCGCCTGAGCGAGGCCGAGGCAGTACTTGAGCGGATGCAGGTGGCCCGAGTGGCTGTCGTGCAGGCCGGCGTGGAAGCGCGAACTGGCGATCCAGTTGCCCACATCGGCGTGATCGATCCAGCGCCAGTGCGGATAGGCGTAATCCCGCTGCGCAGTCTCGAACCACTGGCGCAATGCGCGCGCCTTGCGTTCACCGACCGCGAGCGAGAGATAGCCGGGCACGAAATCGCAGTCGATGCCGAACTCGGCAATGCGCGCGCGGATCAGGTCGAGGCCTTCGACGGTCACATTCCAGGCGCGCTTTGCGTCTGCCGCCCCGAGCTGCTGCTCGATTGCATCGTCGCTTGCATGCCCGACCAGGGCCTGGCCACCGTTGCGTCCCGACGCACCCCAGCCGACGCGCTCGCCTTCGAGCACGATCACGGAATGGCCGCGCCGCGCCAGTTCGATTGCCGCAGACAGCCCCGCGTATCCGCCGCCGACGACGCACACGTCGGCCCGCTCGGCACCCGCCAGCGACGGCGCCGCGGGCGGACGCCGCACGCTGGCCGCGTAGTACGACTGACTGGTCAGCGCTTCCTCGCTGGCAAGCATGTCGCTTCTCCGGTTAACGGGCCGCGCGCGCGATGCGCCCGGCGAGATAGGTCCACACGAACGTCGAGGCCGCATTCACCGTGAGTTCGGACACATCGTACGGCGGCGAAACCTCGACGCAATCCATGCCGACGAAATCGAGATCGGCCAGCTCCTCGAGCAGCGTCAGCACCTGGGCCGTGGTCAGGCCGCCCGGTTCGGGCGTGCCGGTGCCGGGCGCGAACGCGGGGTCGAGGCAATCGATGTCGATCGTCAGATACACGGGCGCGGCCGCCGCGCGCATGCGCCGCCGAATCTCGTCGATGACGAAGGCAAGCTGCGCCGGGTTCTCGGCACCGCGCAGTTCGCGCGCGGTGAACACGCGGCCGCCGATGCGGTTCACATACTCCCGCGCTTCCTTCTGGCCCGAAGAGCGGATGCCAACCTGCACCGTCGCCGCCGGAATCACCAGGCCTTCCTGGATCGCCTCCCAGGTCCAGGTTCCGTGGCCCGACGGTTCTCCGAAATGGTCCTTCCAGGTGTCGCAGTGCGCATCGAAATGGAGCAGCGCCAGCGGGCGGCCGATCACCTTGCGATAGGCGCGCAGCAGCGGCAGCGTGATCGAGTGGTCGCCGCCGAGCCAGGCCATGTGGTGTGCAGCGAGTAGCTCCTCCGCCAGCGGCGCAAGCGCGGCACGCATCGCCTCCAGCGAGGTGTTGGGCAGCGCCAGATCGCCCGCGTCGCACAGATGGCCGACCGGCGAAACGTCGAAGTGCGGATGTTCGCCATCGCACAGCATCTGGCTGGCGCGCCGGACCGCGGCCGGGCCGAATCGCGCGCCGGGCCGGTTGGTGACCGAGCCGTCCCAGGCAATGCCGGCCACGCAATAGCGGCGCTGCGCCGCCTGGGCGCGCGGCGGTTCGAGCAGGAAGCCGCCCGAGGACAAATAGGGAAAGGCGTGATCGCTCATCGGTCGGTCTCCTGATACGGCGGGCGCGCGGCGCCCCGCTCGCCGTTCGGCGCGCCAAAATGGCGCTATCGTTATTAACAATTGTCCAAGCCGATGGTACCATTCGTTTCCCGTCGCTGCCATACTCGGCAAGCCCGCCCGAACCGCCATGACACGCATCGCCCGCAACCGCATCGCAGCCCTGCGCGCCGAAGAAGCGCAACGCTTCGTCGCGCTGCATCCGCGCAGCGTCGCGCTGGCCGAACCGACGGCGCGGCATTTCCTGTTCGGCGTGCCGATGCACTGGATGAACGACTGGTCGCCGCCGACGCCGCTGTTTGCCGCCTGCGCGCAGGGTGCGCGCTTCACCTGCGCCGACGGCATCGAGCACGCCGACTTCTGTCTCGGCGACACCGGCGCGATGTTCGGCCACAGTCCGCCGCCGGTGGCCGCCGCCCTCGCCCGGCAGGCTGCGCGCGGCTATACGACGATGCTCCCGTCCGAAGACGCGGCCGCCGTCGGCGAGCTGCTGACCGAGCGCTTCGGCCTGCCGTTCTGGCAACTTGCACTGACAGCGACCGACGCCAACCGCTTCGTGCTGCGCTGGGCGCGCGCAGTCACCGGCCGCAAGCAGATCGTGGTGTTCAACGGCTGCTATCACGGCACGGTCGATGACGTGTTCGTCGATCTGGTCGATGGCAAGCCGGCACAGCGCGACAGCCTGCTTGGCCAGGCCCACGACTTGCGCCAGTTCACCCGCGTGGTCGAGTTCAACGACATCGCCGCGCTCGAAGCCGCGCTGGCCGACGGTCAGGTCGCCTGCGTGATTACCGAACCGGCGCTCACCAACATCGGCATGGTGCTGCCCGCCCCAGGATTCCTCGATGCCGTTCGCGAACTCACGCAGCGCCACGGCAGCCTGCTGGTTTTCGACGAGACGCACACCATCAGCACCGGCCTCGGCGGCTGGACGCGAACGTACGGCCCGACGCCCGACATGCTGGTGCTAGGCAAACCGGTCGCCGGCGGACTGCCGTGCGCGGTGTATGGCTTCAATGCCGATCTCGCCGAACGCATGCGCCGCGCCAAGGCCGAGGCTCCGCCGGGCCACTCCGGCATCGGCACCACGCTGTCCGGCAACATGCTCGGCATCGCGGCGCTGCGCGCCAACCTGGCCGAGGTGATGACCGGCGACGCCTATGCCACGATGCTGCCGCTTGCCGAGCGGCTTGCTACCGGCCTGCGCGAAATCATCGCGCGCCACAGGTTGCCCTGGTGCGTGACACGCGTCGGGGCACGCTGCGAATTCCAGTTCTGCAGCACGGCGCCGCGCAACGGCAGCGAAGCCGGCGCTGCCGACGATCACGAACTGTCGCAGGCGATGCACCTCGCACTGCTCAACCGCGGCGCGATGATCACGCCCTTCCACAACATGATGCTGGTCTGCCCCGCCACCACCGGCGCAGACATCGATCACCTGCTCGCGGCTTTCGACGCAGTGCTCGACCGCCTGACCGCATGAAGCCGGTCGCCGTCATCCAGAACGCCGACAACGACGGCCCGGGCCATTTCGGCGATTTCATGGCGATACGCGGCGTGCCGATGCAGGTATTCCACGCCTGGGCCGGCGACGCCCTGCCAGCCTCCCCCGATGCGTTCAGCGGCCTTTGCGTGCTCGGCGGGCCGATGAGCGTGAATGACGCGCTGCCCAGCCTGCGGCGCACCGAGGCGCTGATCCGCGCCGCCATCGCGGACGACGTACCGGTACTGGGCCACTGTCTCGGCGGACAGTTGATGGCCACCGCCCTCGGCGCACGCGTCTTGCCCGCTGCGCAGCGCGAGATCGGCTGGATCGAAATCGCCGGCCGCGCCGGAACCGCGGCAGGCGAGTGGTTCGGCAGCGATGCGTTCAGCATTTTCCACTGGCACGGCGACACGTTCTCGGTGCCGGCCGGCGCCGAGCACCTGGCGACCAGCGTGTTCTGCCGCAACCAGGCTTTCGCCTGCGGCCGCCTGCATCTGGCGATGCAATTCCACTGCGAGATCACGAACGACAAGATCGAGAACTGGATCACCAGCGACGCCGGCCGCAGCGAAATCGCCGCACATCCCGCCGCCAGCGTGCAGTCTCCCGATCACATCAGCGGCCTGACGCCTAAGCACATCGCCGCCAGCATGGCGGTCGCCGATCACATCTACACGCGCTGGATGCGCAACCTGCGCGCCTGATATCCCGAAGAAGGAGACACCGATGAACATCAATCACTGGATCGAGGGCGCAATCGTTGATCAGCCCGATGCGCCGCGTGCGCCGGTGTTCAACCCGGCCACAGGCCAGGCCACGGGCCAGGTGGCGCTCGCCACGAATGATGTCGTCGCCCATGCGGTCGCCGCGGCGAAGCAGGCTTTCCCCGACTGGGCGGCAACGAGTCCGCTGCGCCGGGCACGGGTGATGTTCCGCTTCAAACAGTTGATCGAGGAGAACCACGACCGCCTCGCCGAATGCATCACGCGCGAGCACGGCAAGGTATTCGGCGACGCGAAGGGTGAAGTCGTCCGCGGACTCGAGGTGGTCGAGTACGCCTGCGGCATTCCCGAGGTTCTCAAGGGCGAGTTCACCGAGCAGATCGCGGGCGGCATCGATGCCTGGACCACACGCCAGCCGCTCGGCGTCTGCGCAGGCATCACGCCGTTCAATTTCCCGGCGATGGTGCCGATGTGGATGTTCCCGATGGCAATCGCCTGCGGCAACACGTTCGTCCTCAAGCCATCCGAGCGCGATCCGTCGACCAGCCTGCTGCTCGCCGAGCTGCTCAGGCAGGCCGGCCTGCCCGACGGCGTGTTCAACGTGGTCCACGGCGACAAGGTCGCGGTGGACGCCCTGCTCCATCATGCCGACGTCAAGGCGGTCAGCTTTGTCGGATCGACACCGATCGCGCGCTACATCTACGGCACCGGCTGCGCCAACGGCAAGCGCGTCCAGGCGCTCGGCGGTGCGAAGAACCACATGGTGGTGATGCCCGATGCGCCCCTGAATGCCACGGTGGACGCGCTGATGGGCGCTGCCTATGGCTCGGCCGGCGAGCGCTGCATGGCGATCTCGGTGGCGGTCGCCGTCGGCGACATCGCCGACGCGCTGGTGGAGCGCCTGGCGGCCCGTGTGCGCACGCTGCGCATCGACCACGGCATGAATCCCGACGCCGAGATGGGGCCCGTGGTCACCGCCGCGCATCGCGACAGGATCGTCGGCTACATCGACGACGGCATGCGCGAAGGGGCAACGCTCGTGGTGGATGGCCGCAGGCTGGCGGTGCCGGGCCACGAGCACGGTTTCTTCCTCGGCGGCACACTGTTCGACCACGTGACGCCGGCGATGAAGATCTATCGCGAAGAGATCTTCGGCCCGGTGTTATGCGTGGTGCGCGTGCCCGATTTCGATGCTGCCCTGTCGCTGGTCAACGAGCACGAGTTCGGCAACGGCACTGCAATCTTCACTGCCGACGGACTGGCCGCGCGCGAGTTCGCGCACCGGGTCGAGGTCGGCATGGTCGGGGTCAATGTGCCGATTCCGGTGCCGATGGCCTTTCACAGCTTCGGCGGATGGAAATCGAGCCTGTTCGGCGACCACCATGCGCACGGCCCGGAAGCCGTACGCTTCTACACGCGACAGAAGGCCGTGACGCAACGCTGGCTGATGCACGAGGGCGCGCAGTTCACGATGCCGACGCACGGCTGAGCGCAGATTCCACGCTCAAGCCGCGGGCATGCTTGCGGCGCCCGGCCTGGCAAGCGGCAGGCTGATCGCGACCGTCAGGCCAGGCTCGGGGCGGTTGCGGGCCACGATGGCACCGCCGTGCGCCTCGACCGCACGGCGCGCAATCGCCAGGCCAAGCCCGAAACCGCCCGACGCGTTCGCGTTGGCGCCGCGGTAGAACGGCTCGAAGACCGAGCCGAGATCCTGCTCGGCAATGCCCGGACCACGATCCGACACCTCGATGCGGACAGACTGGCCTTGCGCTTCGGATTGAATCGACACGTCGACGCTAGAACCCTCCGCCGAGTACTTGACCGCGTTGCGGATGACATTCTCGAGGGCACGATGCAGCAACTCGACGCTGCCGTCGATGATGATTTCGTCGCCGGCAGCGAACGTAATGTCCCGACCCTTCGCCTGGGCTTCGAATCGCGCGTCGTCCACCACCGATGCCACCAGTTCGACCAGGTCGAAGTGCTCGCGTCGCAGCGTACCGGTGCCCGCCTCCAGTCGCGACAGGGTAAGGAGTTCGCCGACCAGTTCGTCGAGCCGCTGCGACTCGCGTTCGATGCGATCGAGCGAAGCTTCGATCTTCTGCGGGTTCTGGCGCGCCAGCCCGACCGCCGCCTGCAGGCGCGCTAGGGGCGAACGCAGTTCGTGCGACACGTCGTGCAACAACCGGCGCTGCGATCCGACCAGCCCCTGCAATCGCTGCGCCATGCGATCGAAATCCCGCCCCAGATCCGCCATCTCGTCGCGGCGCGAACCCATGCGCGGCGCAACGCGCGTGTCCAGCCGTCCCGCAGCGACGCCCTCGAACGCCCAGCGCAGGTTGCGAATCGGCTTGGCGAGATACCAGGCGCCGAGCGCGCTGAAAGCGAGCCCCGCCAGCAGCACGGCGGCCAGTGGTGGCCAGGGTGGCGGGGGCCGGTGAAAGTGCGGACGCGGCGGGAGCAATTCCGGTGGCAGGAACACGAGATAGCGCCTGCCATCCGGCGCCACCACCCGGCGCACGAGTTGGCCGGGCAACGCGGCCGATTCGTCCGCACGCGCACGTTCGATCTGTCCTGCGCTGACATGCCGGCCGAGCAGTTCGCGACCCTCTTCGTCGACAATGCGCAGCGCCTGCGTGCGGCCATCGACCAGCTCGGCCGCCCAGGTGCCGACGGCAGCGCTTCCGCCACTCGCCAGCAACGCGGCGGCGGAGCGGATCAGCGTGTCGCCGCCCGGACCGCCCGGCGGTGGCGTACGCTCCTGTTCGCCACTGTTGTGCAGCCAGACGACTGTTCCGACACCGGCCCCGGCGATCAGCAGTGAGACGAGGAATGCAAGCAGGAACTTCCAGAACAGGCGCCCCATGTCACGCCGCTCCCTGCCGCACGACGCACCAACCGCAACCGACGAATGCGGCCTGCAACGATGCAAGCGGGCTCATGTCACTCCCGCACCAGTTGATAGCCGACGCCGCGCACGGTGCGGATCCAGGACTGGCCATCCTCGCGCGCCGGGAGCTTCTGGCGGATGCTGCTGACATGGACATCGATGCTCCGGTCGAAGCGGGCGAGCGGCCGCCCGAGGCCGCTTTCCGAGAGGGCGGATTTGCTGACCACGCGCCCGGCGTTGCGTGCAAGCACTTCGAGCAGGTTGAACTCGGTACTGGTGAGATCCAGCGGCATCCCGGCCCACTCCGCGCTGCGCCGCTCGGGCCACATCGACAATGGGCCGGCCAGCACGGGCCCGCTCGCGGCTTCTGCGCTGTCAGCAGATCGTGTCCTGCGCAGGATGGCCCTGAGACGCGCCACCAGTTCGCGCGGCGTGCAAGGCTTGGGCACGTAGTCGTCGGCCCCCAGCTCCAGCCCGACAACACGATCCACGTCGTCGCCCTTGGCGGTCAGCATCAGCACCGGCACGCGGCTCTGCGCGCGGATCCGGCGCAATGCCTCGATGCCGTTGAGCCGTGGCATCATCACGTCGAGCACGACGATGTCCTGCTCGCCATCCAGCGCGGCGTGAACGCCCGCCTCGCCGTCATGCGCCGTGGCGACGTCGAAGCCCTCCTGCTCGAGGTATTCACGCAACATCGAAACGAGCTCGACGTCGTCATCGACCAGAAGTACCGTAGCCATCTTTCCCTTCCGCGGCCTGCACCTGAAACGCCTCGCATCATAAGCGCGCGATCGGGCCGGTAATGGGAATTTACTGCTCTTTACCCAGCTTTACAGTGAGGAAACCCGGTTTTAACAGGTGCCGGGAGACAATGCCTCATCGACGCCCCTGGCGAAAGGATTTGCATGTTCGCGCAATCGCATGCCACCACTGTGCAGCGCAGGGCCATCGCCTTCGCGCTCTGCCTGTGCATGGCCGCACCTGCCCTGCCCCAGAATGCGCCGCTGCCGGCGCCGTTGCCGGACTTGGGCGACGCCTCGGAATCCACGCTGTCGCGCGCTGCCGAGCGTGCGCTGGGGCGCGAAACGATGCGCAGCGCCCGGGCCCAGGGCGCGGTGCTCGACGACCCGGAAGTCAACGACTACCTGCAGACGCTGGGGCAGCGGCTGGTGGCGGCCGATCCGACGATCAACGAGAAGTTCGAGTTCTTCGCTGTCGGGGCGTCCGAGATCAATGCGTTCGCCCTCCCCGGCGGACATGTCGGCGTGAACACCGGGCTGATACTCGCGGCACAGAGCGAATCCGAACTGGCTTCCGTCCTGGCGCATGAAATCTCCCACGTCTCTCAGCACCACATCGCCCGGCAGTATGCGGCGCAGACGCGCGCCGGCTACGCCTCGCTCGCTGCCATGCTGCTCGCGATCATCGCCGGCGGCCGGGGAGACGTCGCGATTGCCGCGATCACCGGTGCCAACGCAGCCCAGGCGCAGGCCGCCATCAACTACACGCGGGAGCATGAACACGAGGCCGACCGCGTCGGATTCACGCTGCTGGAACGCGCCGGCTTCGACCCGCGCGCAATGGCAAGCTTCTTCGAGCGTCTGCAGCAGCAAACGCGCGTCCTCGACGGCAACGCACCGGTCTGGCTGCGAACCCACCCCCTGACGCAAACGCGCATCGCCGAAGCGCAGGACCGCGCATTCGACAAGACCTACCGCCAGGTTCCGGACAGCCAGGAATTCCAGATGGTGCGTGCGCTGCTTCGCAGTTATGAAGGCGACGCAGCGCAGGCCGTGGCACGGCTCGCAGCCGAACTCAAGGAGGGTCGCTACCGGGACCGCACCGCCGCGCGATACGGCCATGCCGCCGCGCTGTTGCGCGCCAAGGATCTCGTCCGCGCGAAAACCGAAGTCGATACACTCGAACGCGACGGCATGCGTCATCCGATGATAGAAGCACTTGCGGGACTGATCCTGCAGCAATCCCGCGACTATGCAGGCGCAATCGCACGCTACGAGGCAGCGCTCAAGCGCTACCCCGACCATCTGCAACTGGTCTACGACTATCCGCGGACCCTTCTGCTGGCCGGAGACCCCGCCCGCGCAGTCAGGTTTGCGGAGGACCGGCTACTGCGCCGCACAGACGACGGCGACCTGCACCAGATGGCGGCCGAAGGCTACGCAGCACTGGGCCAGCCGATGCAATCGCACTACCACCAGGGCGAGTATTACGCGGCACAAGGCAACACCAAGGGCGCGATCGAGCAACTCGAACTTGCCACGCGCATGCGCGGCGGCGATTACCGCGTCATGCTGATCGCCGAATCGCGCCTGCGCGAATTGCGCGAACAGCAGCGCGAGATCCTCAAGACCGGGCGCGCGTCGGCCTCGGCCGCGATATCGGCGCGTTCACCTTCCTTACGCGCATTTACACGGGACTGACGCCGTTTAACCGGCATTCGCCGCAACATGGCAACGCAGCGAGACAGCGCATTTGCATCCAGGAAAATCCGACCGGAGCCGACAATGAACCAGCACAAATCAATCGTCAAACACTTCCTCGCCGCCAGTGCGCTCGCGTTCGCCCTGCCGATGACGGCCTTCGCCGACCCCGGCTTCGACGGCGGAACGGGAATGGGTCAGGGTCCGGGCGGCGGCATGATGCATGGCGGCCATCAGGCCCGCCACGGTGCCGGCATGATGCCGCTGCTGCATCAGCTCGACCTGAGCGAAGCGCAGCAGGACAAGGTGTTCGCCATCATGCACGCACAGGCGCCGCTGATGCGCGAACAGGCCAAGATCGCCCACAAGGCACACAAGGAACTGCGCGAACTCGCCTTCGCGGAAAAACTCGACGATGCGAAAGCGCGTTCGCTGGCACACACGGAAGGGCGTGCCCATGCCGAAATGGCCCTGCTTCGCACCAGGACGGCGCAACAGATCTTCGCCCTGCTGACACCCGAGCAGCGCAAGCAGGCGCTGGATCTCAAGGCGCGACATGCCGACATGCCCCGCGGCATGGGTCCGGGCGCCAACCGCCACATGGGCATGGGCCGCGGCCCCGGCAGGCAAGGCGGCCCCGGGGATCGCTGGACCCCGCCGGGCCCGCGCGGCGACCTGTAAGGCCGCCCAGGCATGAAGCGCGCAGTTCGACGCACCGCGGGTGCGAGGACGGCATGCGTCGGCGTGATCGGGCTTGCGCTCCTGCTGGGGGGCTGCAGCGGCCCTGCGCCACGCGACCGCGCCCGCGCGCATCCAGCACACGAGCAGCAGATGCGCCAGTTCGCGCAGCGCGGTTACCCTGCACAAGCGCGTCACGCCTTCGATACGGCGACGGACCGATGGTCGGTCGATGGAGGCGAGATCGATATCGTGCTGCTGGTACCGACACCTCACGAAAAGGGCGCCGACGGCCCCTTTCCGCTGGTGCTGTACCTGCCCGGACTCGGCGAATCCGCTGCCGCGGGCTCGTTCTGGCGGGAGGCATGGGCGTCGGCCGGTTATGCAGTGGCGAGCGTACAACCTGCTGCGAACGGCCCGGCCTTCCGCAACTTGCCGGATGCCCGAAATGGCGATATGACGCGCATTGCACGCAAACAGTTCGGCAGCGAATCGCTGAACGTGCGAGTGGCCGCCGTCCGGTTCGTCCATCGCGAACTGACGCGGCGGGCATCGCAGGGAAACCCGCCCTATGCACGCATCGCACCGTCGCGCTTCGTCGTTACCGGCTATGACCTCGGCGCGCAGACCGCCTATGCGCTCGCCGGCGAGCAATCGCCACAGCGCACTGCCTCGCCGGCCCTGCCCGGCATCCAGGGCGCAGTCGCGCTGAGTCCCTACGTGGTCGCGGCCGCAGGCGGATTCGAGCAGCGATATGCCGCCATCCGCGCGCCAACGCTCTCGGTGACCGGTGCGGAGGATCGGGACAGCCACGGCATCGGCACCTCGCCGTCGGCTCGCCAGGCGCCGTTCCGGTTCGGCACCGGCCCGGCCCATCTGCTGACCCTCGATGGCATCAGCCACCGCACGCTGGCAGGCAATCCCGATGACCCGGCGAACGACTCCGGCGATCGCAAAGAGTCAGCGCCAAGGGCCTCGCAACGCGAAGCGCCGGGGCCGTCGCGCGGCGAGGGCGGCCGCCGCGGGCAGGCAGGCGGGCCGCAAGGCGACGGACCGAGCGGCGGAAACGGGATGTCGCAGATCCCCCATGCGCTGGCCGACGTCGCGCGGCAGCGCATCGCCGTCCAGCAGGTCACGCTGGCATTTCTCGACGCCACCCTGCGCGACGATGCGATTGCGCGCGAATGGCTGGAGCGGAATGCACCGGCCTGGCTCGATCCGATTGCAGGACTCCAGACACGAAAATGAACAAACTTATGCCAACCAGGAAAACATGGCCGGTAGCCTTGGCCGCCGCCTTGCTGATCGGTGGCTGCGCGGCTGTCGGACCGGACTATCGCGCACCGGCGGTGCAGACGCCTGCCGCCTGGTCTCGCCAGCCTGGCGCAGGCGCAGCCATCGGCACAATCGATGCAGCGAATCTCGCGCAATGGTGGCAGCAGCTCGACGACCCGCTGCTGACCGGGTTGATCGAAGAAGCGCTCGCGAGCAGCCCCGATGTACGCAGTGCCCGCGCGAAGCTGCGCGAAGCAAGGGCGCGGCGCGATCTCGCCTCGGCCGATCGCCTGCCCGCAGTCGGCGCGTCCGCCAACGCATCGCGCGCGAAAAGCAGTGCGCAGGCAGGCAGCGGGACCACGAGTTCGCACTACGACGCCGGCTTCGACGCCTCGTGGGAGATCGACTTGTTCGGCGGACAGCGCCGCGCTGTCGAAGCTGCGCAGGCCGATCTCGATGCCGGCGCTGCAGATCTCGATGCCGCACGGGTCACGCTGGCGGCCGAAGTGGCACGAAACTACGTCGAGTTGCGCAGCGCGCAGCAGCGGCTCGCGATTGCACGCGACAACCTCGCGTCGCAGGGCGACACACTGCAGATCACCGACTGGCGCAACCAGGCAGGCCTCGCCAGCACACTCGATGTCGAGCAGGCCCGCACGACGCGCGAGCAGACGCGTGCGCAGATTCCGGTGCTGGAAACCACGCTCGCACAAAGCGCAAACCGCCTCGCGATACTGCTCGGCAAGACGCCCGGAAGCCTGGACGATCGGCTGGATGCGCCTGCCGCCATCCCGGCGCCTTCGAAGGGCCTGGCGATCGGCATCCCTGCCGACACGCTGCGCCAGCGTCCCGACGTGCTGGCGGCGGAACGCCGCCTCGCGGCCCAGACCGCGCGAATCGGCGTCGCGGAGGCAGCACGCTGGCCGAGCCTGAGCCTCTCCGGGTCGATCGGCCTCGAAGCCCTGACCACCGGCGGCCTGACGGCCGCAGGCGCCGTGGCGCGATCGGTTGCGGCTTCGATTGCCGGCACGCTGTTCGACGGCGGACGTCTCAGGCAACAGGTCGAGATCCAGGATGCGCTGCGCGAACAGACGGCAGTCGCCTACGAGCAGGCCGTCCTCGCCGCGCTCGAAGATGTCGAGAACGCCTTGGTATCACTCGGCAATGCCCAACGACGCCGGGACGCGCTCGAGGCAGCGTCGGAGTCGGCGCACAACGCCGCGCTGCTTGCGCAGCACCGCTACGCTGCCGGGCTGACCGATTTCCAGTCGGTACTCGACACCTCGCGCACGGTGCTCAATGTGGAGGATAGTCGCGCCAGCGCACAGGCGGAACAGGCAACGGCCCTGATCCAGCTCTACAAGGCACTGGGCGGCGGATGGCACGCGGCTGCAGCGACGCCATACAGCCCCGGAACTACCGGCCGCAACGGATCCGACAACGGACAATCATGAATACCGCCACAGAAACCGGCGCAACCCGCGCAATCGAAACTGCCGTTCTTGGCACGTCGAACAACGGCCTCGGGTGGCAACGCAACGTGAAGCGCATCGCCGTACTCGCACTGGCCGTCGGCATTGCGGCCGGAATCGGCGTCTGGCTGATGCGCGGCAAGGCCGCGGTTCAGCCGAGCTACATCACCGAGCCCGTGACCCGTGGCAAGCTCAGCGTGACCGTAACGGCGAACGGCACCCTGGCACCGACGCGAACCGTGAACATCGGCAGCGAACTCTCCGGCACCGTGTCGCGCGTGCTGGTCGACATCAACGACGTGGTGAAAAAGGGCCAATTGCTGCTCGAGCTCGACACCACCAAGTTGCGCGACCAGATCCGGCGATCCCGCGCGTCGCTCGCACAGGCGGAGGCCAAGGTAGCGCAATCGCAGGCGACGGTTCGCGAGGCGCAGGCAGGCCTTGCGCGCCTGGAAGAAGTGGCGCGGCTGTCCGGCGGCAAGGTGCCCTCGAAGGCCGAACTCGACGGCAGCCGCGCGACCCTCGACCGTGCACAAGCCGACGAGGCCGCGGCGAGGGCCGCGGTCGCGGACGCTCGTGCCGCCTTGTCCACCGACGAAACCAACCTCGCCAAGGCGTCGATCCGCTCGCCGATAGACGGCACGGTGCTGACGCGAGCGGTAGAACCGGGCAACGCAGTGGCCGCCTCGCTCCAGGCTGTCACGCTGCTGACGATTGCGGAAGATCTGTCGAAGCTCAAGTTGCAGGTCAACGTGGACGAAGCCGACGTCGGCATGGTGAAACCGGGCCTGCGGGCAGATTTCACCGTAAGCGCCTGGCCCCGTCGCAAGTTTCCGGCCAGCATCACGCGCGTCGCCTACGGCTCGACGACGACCGACAACGTGGTCACCTACATTACCTACCTCGACGTGGACAACCCGGACCTGAGCCTGCGCCCGGGCATGACGGCGACTGCCACACTGGTCGCCGCGGAGCGGCAGGATGCGATGCTGGTGCCGAACACCGCACTGCGCTTCTCGCCGACGCAAAGCCCCACGGGAAAAACTGGCGCCTCGGGCAGCAAGCCAGGAACCGGCATCGTCGCCAGCCTCGTGCCGCGCCCGCCAAGCGGCAACGCATCGCGCCGCGCCGCCAATTCGACCAACACCGGCAGCGCGCGCCAGGTGTGGGTGCTGCGCGAGGGCCAGCCCGTGCCGATTCCGATCGCGCCAGGCGTAAGCGACGGGCGCATGACTGAAGTCAACGCGCCGGAACTCCAGCCCGGCATGGAGGTGATCACCGACCAACGCGCCGGAGCACCGCAGTGACCGCTACTGTGCTATCGCGCAGCGCGCTGGACGGCGCACCGCCGGCGCGCGGCATGGACGATGCCGATGCCGCGGCAGTCGCGCAGGGCACGCCGATCATTCGCCTGCGCGGCGTAACCAAGGTCTATGGCCAAGGGCAGGCGGCGTTCCAGGCGCTCAAGGGCGTGGACCTCGACATCGACAGCGGCGACTTCGTGGCCGTGATGGGGCCCTCGGGCTCCGGCAAGTCCACGGTGATGAATCTGCTCGGCTGCCTCGACACGCCGACCAGCGGCGAGTATCGGTTCCGCGGGCTGCATGTCGAGCGGCTGTCGCGCGACCAGCGCGCGCGGCTGCGCCGGCAGTATCTCGGTTTCGTCTTCCAGGGGTTCAACCTGCTCGCACGCACCTCGGCGCAGGAGAATGTCGAACTGCCTTTGCTGTATCGCGGACAGCGCACCGCAGAGCGCCATCGCGCGGCCCGCGAGGCACTGGCTTCGGTTGGACTCGCGGGTTGGGAGCACCACACGCCGGCCGAACTCTCCGGCGGACAACAGCAGCGCGTCGCGATTGCGCGCGCCCTCGTCACATCACCAGCCGTGCTTCTGGCGGACGAACCGACCGGCAACCTCGACACCCAGCGCAGCCGCGAGATCATGGACCTGCTGTGCACGCTCAATCGCGAACGCGGCATCACGGTGCTGATGGTGACCCACGAGTCCGACATGGCCGCCTATGCAAAACGGGTCGTGCATTTCGTCGACGGCCGCGTCGACAGCGACTGGCGCCAGAATTCCGCCCCCCGCATCGACGCCGGCAGAGGCGACACCTGATGTTGCTCAACACCCTGCTCCTGGCGCTGCGCGAGATTCGTCGCAACCTCATGCGCTCCTTTCTCACGATCCTCGGCATCGTCATCGGCGTCGCCGCGGTGATCACCATGGTCACGCTCGGCAATGGCGCAACGCGCGCGGTGCAGGACCAGATATCCAGCCTCGGCAGCAACCTGCTGATGGTGCTGCCCGGCCAGCGGCTCGGGCCGGGCATGCCGACGGCAGGCGCCCCGCTGTTCAAGGAGGCCGACGTCGAGGCGATCGCCAGCCAGATCGGCGGCATCAATGCGGTAGCGCCCGAGGTACGCGCGGCGGTCACCGTGGTTGCCAACGGGCGCAACTGGTCGACCAGCGTGACCGGAACATCGAATGCCTACTTCGAGACGAACAACTGGCGTATCGCCGGCGGCCGCAAATTCGAGGACAACGAAGAACGCGCGGGTGCTGCGGTTTGTGTGATCGGTGAAACCGTACGGCGCGAACTGTTCGGCACCGGCTCGCCGCTCGGCGAGCACGTGCGCGTCAAGCAATTCTCCTGCGAGGTGATCGGACTGCTGGCGTCGAAAGGCCAGTCGGCCATGGGGCGCGACCAGGACGATGTCGTCGTGATGCCGCTGCACACCGTGCAGCGGCGTGTCACCGGCAACCAGCGCGTCAACACGCTGCTGGTGTCGTTGCTCGATGGCAGCGATACCGAGCGGGTCAAGGCGAGCCTCACGGACCTGATGCGCGAGCGGCGCAAGCTCGCCGACAACGAGGACGACAACTTCAACGTGCTCGACACCAAGCAGCTCGCCGAGACTCTGTCGGGTACCACCAAGGTGATGACCATGCTGCTCGGTGCTGTCGCGGCCGTCAGCCTGCTGGTCGGCGGCATCGGCATCATGAACATCATGCTGGTCAGTGTCACCGAGCGGACACGCGAGATCGGCGTGCGGCTGGCGATTGGCGCGCTGGAGCGCGAGGTGTTGCTGCAGTTTCTCATCGAAGCCGTGGTGCTTGCGGCGCTGGGCGGGCTCGTCGGCGTGGCGCTGGCGACGATCGCCTCGATCGTGCTGGCGGATGTCATGCAGATTCCCTACCTGTTCAACCCGACGATCAATCTGGTTTCGTTCCTGTTCTCGGCCGGCATCGGTGTCGTGTTCGGATACTTCCCGGCACGCCGTGCGGCACAGCTCGACCCGATCGAGGCACTGCGGCACGAATAGGACTGGATCGACCTTGCCGCTTCGGCCCGCGCGGCAGGCAGACACGGGCAGCCGGTCTGGCCGCGCCTGATCCAACTCAAGGCCGTCATGCCTCCCGATCGGCGATCATCGCGCGATGCGGGCCCCCAGACAGGAAACGACCGAACGCCGCTTGCCCTATCTGGCGCAGGTTCCCTTTCGCACATTTTTTCTGATCGGCGTACTGCAACTCCTCAACGTCGTGGCGCTCTGGCTGACGGAACTCGGCACGCGCGCCGGGTTCTGGCATGCGCCTGCGCCACCCTGGCCGCCCGGCGCGCTGCATGCTGCTTCGCTGCTCTACGGCGTATTCCCGTTCTTCGTCTTTGGCTTTACCTTCAATGCGTTTCCGAAATGGCATGGGCGCAATCCTGTGGCGCCGGGCCTGTTTCTCGCGGTCGCACTGCTGCTCGGCACCGGCTGGCTGCTCTTCTACGCGACGATGCTGTTTGGCGCGCCGCTGGAAGCCGCCTTCGCGCTGATGCTTGGCGGCTGGCTCCTTGGCTGCCTGACGCTGATCGAAATCGTTCGCCGTCCGGGCATCACACCGTGGCACACCCGCGGCGTCATGGCGGTCGTCGCGATGGGCGGTGTCGGCTTTGCGATGTTCGGCCATGCCCTGGCAGGCGGCGATGGCGCCCTGATGCAGGCATCGATCGGCATTGGTGTCTGGTGCTATGCGGCGCCCCTGTTCTTCATCGCAGCGCAGCGCGTGATCCCGATGTTCGACGGCTTCGTGGTGCCACGTCTCGAACCCTACCAGCCGGTGTCGGGATTGCTGCTGGCGTGTGCGTCGCTCGTCACGCACGGCATCCTGCAGATCGGCGGACTGATGCAGTGGCGCGCCGCGCCGGATGCAGTGGCCGCGCTGGTTCTCTGGTTGCATGTTGCGCGCTGGCCACTGCGTGCAATCTGGTCACAAAGGGTGCTTGCGATGCTGCACAGCGGCTTCATCTGGTTTGCCATCTCGTTGACGCTGTCTGCCCTGGCCGGATTCACGGGCCTGGCACTTGGCGGCCACGCGCTGTATCTCGGCGCTTTCGGCAGCCTGTTGTTCGCGATGGCAACGCGCGTCACGCAGGGTCGCGTCGAGAACAAGGAACGCATCGAGGCGCACGCCTGGCGCCTGTTCCTGGTGCTGCAGAGCGCTGTGATCCTGCGCCTCGCGGCAGATCTGCTCACCGTCGAAGCAGCCACCCTGAGCCACCTCGCGGCCGCCGGATTGTTCCTGATCGCGTTCGGTGCCTGGGCCGCCCTCAACCTGCACCGCTACCTGCGTTGATCGCGTCGACAGGGTTTTGCGGTCTGGTCTGATCCAGCTCAACCCTCCCGTAACGACCGTGCTGCGCGCAGTCGATAATATTGCACCGCAGCATCATTACCGCTAATATGAACAGCGGGAAAAACAAATCCCCACTTATATTTCAGGGCTGCTCGCAGCGCCAGAAGCGTTCGGGTGGCGAACCGGTCGGATCCGGCCGAAGTTTATGGAGAATCCACATGTTGCGGAAACTTGCCTTTTTGATGGTCGCAGTCCTCGTGGTGTTCACCGCATTCGCAATAGGAATGCAGAACCTCTTCGGCACGACCGGCCTGATCGTCGCTGCCGTGCTGGAACTCGGCGCCTCCCTGATGATCGGGGATCGTCTGTTCGGCCAGAAGCGACCGTCCTGACAGCCTGCGAGTCCAGCCGGTAATTCACCGCGCTCTGGCGTACGGAGTCCGGAAAAAGAAACGGCACGGTCGAAACCGTGCCGTTTTCGCTTTCCGATGCGAACCGCCTACATGACGCCCAGCGCCTTCGGCAAAGCGAGGGACAGGGTCGGCCAGTAGGTCACCAACATGAGGAAGGCCAGCATGCTGAGCAGCCACGGCCAAACTGCAACCGTCAACTCGGTGATGCCCATCTTGGTGATACCCGAGGCAACGTAAAGGTTCAAGCCGACCGGCGGATGACACATGCCGACTTCCATGTTCACCACCATCATGATGCCGAAATGCACCGGGTCGATGCCCAGCTTGACCGCAACCGGGAACAGGATGGGCGCAAAGATCAGGACGATCGACGAGGGTTCCATGAAGTTGCCAGCCATCAGCAGCAGGATGTTCACCGCCAGCAGGAAAGCAATCGGACCGAGACCCTGCGTCAGCATCCAGTCGGCCAGCGCCTGCGGGATGTTCTCGTTGGTCATGATGAACGAGAAAAGCACCGCGTTGGTGATGATGTAGAGCAGCATCGCGCTCATGTTGGCCGAGTTCAGTAACACCTTGGGCACATCCTTGAGGCCCATGTCCTTGTAGATGAACACGGCAACGATGAATGCATAGACCGCACTCATCGCCGCCGCCTCGGTCGGCGTGAAGATGCCGGTATAGATGCCGCCCATCACTACCACGATCAGCAGCAACCCCCACATCGACGCGCGGAAGGTCTTCCAGCGCTCGCCCCAGCTCGACTTCGGCTGGCGCGGATAGTCGAACTTGCGCGCGCGGTACCAGGTGACGCCACCTAGCACGCACGCCAGCACGATGCCGGGAACGACGCCCGCCATGAACAGGGCGCCGACCGATGTGTTGGTCGCCACCGAGTACATCACCATCACGATCGACGGCGGTATCAGGATGCCGAGTGCGCCGGACGTCGAGATGACGCCGGCGCCGAATCGGTTCGGAAAACCCGCGCGCACCATCGCCGGCAGCAGGATCGAACCGATCGCGACCACCGTCGCCGGACTGGAACCGGACACCGCCGCGAACAGCGCACAGGCAACCACGCCCGCCAGGCCGAGGCCGCCGTACCAGTGGCCGACCATCGACGTCGCGAAATTGATCATTCGACGCGCCACACCGCCGTGCGTGAGGAAGTTGCCCGCGAGGATGAAGAACGGGATCGCCATGATCTCGAATTTCTCGATGCCGGTGAACAACTTCAGCGCCACCGATTCGAGCGGCACCTGCGTCATCGTGAACAGGAAGGTCAGGACGGTCAGGCCGAGCGAGATCGAGATCGGCATGCCAGTGAGCATGAGGGCAAGCAACAGCCCGAAGATGATCGCAGCGTTCATTGCGCGCCCTCCTGGTCGGACTCGGGTTGCCGGCGTTCTGCGCCGGAGCGCCGGTCGGGATCATCGCGCTTGTCCTTGCGCCGCTCGGCAGACGCACGGCGCTCGGCGCCGCTGCGGCGCTCCCCGATCAGATCGTGCTTCATGTCCTTGGGATGGAGATTGTCGCCCATGCCGTAAGGATCGACGTCGACCGGCACCTTGTCCTCCTCGATGCCTTCTACGTGGCCGTGATCATGATGCGGCAGTTCGCCGGTACGCACGAACGAGAACGTCACCTGCAGGAAGCGGAAGCACATCAGGAACGAGCCGAACGGAATGGCGCAATAGACGATCCAGGTCGGCCACTCGAGGTCGGGCGTCGTCGGCCCTTCGGGAATGTCGCCGACATCCTTGCCGAGCCACGACCACACCGCATGGTGCGCGCCGTTCTCCCAGACGAAGTTCGCGCCGAGCGTGCCGACGACACCGGTGAACAGCGCACCGGCGAGCAGACCGAAGATGACGAATTTGGCACGCGTGCGGTCGGACAGGCGATTGATCAACACGTCGACGCCGACGTGGATGCCGGTGCGCACGCCGTAGGCAGCGCCGAACTTGGCCATCCAGACGAACATGATGATGCACAGTTCCTGCGCCCAACCGAAATTGAGCGACAGCAGCCAGTCCTGCAGGCCGGGTATCGACAGCCCCGCCGCGTAGCGGTGCACGACGGCAACGAAGATGATCAGCGTAGCTGCACCGATGAGGAATGTGATCAGCCATTCCTCGAGGTGATCGAGTATTTTCATTGTTCCCCTCCTCCCGAATCCCGCCGGACCGTTCGCCCGGCACTCGCGCTCACGCCGGCACGGCGGCCGGCGCGAGCTCCCGGCCGATTACAGCTTGGACGGATCGAACTCCGTCTCTTTGTAGATTTCCTGAATGGTTTCCTTGCCGATGCGGCTTTCCATTTTCTGATGCACCGGCACCATCGCACGCTTGAACGCGAGGCGCTCTTCCTTGGTCGGCACGTAGACCGTGGTCTTGCCTGCCTTCTTGACGCCTTCGAGCGATGCGTCGTTCTCTTCCTTCGCGATCTTGTTGGCGTAGGCAGTCGCCTCCTTCATCGCCGTATCGAGCGGACCTTTCACGTCGGCCGGCAGACCGTCCCAGAACTTCTTGTTCACGATCACTGCGTAGCCAAGATAGCCGTGATTGGTCAGCGAGAGATATTTCTGCACTTCGTGCATCTTTTGCGTGTAGAGGTTCGAGATCGGGTTCTCGGTGCCGTCGACCACGCCGGTCTGCAGCGCCTGATAAACCTCGGAGAACGCCATCACCTGCGGGATCGAGCCGACCGAACGCATCTGCTCCTCGAGTACCTTGGACGACTGGATGCGCATCTTCTTGCCCTTGAGATCCTCGGGCTTGTGGATCGGCGTATTGGCCGAGAAGGACTTGAAGCCGTTGTCCCAGTAGGCCAGGCCAGTGATGCCCTTGGGCTCGAGTTTCTTGAGCAGGCCCTGGCCCACGGGACCCTGAGTGACCTTGTGCAGATCGTTATAGTCGTCGAAGATGAAAGGCAGGTCGAAGACTTCGAACTCCTTGACCCCCAGCGGGCCGAATTTGGCGAGCGAAGGCGCAAGCATCTGGACGGCGCCCAACTGCAACGCTTCCATTTCTTCCTTGTCCTTGTAAAGCTGGCTATTCGGGTACACCTCGACCTTAACCTTGCCCTTGGTCAACTCGTCGACGCGCTTCTTGAAGAATTCTGCGGCCTTGCCTTTGGGCGTATCGACCGCCACGACATGGCTGAATTTGATCACGATCGGATCGGCGAGCGCAGGCAGGCTCGCCATCGCCAGGCCAGCCGCGGCAAACGCGCCGACAAGCACAGACTTCAGTTTCATTGATGTTCCTCCTCTGGTTGCCAAACTCGGTAAACCCGGTGTGGCGAACGAGCCTGTGGCGACCCATTCGCAGCGCCGCCATTCTCGGCATCGGGCGCCGCCGCTGAAATTGTGGAAATCCGCAACCTCCGCCCCATTTCGCCCCGGGTAGTGCGGGGTTAGCATACGCGCATTCGCGACAGCCTGGCGACGCCCGACCGCCCGCAGGCGATGCGCCCCAAACGACCAGAATGACGCCACTCGCCCCAGCCACCATTCCCGCCGCAGCCGCGCAGCCGCGCTGGCTTTGGCACCTGCCGCGCATCGCACCGGTGCTGGCGCTGGTCGCGACGGCCATCCTGCTCTGGTATTTGCATCGCAACGAAATCGAGGAGCAGCGCGCCACGCTGATCAGCGACGTGCTGTGGGTCGAACAGAACATCCGCTTCCAGATGGAGCGCAACGTCGAACAACTCGGGCAGCTCGGCCAGGATGCCATCGGCGGCACGCTCGATGCCACCACCCACGAAGCCCGAACCGCTGCACTGATGCGAAACAGCCAGGGCATCCAGCGCGTGATGCTGATCGACGCCACCGGCCGCCCAATTCGCACCTCCCCTCCGCTACCTGAGGCCGCCACGCGCGTCGCCGGTCTGGCCGACGCCATCGCCATCGCGACCCGGCTTGCCCGCCCCACCTATGGTCCGGTGCGGGGCGGCGGCAACGACGCGGAATTCGCGGTCGTCGTGCCCCTGTTCTCGCGGCAGAACTACGCCGGCACAATGGTCGGCGTCTATTCTTTGCGCACCCTGCTGGCCGAAACCGTGCCCTGGTGGTTTGCGCAGAAGTACCGCCTCAACGTGACCGACACCAACGGCAGCATACTGGGCTCGCGCTCCAGCGTCGGTGCGGTCAGCACCACGCTGTCCTACCAGATTCCGTTCGACCCGCCGGGCAACGGGCTCACCATCGAAGTCACCTCGCACCGGCTGGAGACGCGCATCCTGCCGACCCTCCTGGTCGTCACCATCGTCGCGCTGCTCATCGCCGTGGTGTTCAGCCTGTCCAGCCTGCGCCGCCATGTCCAGGGACGCTACGCGGCCGAAGCCGCGCTGCGCGAGGAGCATGCCTTTCGCAAGGCAATGGAAGACTCGCTTCTCACCGGCCTGCGCGCACGCGACCTCGATGGCCGGATCATTTACGTGAACCCGGCGTTCTGCCGCATGGTCGGATGGACCGCGCAGGAACTCACCGGCCTGATGCCGCCGATGCCTTACTGGATTCCGGAGCAGTATGAGCAGACGCGGGCCGTTCACGACCTGGTGCTCGCCGGACGCGCACCACCGGAAGGCGTCGAGGTCCGGCTGCAGCGCCGCAACGGCGAGCGCTTCGACGCCCTGATTTTCGAAGCCCCGCTGATCGACGCGCAGGGCAAACAGCGCGGCTGGATGGGTTCGGTGCTCGACATCACCGAGCGCAAGCGCGCACAGGATTTCGAACGCCAGCAGCACGAGAAGCTGCAGGCTACCGCGCGCCTGGTCACCATGGGCGAGCTCGCCTCGACACTCGCCCACGAACTGAACCAGCCGCTGTCGGCGATTGCCAGTTACAACACCGGCTGCATCAACAAGCTCGAATCGGGCGCGTTCACCCGCGAACAGTTGTTGCCGATCCTGCGCAAGATGGGCCAGCAGGCGCAGCGCGCCGGGCAGATCATCCGCCGCGTGCATGAATTCGTCCGCCGCAGCGAACCGAACCGCGTGCCGTCGGCGATCAACGCCATCCTCGACGACTCGGTGGCCCTGCTGGAGGCGACCGCGATGAAACGCCGTGCGCGCCTGGACGTCACATGCGCAGCAGACCTGCCCGACGTGCTGGCAGACCGCGTGATGATCGAGCAGGTGGTGCTCAACCTGGCGCGCAACGGGCTGGACGCAATGACCGACACGCCGTCCGACCAGCGCCGCCTCGCGATCGCGACCCGACTGCACGACGAGGGCATGATCTGCGTATCGATCGCCGACCGCGGTTGCGGCATCGCGAAGGACACCGAAGAGAAACTGTTCTCGCCTTTCTTCACCACCAAGGCCGAAGGCATGGGCATGGGCTTGAACATCTGCCGCTCGATCATCGAACTGCACGGCGGCCGCTTGTGGTTCGAAGCGAATCCGGGCGGCGGCACGATTTTCAGCTTCACCCTGCCACCCGCGAGCGCCGAACAGGAAACCGCATGAACCCGACCTCGGAGGGCACCGGATGACACAGGTCGCGCTCGCCCACATCGTCGACGACGACGAGGCCATCCGCGACGCGCTCGCCTGGCAGTTCGAGACACGCGGCGTCGCCTCGCGCAGCTGGCCGTCGGCAGAGGCGTTCCTTGCCGACTACAGTGATGCCTTGCAGGGCTGCATCGTGCTGGACATCCGCATGGAAGGCATGAGCGGCCTCGAATGCTTCGATCGCCTGCTCGACCTTCGATGCCGCATGCCGGTGATTTTCCTCACCGGCCATGGCGACGTGCCGCTGGCCGTGGCCACCCTGCGAAAGGGCGCCTACCACTTCATCGAGAAACCCTTCAACGACAACGAACTGGTCAACATCGTCATCGAAGCGCTGCGCCACGACGCCACAGCACGCGAACTCGAAGCCGGGCAAGCCAGCGTCGCCAGCCGCCTCGCCAGCCTGACCACGCGCGAACGCGAAGTCATGGAACTCATTCTCGCCGGCAAATTCAACAAGGTCATCGCCGACGACTTGGACATCGCCATGCGCACCGTCGAAGTCCATCGTTCACGCATCTTCGAAAAGATGGGCGTGCGGTCGGCAGTGGAGTTATCGCAGTTGCTTGCAAGGAAGACCTGACATCGCGGGGTACCGCTCCGCCAACCCGCATGGATCGGCTCGCTACAGGCATGCTGCCCTGAAAACCGCATGGATCGGGGCTCTGCAGCGAGGCGCCGCCAGGATGCCCCATGCATGCGCCCCCTGGCGTTGACAACCTTGGCGTGCCACGGTGTCCCGGAATGCTCTCCGGACCAGGCCGCCGCGAGGTCGACGGGAGGCGAAGCCCGCGCTAGTCGCCGGCGTTCTCGCCGATCTTCCGCAAGCGATAGGCCAGTTTCGGGCGCGTGATGCCGAGCTCCCGCGCCGCTTTGGAAAGGTTTCCGCGCGCCCTCGCCACCGCGGTACGGATCAGGATCGCCTCCGCGTCGGCCAGCGTGGGCAAGTGCTCGCCAGGCGCGGCCTGGGCATCCACGACACGCTGCACATCCTCCAGAGCCGTTTGACCGGTACGGCTGGCGGCCGGCGAGACGCCGCCGCTCGCGTTCAATGCAAATGCGTCCGTCTGCACGTCCTCACCGGACGTGAACAAGTGGCAGTAATCGAGCGCCCCACCGTCTTCAGCAAGGATCACGGCGCGCTCGATGATGTTCTCCAGTTCCCGCACGTTGCCCGGCCAATCGTAGGCAAGCAGCGCATCCACCGCGCGTTCGCGAAAGCCGGTGATGCGCTTCTTGTAGCTTGAACTTAAGCGTCGCAGGAACCATTCCATCAGCAGCGGGATGTCGTCGCGCCGATCGCGCAGCGGCGGCACGCTGATCGGAAACACGTTGAGACGGAAGAACAGGTCTTCGCGGAAGTGGCCGGCTTTCACCGCTTCACGAAGATCCACGTTGGTCGCAGCGACCAACCTGACGTCCACCTTGCGCACCCTGGTATCGCCAACGCGCTCGATCTCGCTCTGCTGCAGGGCGCGCAGCAGCTTTCCCTGGGCGGTCAACGACAGCGTGCCGATCTCGTCGAGGAACAGCGTTCCGTGGTTCGCCCGTTCGAATCGCCCCGGCCGCGAGTTGGTGGCACCGGTAAATCCGCCCTTCTCGACGCCGAACAGCTCCGACTCCATCAGGTGCTCGGGAATCGCGGCACAGTTCACCGCAACGAAAGGCGCATGCGCACGCATGCTCTGCGCATGAAGGTTCTGCGCAAAGATCTCCTTTCCAACACCGCTCTCGCCGAGGAACAGCACGGTCGCTTCGGTCGGTGCGACCTTCTTGACCATGTGACAGACGGTGTTGAATCCGGCCGAGATGCCGATGATGCCCGCATTGTTGGGCAGTATCTCGGCCTCGCCCAGCCCATGGGGAATGCCCGAAATGCGCTCGACCGGGGATTTCGGCGTCCACGTCACGAACTCGCCAACCTGCAGGAAGCGCACGTCATCCTCCGGCGAGTCCCACTCGTCGATCGGCTTGCCGATCAGGTGGCAGTACTCGTGCCCCATGCCACGGCACTCGAGTTCGCGATACAGGATCGGCTTTCCCATGAACGTGCTGGTGAATCCGCAGGCGTAGCCGATCTGCATCCAGCAAACCGGCTGGCTGCCGATGCCGTAGGCGGCGATATGCGCCTCGTTTTCAGAAGAGTCGCGCCAGGTGAACTCACCGAAGTAATGGCCTTTCTGGACATCGATCTGCAGGTTGAGCGGCTTCGAAAACACCACGCCTTCCAGCGACAGCATCTGCGGTCCGACCAGAAACAGGTCATAGATGTCCCCGCTATGACGGACCTTCTTCGTCAGTTCGGCGTCCCTGGCGCCCGCCTGATAGCCGATGCGCGTGAGGATCCCGCGCGCCGCCTCGATTCCCACGCTCTCGATCAGCTCGCGCCGCAGGATACTCAGCGACGAGACGTGGAACAGGATCATCCGCCGGTCATCCAGCATGATCCGGCCCTTCTGCGGCGAGAAACGCAGCCGCTTCGAAAGATCCTGGATATCGGGAAAGTTCGGGACGTGCTTGCCGTCGCCCTGATCGATCAGCGGCGTCCCACTCACCGATGCCGCACGGGATTTTTTCGTTGCCACGCTTGCTCCAGCAATTCGACTTTCGTTGACCAGTGCATCGATCCGGCGTTTTGCCAGCCCGAACGGCTTTTTCGCGAAATCGCATCGCCCATCCGGGAGCCGTTCGCAGATTTAATCCGATTTTCTCGTTCGGGATTGCGTCAGTTTATCAATTGAGCAAAATTCGTCTTCGGAAATCGTCACCCCCTACTCGTGGGGCAGAAAAATTGCGCACCGCATCAAATATCGAGATTTTATCAACTGAGAAAATCTCGATATTCGGCAAACGAGTGGAAATTTTACTTGCTGGTGAAATCCAAATGTGCTGCAGCGCGACAAAACGACCCGCCAACGCGCTCGGGCAGCCTCCTAAATCTTATCCAGTCAATCGCTTAGGCGAGCCGACCCGGTGCGCCCTGGCGATGTGGCACGCGCCGTGCTGAATGGAGTTCCGGCCGCGCCGACTCTCTGCGCGAATCGCACAAGCCTGACTGGAGAAGCCGATGGCAATACTTGAACGCAGTAAATGGTATGACCTCGCCCGTGCCACGAACTGGACACCGCGCTACGTCGCGGAATCCGAACTCTTCCCCGAAACGATGTCGGGATCACTGGGCGTCGAGCGCTCCAAATGGGAAGCATACGATGAGCCCTACAAGACCTCCTATCCCGAATACGTGCGTATCCAGCGTGAAAAGGATGCGGCCGCCTATTCCGTCAAGGCCGCACTGGAGCGCACCAAGCTGCTGGAGAACGCCGCTCCGGGGTGGCTCTCGATCCTGAAAGCGCACTACGGCGCGATCGCGCTGGGCGAGTATGCGGCAATGAGCGCCGAGGCGCGCATGACCCGCTTCGGTCCGGCACCCGGCATGCGCAACATGGCCACCTTCGGCATGCTCGACGAGAACCGCCACGCGCAATTGCAACTCTACTTCCCGCACGAACACTGCAAGAGCGATCGCCAGTTCGACTGGGCGCACAAGGCGTACCACAGCAACGAGTGGGCGGCCATCGCGGCGCGCCACACGTTCGACGACTTGTTTCTTGCACGCGATGCGATCAGCATTGCGATCATGCTCACCTTCGCCTTCGAGACCGGCTTCACCAACATGCAGTTCCTCGGGTTGTCGGCGGATGCGGCAGAAGTCGGCGACTACACCTTCTCCAGCCTCATCTCGAGCATCCAGACCGACGAATCGCGCCATGCCCAGATCGGCGGACCGGCACTGCAGGTGCTGCTCGCGAACGGGCACAAGGAGGAAGCCCAGAAGCGCGTCTACATGGGCATTGCCCGTGCCTGGCGCATCTTCGGCGTGCTCACCGGCCCGGCGATGGACTATTACACCCCTCTGTCGCATCGCAAGCAGTCCTTCAAGGAATTCATGCAGGAGTGGATCGTCGGCCAGTTCGAACGCTCGCTCATCGACCTCGGGCTCGACCTGCCCTGGTACTGGGACAAGATGATCGAGGAATTCGACTACCAGCACCACGCCTATCACCTCGGTGTCTGGTTCTGGCGCCCGACGGTATGGTGGAATCCGGCGGCCGGCGTCTCGCCCGACGAACGCGACTGGCTCGAGGAAAAGTACCCCGGCTGGAACGACACCTTCGGCAAGTGCTGGGACGTGATCACCGAGAACGTGCTCAAGGGCAACATCGATGCGACCAAACCGGAAACCTTGCCGATCGTCTGCAACATGAGCCAGTTGCCGATCTGCGCGGTGCCCGGCAACGGCTGGAACGTACGAGACTATCCGCTCGTGCATGAGGGCCGCACCTACCACTTCAACTCCGAGATCGACCGCTGGATATTCCAGCAGGATCCGTCGCGCTATCGCGATCACATGACGGTGGTCGACCGATTCCTGGCCGGCATGATCCAGCCGCCCGATCTGTCCGGCGCCCTGAAGTACATGAACCTCGCCCCCGGCGAAATGGGCGATGACGCCGACAACTATGCCTGGGCGGAAGCCTGGCGCAATATCGCCGCCACCCGCCGCGCTGCGTGAAATCAGGAGATCAACCGATGTCCATGCTACCGATCATTTCCAATTTCCAGGGCGACTTCGTCCTGCAACTGGTTGCCGTCGATTCCGAAAACACGATGGATCAGGTCGCCGCCGCGGCCGCACATCATTCCGTCGGCCGGCGCGTCGCGCCGCAACCCGACAAGGTGATCCGTGTCCGGCGCCAGGACGCGCAGGCGTTCTTTCCGCAGGATGCGCGCATCGGCGACCTCGGCGTCCAGCCCATGGAATGCCTCGAGTTCATTTTCACCGATGCGGCGTGAGGCGAAAGATGGCATTCAGGAAAGTCTGCACCCTCGATGACCTCTGGGAGGGCGAAATGGCGTCGTTTGACGTCGAGGGCCACGAAGTCCTGCTCGTCTGGCCGGAGGGCGGCGACGTGCGCGCGTTCCAGGGCGTGTGCCCGCATCAGGACATTCCGCTCGAGGAAGGCAAGTTCGACGGCAAGGTCATCATGTGCCGCGCCCACCAGTGGACGTTCGATGCCGGCACCGGGAAGGGCATCAACCCTGGAGACTGCCGCCTTGCCGAGTATCCGATACAGATTTCCGGAAACGACATCCTGGTCGAGACGGAAGGCGTGACCCCGCTGTTCGCCCACAGCTAGAACCAAGGAACCGATATGACCCAAAGCAATGTGGCAGATGCCTATCGCAACAATCGTGTCGGCCCGGTCCTGCGCGCAAGCGACCTTACCGAAGGCGTGATCGAAGCGGCGCGCGAGGACAACCCCGACAAGGTGATACGGGTCGACGACAAGGTCGCCTACGTACGCATCGACGCCGAAGGCGAGCTGATCCTGCGCCGGGAAACGCTCGAACGAACCCTCGGACGCCCATTCGAAATGGCGGAACTCGAGGTTAACCTCGGATCCTTTGCCGGTCGCATCGAGACCACCTCCGACTACGTCCGCTTCTACTACGAAAAGAAACTCTGAGGAATGCGCAGACCATGAACCAGATCGAACCGCTCAAGCCGCTGAAAACCTGGAGCCACCTCGCGACGCGCCGGCGCAAGCCCAGCGAGTACGAGATCGTCTCCACCAACCTCCATTATTCGACGGACAATCCGGACGCACCGTTCGAGCTCGACCCGAATTTCCCGATCGCGCGCTGGTTCCGCCAGTACCGCAACGCCAGCCCGCTGCGCCACGACGACTGGAATGCCTTCCGCGACCCGGACGAGGTCGTCTATCGCACCTACAACATGCAGCAGGACGGCCAGGAAGCCTACGTCTTCGGCCTGCTCGACCAGCTCTCCGAACGCGGCCACGACCAGATGCTCGATGCCGGCTGGGCGAGGCAACTCGCACGTCTGTATGCCCCCGCGCGCTACCCGATCCATGCGATCCAGATGCAGTCTGCCTATGTGTCGCAGATGGCCCCCGCTTCGACCATCTCCAACTGCGCCACCTACCAGGCCGCCGACAGCCTCCGCTGGCTCACGCACACCGCCTACCGGACGCGTGAACTGGCCAACTCCTTTCCGGGACTCGGATTCGGCGAGAACGAACGCACGCTGTGGGAAGACGACATCGTGTGGCAGGGCTTCCGCGAACTGGTCGAGAAGTCGCTCGTCGCGTGGGACTGGGCGGAAAGCTTTACCTGCCTGAACCTGATCGTGAAGCCGGCTTTCGAAGAGTGCGTGATCCGCGGACTGGGCGACGCCGCGCGACACAACGGCGACACCCTGCTCGGCCTGCTTGCCGACGCGCAGCTTCGCGACGCGGAACGACATCGCCGCTGGGCTCGCAGCCTGGTCAAGATGGCGCTGGAGCAGCCCGGCAATGTCGACGTGCTCCGCGGCTGGATCGACAAGTGGATGCCGCTGGCGATTGCTGCCATCGAGGCCTACGCCGCGCAACTTGCCGACGCGCCCGACACCGCGGAACGTGCCATCGCCACCCTGACCGAGTTGCATCGCGGCACGGGTTGCTGAATGCACGCACGCCCGCCAACCATCGTCAGGCTGGAGGACGACCGGGAATTCGCGGTCGACGCCGGGGACACGCTGCTCAGCGCCGCGCTGCGCGCGGGTGTGGGCTTTCCGCACGAGTGCTGCGCCGGCGGTTGCGGTGCCTGCCGTTTCGAACTGCTGGACGGATCGGTACAGGATCTATGGCCCGATGCACCCGGGCTGTCTGCACGTGATCGTGCGCGCGGACGCAAGCTCGCCTGCCAGTCCCGGCCACTCGAAGGCTGCAAGGTCAAGGTCCGCACCGCCGCGGAATACGTCCCGCCGGTCCGTCCAGCCCGCCGCAGGCTCACGCTGGAGGGTACGACCGACCTGACGGGCGACTTGCGCGAGTTCCGCTTTCGCGCATCCGACCCCGCGCATTTTCGGGCCGGGCAGTTCGCGCTGCTCTCGCTCGAAGGCATCGATCGGCCGCGCGCCTACTCGATGAGCAACCTGCCGAACGACGACGGATCATGGCAGTTCATCATCCGTCGAGTGCCCGGCGGCCGAGGCAGCACGTTCCTCTTCGACGGGCTCCGTCCCGGCGACAGCGTGAACGTGGACGGCCCCTACGGCGGCGCCTGGTTCCGCGAGGAAAGCCAGCGCGACATCATCTGCATCGCGGGCGGATCGGGTCTGGCACCGGCCCTCTCGATTGCGCGAGCCGCCAGCGCGTCCGGGAACGTTCGCAGGATTCATTTCTTCTACGGCGCACGAACGCCTGCCGACGTATGCGGCGAGGCACAACTGGCGCAGCTCGAAGGCTATCCGGATCGCATCGCCTACCGGGTCGCCGTTTCCGAACCCGACGCGGAGTGGCGCGGCACGACGGGTTTCATTCATGAATTGGTGGAAGCCGAGTTCGGCTCGCGACTGGCCGAATTCGACTTCTATTTCGCGGGACCGCCGCCGATGGTCACCGCAGTCCAGGAGATGCTCGCGGTCAGGCATCTCGTGCCCCATGGGCAGATCCACTTTGACCGTTTCTTTTGAGTGACCGGCGGCTATTCGCTGCCGGCGTTTTGCCGTACCAAAACAAAGGAGGAGAAATGGGTACCAATCGGAGGAGGCAGCGCGTACCACGCGGCAGCACACTTGCCGCGGCACTGGCCGCGCTGGGATGCACGATGGCACTGCCGGGCCACGCCCAGGAAGCGATCACGAGCGAGCCGTGGAAGGTGGACATTTACTACGAGAACGACACGCACGTGCGGGGCAAGGACAACACGGGTCACCGGGTGGGGCTGTCGAAATTCCGCAACACGCTGCAGGTCGAAGCGGACAAG
>JAEUNL010000002.1 GCA_016791115.1 Rhodocyclaceae bacterium
GGATTGGCACACGACGGCTGCCTCGGTCGACCTGCGTCCGGGCGGCAAGTTTTCATCGAGGATGGAGGCGAAGGACGGGTCGTTCGGTTTCGACTTCGCCGGGGAGTACACACGGGTCGTTCCGCACAGTCTCATCGAGTACCGCTTCGGCGACCGCGTTGGCCTGGTCGAGTTCACCGAGGGCGCCGAAGGCGTGGTGGTCACCGTGACCTTCGATGCAGAGCAAACCCATTCCGAGGAACAACAGCGCACGGGCTGGCAAGCCATCCTCGACAACTTCGCCCGGCATGTGACAGGCCAGCCGGCCACGCGGTGACCCCGGCCATGACGCGGGGCCTCCGGTTTGCCCGGCGTCGGGCCGCAGCGGGGCCGCTTCATTGTCGTCCGCTCACCGCCGCTGATCGACGCGCCATCCACATCCCGCGCATCTGCGAGACCATCCCCGTCGTGTGGGCGACGGCCGACTGATCCGCGCAGGCCATCGGCCTGGAAGGCGCGTGGATATTTGGCCCCGGGCCGACCTTGCCGGAGAGCAAGGCGGAGTGAGGCTCAGAGGGCGGTCACCGCGAGGTGCTATCCAGGGCGTGGTGTCCGGGCTTGTGGCGGATTCGGTCAGGGCAGCGAGAGGGGTTCCAGGCGAGAAGGTTTGCCGGACCGGTAGTTTTCCAGATCCTTTTGCGCATTGCTGATCTCGCGGGCGCGATTCGGGTTCAACAGTGCGATCGCGCGGCTTTGTGCCTCGATGGCAAGTTCGTACTGCCCCAGTTCTGCCTGCGCGGCCGCAAGCAAGGTGAGATCGTGAGCGTTGGCGGGGGCAGTGGCTGCGACGATCTCTTGAATGAGGCGCAGCGCTTCTTTGCCGTCACGCAATTCATCGTTGGGCGCGGACGCCAGCAACCAGGCCAGTTCCCTCGCGATAGACGGTCGAAGGAACTCATCCGCCGATCGGTAGGCATTCTCGAGTTCGGAACGGGCTTCGGCAAATCGGCCGATTTCGATCATTGCGCTGCCGCGGTCGTAGCGAGCGAGCGGATCGGTCGGCTGGCTTTCTGCTACGTGTTTATAGTCTGCGATGGAGCCCTGAATATCTCCGCTTGTCTTTCGTGCCTTTGCACGAATCGCCCGCAGTGCGATCTCGTTGGGGTAGCGGGCGATCGCGTCGTCGAGATACGTCAGGGCGAGTTGGACCTGCCCGAGGTCCAAGGCAGACAATGCGCGCATTTGAGCCGATTGCACATTCGGCGCAATCGCGACGGCTCGCTCACAGGCGGCAAGCGCATCGGCATAGTGCTTCGTCTTCCTGCGGATGTGGCAGAGGGTGGAATACACGGATGCGTTGGCCGGGTCGATCCGCATCGCCTCGGCGATATCCCGCTCGGCCTCCTCGTTCCTCGACATCTCGGTCAGGAGGGAGGCGCGCATGATCCGGTAGTAACCGTTGGCGGGAGACAGTTCGACTGCCGCATTGCAATCATCGAGCGCCTGTCCAAGCTTTGCTTTGTGCGTGAGCGCGATGCATCGATTGATCAGGGCATGATGCTGTTTTGGATCGAGCCGCAGGGCCTCGTCGAGGTCTGAAAGCGCGCGATCGAACTGCCCGCGCAGCATGAGCAGGCCGGCGCGATTGCCGAGGGCCCACGCATCATGCGGATCGAGCGCGAGGGCACGATCGAAGTGGGAAAGCGACGCGGCTGCATCGCCTTTGGCATACGCCCGGACGCCATCTTTGGCGACAAAGGTGGCTTGTGACTGGCGAATTTGCGTGCAGCCATTGCAGAAGGCCACGCAGCAGCAAGCAATCGCGATCCAGTTGAGCCAGCGAAGAAACCTGAGAATTCTCATGATCAGGAAGTCGAAAAGGCAGTATGCGGTCCGCATCATCGCACGGTGTCGTGGGATATGCGAGTGCTTGACTCATTTGGCGCGGGCGGTTTGAAGCGAATCATCGCCTAGGCTGCATTGGCGCAGCACCCTCACGCGAAATGGCGGCAGCTTCGGGCCGGTTCCGTTATCCAGCCCGGCCGGCGTGATTTCAGTACGCCGCGGCAGGCCTGACCGCCGCCACCGAGAAGTTCCCCTTGCCCGAGGTCTTCACCCGGTACATCGCCTCGTCGGCGCGGTGGATGAGGTCGGCGACGCTCATGCCCTCGTAGGGGAACAGGACCAGGCCGATGCTGGCGCCCATCTGCGCGTGTTCGGGCAGGACGGCGAAGGGCGCGGCGATGGCGTCGAGCAGCTTGTGCGCGAGCGCGTGGGCGGCGGCTTCATTGCCGATGTTCTCGGCGAGCACGAAGAATTCGTCGCCACCGATGCGCGCCACGGTGTCGCTGGCGCGGACGGTGGCCTTGAGGCGGCGGGCGACTTCGCGCAGGGCTTCGTCGCCAGCCTTGTGGCCGAAGCCGTCATTGACGCCCTTGAAGCCGTCGAGGTCCAAGAAGTAGCCGCAGTGCAGCGTGCCGTTGCGCTGCGCGTCGTTCTGCGCGCTGAGGATGCGATCGTAGAGCAGGTCGCGGTTGGGCAGGCCGGTGAGGCCGTCGTGCAGCGCGCGCTGCTGGTGGTGCCGGCGTTCGTCGTCGAGTTCCTGCTCGCGCAGGAACAGCAGGCGGCGCTGGCGCTCGGCAAGGTAGCCGGCTGAGCCGCCGATCAGGTTGGCGGAAACGATGAAGAAGTCGTGCCCGATCATGATGTGCAGCGGATAGCCGGCTACGCCGCCGAACAGCAGGTTGTAGGCGATCAGCATCAGCGCGTCGACGCACAGTGCGTAGATGAAGCGGGTGCCGACGAAGTTGTAGGTGTAGAAGGTGACCACCACCATCATCGGGTAGTAGTAGGGCGCGCTTTGCAGCGGCAGGTTGAGCTGCATGGCGATGATGCCGACGCCGGCGGCCATGCCGACCAGCGCCAGCAGCAGATGGGCATGGCGGTCGAACCAGGGCGTCAGCGAGACCAGCAGCACCAGCGTGGGCACGCACAGCGCCGACCCGCGCGCGAGCCACACTTGAGCGACCTGGTCCGGCGCGACGAACCACTGGTCGAGCACGCCGTGCAGGAGGTAGACGAACATGCCGACCAGGCAGGCGAACTGCCCCTGCAGGCGCGTGCGCGCCATGGTGGCGTTGAGGAAAGCCCGTTCCAGCGCGGCGTCGTGGAAGCGCAGCGTGAGGAGGTGCATGCCGGAGTTTGTGTTCATCGCGCTGCAGTCGAGTGTTGGGCGCGCCGGGCGCCAGGCGGCTGCCCTGTCGGCCCCGGCGATCGGCACCTGCCGGGCGGGCGAAACCGGCGCGATCACGGCCCCGGCGTTGCCCGGCCCATGACGGGTCGATGCTAGCACGGGGCGTGCGGGCGCTTGGCGAACCTGCACCGCGCGGGCGAGTGTCCGGCCGTGTGCTGCGGTGGCCGCACCCAGGCCCGGCCGCGGCCATGTCGATGGCTCAGGGCCGCCGCAAATGGTCGATGTGTCCGTGCGCCGTTTCGGGTTGCCTGCAAGGTGCATGGGTGCTTCATCTCCGGCATGGCCGCCCTGCGTGCCGCGCCAGGCAACGGGTGCAGGGCAGGGGTGCCGAAGATCGCCCATCCATGCGGGCTGGCGGGCAGTGTGTCGGCGCAGGTGCTGACCGGCCATGGCCGTGCCGTGCCTCGGCGTCCGCCGGTTGCCGTGCGCGGCAACGCTGCGCGATCATGCCCCTGGAGCCTGTTCCTGATAGAATTCGCGGTTAGCCCGTAAACGCGCTAAACGTTTTCAATTCTTGCATTTAGGAGTGGTAAATGGCTGTCGAACGTACCCTTTCGATCATCAAACCCGATGCCGTGGCAAAGAACGTGATCGGCAAGATCTACCAGCGTTTCGAAGACGCCGGCCTAAAGGTCATCGCCTCGCGCATGGCGCACCTGTCGCGCACCGAAGCCGAGGGCTTCTATGCCGTGCATCGCGAGCGCCCGTTCTTCAAGGATCTGGTCGATTTCATGGTTTCCGGCCCGGTCATGATCCAGGTGCTGGAAGGCGACAACGCGATCGCCAAGAACCGCGACCTGATGGGCGCCACCGATCCGAAGAAGGCCGCGCCGGGTACCATCCGCGCCGACTTCGCCGCCAGCATCGACGCCAACGCGGTGCATGGCTCC
>JAEUNL010000018.1 GCA_016791115.1 Rhodocyclaceae bacterium
GTTGAGACACACCCCGCCCAGGGTGGCGTAGCGCTCCACCAGCACGGTCTTCAGGCCCAGGTCGGCGCCGCGGAACGCCGCCGAGTAGCCGCCAGGGCCTGCTCCCAGCACCAGCAGGTCGGTGTCGAGGTCGACTTCACCCTTGTAGCTGCAGGTTGAAGCTGTTGCGGGCGATGCCGCTGGGAGGGTCGTGGATGCTGGCGCTTGCGCTCGTGTCGGCTGCGAGGCCGGTGTGGCGGTCTTCTCAGCGGCATCGGCCTCGAGAACCAATACCAGCGCGCCTTCCGAGACCTTGTCGCCAAGCTTCACGCGCAATTCCTTCACCCTGCCGGCCGTGGGCGAGGGTACGTCCATCGTCGCCTTGTCGGATTCGAGGGTGACCAAGGGATCTTCGGCCTTTACCATATCGCCGGGTTCGACGAGGATTTCGATCACCGGCACATCCTTGAAATCGCCGATGTCGGGCACCTTCACTTCGACTGTCTGGCTCATTTCTTTTCCTTGATCAGTTTGACGGCGTGGGTCACGATCGGGCCGCTCGATGCAGTGTCGAATTCCACGCCCGCGGCAACGCCGATTGCGGCGATCTCAGCCGCGGTCTTGGTCCGCTCATAGGCGGCGTACATCGCGCCGAGGGCAAAACTGCGGCCCGAGCCGACAGCCCAGAAGCGGTCGTAGGCGAACACCTCGCGGTACGAATACACGCCGTAGATGCCAGTGGGATTGGCGATCAGCGCGGTGATCTGCGACGACTCGTAGGGATCGTCCTCATCCTCTTTCGGATTGAGGAAGGCCTGCTCCTTGAGCATCGGATGCAGTTTGCGAAAGGTTTCGAACACTTCGCTGCGCGAACCGAGCCGGAGATCTTCGATCTTCGCCAGCAGATGCGCCAGCACCAGATGATGCGCCGAACTGCCGCAGACGCCGATCCACGAATCGCCGATGTGCAGGATCTTGTCGTGCTCGGCCTTGTATTCGGCGCCGAGCCGCGTATCGCCGAAGGTGGTGAGCGATTCAGCCGAAATTGCGATGTGGCCGTTCTTCTTGACGACGGTGATGGTGGTCATGGCAATGGCGGAGTGAGTTCGGGAGCAGCGATTATCGCCTGCGCCCGAATCCTCTCCGGTTTCCTCAGAGCATCATCCGCCGCATGTCGGCGAGCAACTGCGCGACATAGACGTTGAAGCGCGTCGCCAGCGCGCCGTCGATCACGCGGTGATCGGCGGTCAGCGACAACGGCAGCATCAGCCGTGGCACGAACTCCTTGCCATCCCAGACAGGCTTCATCGCGCTCTTGTTCACGCCGAGGATCGCCACTTCCGGCGCGTTGACGATCGGGGCGAAGTAGGTGCCGCCGATGCCGCCGAGGCTGGAAATCGTGAAGCATGCACCCTGCATCTCGGTCGGCGCGAGCTTGCCGTCGCGCGCCTTCTTCGCCAGTTCGCCGGTTTCGGCGGCAATCTCGAACACGCCCTTTTGATCCGCATTCTTCACCACTGGCACCACCAGCCCGTTGGGCGTGTCGGCCGCGAAGGCGATGTGGAAGTACTTCTTGTAAACGAGGTTATCACCGTCGATGCTGGCGTTGAACTCGGGGAACTTCTGCAACGCCTTGACGCAGGCCTTGATCAGGAAAGCGAGCATGGTCAGTTTGGCGCCCGACCTTTCGTTCTCCTTGTTCACCTGGATGCGGAAGGCTTCGAGGTCGGTGATGTCGGCATCCTCGTGATAGGTGACAGCCGGGATCATCACCCAGTTGCGCGACAGGTTCTGGCCGGAAATCTTCTTGATGCGCGACAGTGGCCTGGCCTCGATCTCGCCAAACTTGGCGAAATCCACCTTCGGCCATGGCAGCAGGTCGAGGCCGCCGCCGAGCGAGGTGCCGCTGGATGCTGTCGGTGCGGTACCGCTGGCCACCTGCGCCATGACGCCCTTGACGAAGCGCTGCACATCGTCGTGCAGGATACGGCCTTTCGGCCCACTGCCAGCGACCTTCGAGACATCGACGCCGAGTTCGCGCGCGAACTTGCGCACCGAGGGGCTGGCGTGCGCCTTGCCGGCGGGCGCGGTGGCAGCCGGGGCGGGTGCGGGCGACGTGCTCGGCGCAGCCGGCGCCGGAGACACCGATGCCTGCGACGGCGCAGGGGCGGCTGCAGCGGCCATTGCGGTGACCGCCGTACCTGCGGCCGCGAGCGTAAGGATCACGCTGCCTTCCGAAACCTTGTCGCCGAGCTGCACGCGCAGTGCCTGCACCACGCCGGCGGCGGGGGCGGGCACGTCCATCGTTGCCTTGTCGGATTCGAGCGTGACCAGGGGGTCTTCCGCCTTCACGGCATCGCCGACCTTGACCATGACCTCGATCACCGGCACGTCCTTGTAGTCGCCGATATCGGGCACCTTCACTTCTATGACGCTCGTGGCTGCAGCCGGCGCGGTTGCTGGTGTTTGGGCAGGTGCAGGCTGCGAGGCAGGCGTGGCGGGCTTCTCTGCGGTGCCTGCCTCGAGAACCAATACCAGCGTGCCTTCCGAGACCTTGTCGCCGACCTTGACGCGCAGTTCCTTGACCGTGCCGGCAGCCGGTGCGGGTACGTCCATCGTCGCCTTGTCGGATTCGAGCGTGACCAGCGCATCTTCCGCCTGCACCACGTCTCCCGGCTTGACCATCACCTCGATGACCGGCACGTCCTTGTAGTCGCCGATGTCGGGAACCTTGACTTCGATTATCTGGCTCATTGTCGTCGTCCCGTTTTCAGACCGTCATCGGATTCGGTTTGTTCACGTCGAGGCCGTATTTCGAGATCGCTTCGGCCACCTTGCTGCGATCGATCTGGCCGTCGTCGGCCAGCGCCTTGAGTGCGGCGACCGTGACCCAGTTGCGGTCGACCTCGAAGAAGTGGCGCAGCTTCTCGCGTGTGTCGGAGCGGCCGAAGCCGTCGGTGCCCAGTACCACGTAGCGGCGCGGCACGAAGGCACGGATCTGGTCTGCGAACAGCTTGACGTAGTCGGTCGCGGCAATCACCGGGCCGCGCGTGTCCTTGAGGCAGGTTTCGACGTGCGACGGCCTCTGCTTCTCGGTCGGATGCAGCAGGTTCCAGCGTGCGGCGGCATGGCCTTCGCGCGCCAGTTCGGTGAAACTCGGGCAGCCCCACAGATCGGATTCGACGCCCCAGTCCTTCTTCAGCATCTCGGCGGCGGCGATCACCTCGCGGAAGATCGTGCCGCTGCCCAGCAACTGCACGCGCGGGCCATTGCTGGCCGCGCCCTGGCGGAACGAGTACATGCCCTTGAGAATGTCGGCCTCGGCGCCGGCCGGCATCTCGGGATGTTCGTAATTCTCGTTCATCACCGTCAGGTAGTAGTAGATGTCCTCCTGTTCGGCATACATGCGGCGCAGGCCGTCCTGCACGATGACCGCGAGTTCGTAGGAGAAAGTCGGGTCGTAGCTGACGCAGTTCGGGATCGCGCCCGACCACAGGTGGCTGTGGCCGTCCTCGTGCTGCAGGCCTTCGCCGTTGAGCGTGGTGCGCCCGGCGGTGCCGCCGACCAGGAAGCCGCGCGCGCGCATGTCGCCTGCCGCCCAGCACAGGTCGCCGGTGCGCTGCAGGCCGAACATCGAATAGAAGATGTAGACCGGAATCATCTGCAGGCCGTGCGTCGAGTAGGCCGTCGCCGCGGCGATCCAGTCGGCCATCGCGCCGGCCTCGTTGATGCCCTCCTGCAGGATCTGGCCGTCCTTCGATTCCTTGTAGAACATCAGCTGGTCGTGGTCCTGCGGCAGATACTTCTGTCCTTGCTGGTTCCATATGCCGATCTGGCGGAACATGCCCTCCATGCCGAAGGTGCGCGACTCGTCCGGCACGATCGGCACGATGCGCTTGCCGACCTGCTTGTCCTTGAGCAGGATGTTGAGGATGCGCACGAAGGCCATGGTGGTGGACACTTCGCGGCCCTCGCCGCTCGCCTTGAGCAGCGGTTCGAAGGCCGACAGCGGCGGCACCGCGAGTGCATCGGCCTTGCGGCGGCGCGCCGGCAGGTAGCCGCCGAGATCCATGCGCCGCGCGCGCATGTACTCGAGTTCCTTCGAGCCGTCGGGGAACTTGAGGAAGACCAGATTATCGACCTGCTCGTCGGAGAGCGGCAGCTTGAAGCGGTCGCGGAACTTCATCAGCGAGTCGCGCGACATCTTTTTCGCCTGGTGGGCGATGTTCGCCGCTTCGCCCGAGGAACCCATGCCGTAGCCCTTGATCGTCTTGGCGAGGATCACCGTGGGTTCACCCTTGTGGTGGATCGCGGCGTGGTAGGCGGCGTAGATCTTGTGCACATCGTGGCCGCCGCGATTCAGGTTCCAGATCTCATCATCCGACCAGTCGGCGACCAGCGCCTTGAGTTCCGGCGTGTTGAAGAAGTGCTCGCGCACGAAGGCACCGTCCTTCGCCTTGTAGGTCTGATACTCGCCGTCGACGGCTTCCATCATGCGCTTCATGAGGATGCCCTTCTTGTCGCGCGCGAGCAGGGCGTCCCAGTGCGTGCCCCAGACCAGCTTGATGACGTTCCAGCCCGAACCGCGAAACTCGCCTTCGAGTTCCTGGATGATCTTGCCGTTGCCGCGCACCGGGCCGTCGAGGCGCTGCAGGTTGCAGTTGATGACGAACACCAGGTTGTCGAGCTTCTCGCGGCCGGCCACGCTGATTGCGCCGAGCGATTCGACTTCGTCCGTTTCGCCGTCGCCGAGGAAGGCCCACACCTTGCGCCCTTCCGTCGGTGCGAGGCCGCGATCCTGCAGATACTTCATGAAGCGCGCCTGATAGATCGCCATCAAGGGGCCGAGACCCATCGACACCGTGGGGAACTGCCAGAAATCCGGCATCAGCCACGGATGCGGGTAGCTCGAAATGCCTTTGCCGTCGACCTCCTGGCGGAAGTTGTTGAGCTGATCGTCGGTCAACCGGCCGAGCATATACGCACGCGCGTAGATGCCCGGCACCGAGTGGCCCTGGGCGAAGATCAGGTCGCCGCCGTGGTTTTCGGATGGCGCGTGCCAGAAGTGGTTGTAGCCGACATCGTAAAGCGTCGCGGCCGAAGCGTACGAGGAGATATGGCCGCCCACATTGGTCAGTTCGTTGGCGCGCAGCACCATGACCATCGCGTTCCAGCGCGTGTAGTCGCGAATGGCGGTCTCGATCTCCGGGTCGCCGGGCATGCGCGCCTGTTGTTCGACCGGAATGGTGTTGATGTACTGCGTGGTGGCCGAGAACGGCAGATTGAGGCCGCGCAGCCGGGCATCCTCGATCATGCGTTCGAGCAGGTAATGGGCGCGTTCCGGCCCTTCGGCCGCCATTACGGCCTCGAGCGCGTCGAGCCATTCCTGGGTTTCGGTGGTGTCCGGATCGGACTGCAGCAGCACATTGGGTAGTGCGGACATCGAAGCGTCTCCTCGTCAGTGATGTGGCACGGACTACAGCGCTGCGACTCACCCGGGGCGCCTTTTGGGCGTCGGGCCGGGCCGCGAACGCAAGCTTGGTGGCGCTCTGGGCGCCGGTTCCCGTTTCCGTGCAGGTGAGCAAAGCCTAGTACGCCCGGCCTGCAGGGCTAAGGATTTTGCACATTGTAAAACGCGATTCCGTTTAGTGCAATTGTGGAAATCCCCAGTATCGGCACGTTTGTGCGAGCCGTCCTCGGCCGGGTGCCGTGCATTTGCCCTGGCTTGGTCGGCGTCACCCGCTCGCGGACGATACGCGAGATGACCGCTTCGGAGGCTCGTCGGGATGGGGGGCGGGAACGTCAGATCCTGTGCCTCTGCGGTGCAAGCGGGGCCGGGCGGCGGCGCAAGACATCCATCACGATCAGTGTCTGAACGATAAGCAGACCTTCAAGTGGCTTGCGGTACCGCCCTTCATTGATGGCGAGGAGTGACACCGCCTGCACGCAGAACCAGGTCGCGATGACGGCGGGCACGAGCGGTCGTGCCAGTGTCGCGCGCCAATTGAGCGTGCCGACGATGACCAGAGCGACAAAAAGGGGCGCCCAGATCCAGCGCAGCGAACTGGCGAGGCGCGCCGTCCAGTGCCGCTGGTTGCTGTCCGGCCAGGTTTCGCCGGCCATCACCAAGGCGAGGTTCTCCAGACGAAAGCGCAGCAAGTCTTCGGGTGCCGCACGCGTGAGCCGGGCGGCGGCCAGCCAGTCGCGTGCGCCTTGTTGCAGGTCGACGCTGACCTCGACAGCGCCTTCCCGCTCGGGGCTCCAGTCCGTGAGCGGCTCGAACTGCCTGTAGCTGACCGATGGCGAACGGAATCCGTAAGTCCATGATCCTGCGCCCCAGCGGAACTTCAGGTTGATCTCGCGCTTGCCGCTCGCCGCATAGATTTCGTTCAGCCAGCCGCTGCCGAATGGAGACCAGAATCCGAAGGTGGTCTGGTTGCGGTAGGCGAGCGGGCCGAGGATGATCACGGCGATCAACATTGCGCCAACGCCAGCGCGCCACTTGAGCGGATGCCGATACCACACGAGGAGCCCGGCGACGGCAGCGATCGGTGCCGCGATGCCGCGCGTCAGGGCGGTGAATATCCACAGAACGGCCATCACGCAGAACGATGCGGTGGTCTTCTTTCTGTGCGCCCGTGCAGTTGCCCACAGGCTCGCGCCGAGCAACGGCAGGAACAGCGTTTCCGTCATGAAGTACCCGAAAATGTCGAACCACGACGGCAGCCAGGCGAAGAGCGCCCATCCCAGCATCGCCAGCCGGCGCGATGTCAGCATCTCGCGCAGGAAGCGGTACCACAGCCAAGGCGTGACCAGTGACATGGTCGCCGCATAGATCGCAATCAACGTGGGATGCCCGAGGGTCCATTTCTGCACGATCGACAGCCAGACCTGGAAGAAGGGCGGATCGAGCAGCGCCATCGGCGACGGGGCGAGCGGCATGCGCGCGTTGTCCCAGTGACGCAGCGGGTCGCTGAATAGGTGGAATGCCGGATTGTGGTAGAAGGGGTCGATCAGGCGCAGCAGGCAGCCGGCCAGTATCAATGCGCCCAGCACGACGAGCGGCCAGTCCCAGTCGTCGCGGCGGGCTGCTTCCGCAGCCTGAATCGGATGTCGATGAAACATGGGTTGATGCTCGGGAGCGGCCCGGCGCATACTCGCATATCATGGCGCCGGCGGGATGATGCAAATTTAACGGCTTCGTGCGTTCACACAACAAAGGGCTTCGTCACCCGTGATCTCCATCATCTGTCCTTTGTACAACGAGGAAGATGCGGTCGGCGCCTTTCTCGAATGTCTGATTCCAGTCATGGAGTCGATCGGCGAATCCTTCGAGATCCTTTTCGTCAATGACGGCAGTGACGATCGCACGCTTGAGCGGGTGCTTGCGGCACAGCAGGACGACGCACGCATTCGCGTGGTCGACCTGTCGCGGAATTTCGGCAAGGAGGCGGCGCTGACTGCCGGGCTGGATTTCGCGCGCGGCGATGCGGTGATTCCCATCGACGTCGATCTGCAGGATCCGCCCTCGGTGATCCTGGAGTTCGTCCGGAAATGGCGCGAAGGATTCAAGATGGTCGTCGGCAAGCGTAGCGACCGGCAGGCCGATTCGTGGCCGAAGCGCGTCTCGGCCGCTTGGTTCTACCGGATTCACAACCGCATCTCTGACCTGCAGATTCCGGAAGACGTGGGCGACTTCCGGTTGATGGATCGCTGTGTCGTTGATGCGCTGCGACAATTTCCGGAACGCCGACGGTTCATGAAGGGGCTTTTCGAACTGGTCGGTTTCGATACTGCGGTGGTTGCGTATGCGCGCGACCCGAGACGGGCGGGAAGATCGAAATTCAGTGGCTGGAAGCTGTGGAACTTCGCGCTCGAGGGCATCACCTCGTTCAGTACCGTGCCGCTGCGCATCTGGACCTACATCGGGTTGCTGATGTCCTCGGCAGCGTTTATGTATGCGGCGTTCATCGTCGTCAAGACGCTGATCCTCGGCATCGACGTACCCGGTTATGCGTCCTTGTTGACCATCATGCTGATGATAGGCGGCCTGCAACTGGCCGGGCTGGGCGTGATCGGCGAATACATCGGCCGCCTCTACGTCGAGTCCAAGCAGCGGCCGATCTATCTCGTAAAGGCGGTGTTCGGGGCGGCGAGGCCGCCGGCGACTGCCGGCGAGGCCCCTTCGGCGGGCGACTGACACCGGCAACTGGTCGCAGCCTGGCCCGCCTTGCTAACATGGCCCGGTACGCTGGTTCGGCATGAGCGACCGGTGCGTACCTGCATCGAGCCGGAACATGCACTAGGGTGAGCCCCAATGGCGCGGCACGGGCGCACGGACGATAAGCGCGATTCCGGCCACGAGGGTTTTTTCGATATGGATAGATCCACCCTCCTCCTTGTAACCCGCCGCGCACCGAGCTCGCGCGAATGGCTTTGGTACTTGCCCTACATGGCGGTCGGGCTGTTCGCGCTGGCGATGCTCGCCTTGGTCTGGGGGCTGCAGAAGCGCGAAATCGATCTCGAGCGCAATGCGCTTGCGCGCGACGTGCAATGGGCCGAGCAGACGATGCGCCTGCACTTGCAGGCCAACCAGGAGTTCCTCGTCCAGCTTGCGCGGGATTTCGCCCAAGGCGCGCTCACCGCAACGCAGTTCCAGGCGAGAATCCGGCAGCACGTCGCCGGCAATCCCGAGCTGTCGAGTGTCGCGTGGGTGGATTACGATGAAAAAATCCTCTGGGCGGCGCCTTTCGATACGGCCGACTGGATGTCGGGCGAGCGCCTGAACGCCAATCAGGCTCTGGGGTTCATCAATGCCCGCGAAGCGGCCCGTCCGACCTACGGCGAGCCCTACGTGGATGACCGCGGCAAGAAACTGCTCGAGATCTATGTGCCGTTGTTCGACGGACGTCAGCATGTCGGCGCCATGGTCGGCGTGTATTCGATAGAAGGCATGCTGCGTCACCTCGTGCCGACCTGGTTCACCGAGAAATACCAGCTCTCGATGGTGATCGGCGAGGACAAGGTGCTGGCCTCCAGCAGCGCGATGCGTCCGATGGCGGATGCCATCGCCTACGTGATTCCGATCGAGCCGATCGGGCATGATCTGAAACTGCGCACGGTCGGCTACCGCACCACGTCGCAGTTATCCCGGCTGGTGCCGGCAGTCCTTATCGTGGGGCTGTCGCTGGTCATCGTCGGATCGCTCTGGGCGCTGCGCATGCATCTGCGCCGCCGCGTACAGGTCGAGAAGGAGCGCGACCGCCTTTTCAATCTCTCGCTCGACATCCTGTGCATCGTCGGCCTCGACGGGACGTTCCGGCGAATCAATCCGGCGTTCGAGCGCATCCTCGGTTATCCGCCGGACGATCTGGCCGGCACGCCTCTGCTCGAGCTGGTGCACCCCGAAGACGTGACTGCAACCGTCGGGCATCTGCGCGCCCTCTCGGCTGGCGTGCCCGGCACGTTCGAGAACCGCGTGCGAGCGGCGGACGGCCGCTACCGCTGGCTGGCCTGGAGTGCCAATCCGGTGCCCGAGGAGAGGCTCATTTACGCAGTCGCGCACGATGTCACCCAGCGCCGTGCCAACGAGGAGGCGTTGCGCGCCGAGACGTCGTTCCGCAAGGCAATGGACGAATCGCTCGTCTCGGGTTTGCGGGCGATCGACATGGATGGGCGGATAATCTACGCCAATGCGGCGTTCTGCCGCATGACCGGTTTTTCGCAGGCGGAGCTCGTCGGCACCGCGCCACCATTTCCCTACTGGCCTCCCGAGGACCTCGATGTCTGCGAGCGCAACCTGGCACTGACGCTGTCGGGCCATATCCCGTCCGGCGGTTTCGAGACGCGTGTCATGCGCAAGGATGGCGAGCGCTTCCACGCGCGCTTCTATGTCTCGCCGCTGATTGACAGCGAGGGCCGGCAGACCGGCTGGATGGCATCGGTCAACGACATCACCGAGCCACGGCGTGCGCGCGCAGCGCTCGAGGCCTCGCAGGAGCGCTTCATCGCCGTGCTCGACGGCCTCGATGCGGCGGTATTCGTGGCCGATGCCAATACCGACGAAGTGCTGTTCGCCAACCGGACCTTCAAGGCGATCTACGGTTTCGATGTGGTTCGGCGCAGCGCGGAGGAAGTCGCCCCGGGGCTGTCGCCGCAGCGCACCCAGTATGCGGTCGACCCGCGCGTGCTGACAGCCGACGATCTGCCGCGCGAACTGTTCGACGGCGAGGTGCAGAATCCCTTGTCCGGCCGCTGGTACCACCTGCGCGAACGGGCGACGCGCTGGGTGGACGGGCGCGTGGTGCGCATGGCGATCGCGACCGATATCACCGACCGCAAGCTGATCGAGGAAGTCAACCTGCAGCAGCAGCAACGGCTGCAACAGACGTCGCGGCTGATCACGATGGGCGAAATGGCATCGAGCCTGGCGCACGAGCTGAACCAGCCCCTGTCGGCCATCGCCAATTACAACATGGGCTGCGTCAACCGGCTGCAATCCGGCGAGTACCGCGTCGAGGACATCCTGGCGGCGATGCAGAAATCCAGCCACCAGGCGGAGCGGGCCGGCAAGATCATCCGGCGGGTGCGCGAGTTCGTGCGCAAGAGCGAGCCGCAGCGCGCACCGTGCCGGCTCGCCGAGATCGTCGAGGATGCGGTCGGATTTGCGGAGATCGATGCGCGCAAGGCCGGCGTCAGCATCACGATCGACGTGCCGCGCGAACTGCCGCCGCTTTTTGTCGACCGCATCATGGTCGAGCAGGTTGTGTTGAACCTGGTGAAGAACGGCATCGAAGCGATGCAGGGATTTGCTGCCGATCGGCGCGAACTGGACGTGGAGGCGCACGTGGCGGACGATCGACATGTCGAACTGTCGGTCAGCGACCGCGGACATGGGCTGCCTGCCGATGCGGGCAACAAGCTGTTCGTGCCTTTCTATACCACCAAGACCCAGGGCATGGGCATGGGCCTGAACATCTGCCGCTCCATCGTCGAGTACCACGATGGCCGGCTGTGGGCGGAAGATCGCCCCGGCGGCGGCAGCACGTTCCGCCTGACCCTGCCGATCCACCTGGAGGAGTGACGATGGTCGATTTGCAATCCGGGCACGCAAGCAACGTGCAGTGCGTGCATCTGGTAGATGACGACGAAGCGTTGCGCGATTCGCTGGTGTGGCTTACCGAATCGCAGGGTTTCAAGGTCGCCGCCTACGATTCTGCCGAAGCCTTTCTTGGCGCCTGGTCGCCCGATATGGCGGGTTGCCTGGTGCTCGACGTGCGCATGCCCGGCATGAGCGGGCTGGAGCTGTATGAGCGGCTCACGCAATTGCATTCGGCCCTGCCGGTGATTTTCATCACCGGCCACGGCGACGTGCCGATGGCGGTTTCCGCCCTCAAGAAGGGGGCGGTCGACTTCATCGAGAAGCCGTTCAACGACAAGGACATGTTGCGCTTGATCGAAACCTGCCTTTCGCTCGATCACGAGCAGCGCGAGAAACGTTCCCATACCGCCGAGATTCGCCGCCAGCTTGGCCAGCTGACCCAGCGCGAGCGCGAGGTGCTCGACCTCATCATCGCGGGAAAGCTCAACAAGCAGATTGCCGATGTGCTTTCGATCAGCATCAAGACGGTCGAGGTCCATCGCGCGCGCGTGATGGAGAAGATGGGCGCGCGAACGCTGGCGGATCTGGTCCAGCGCGTGCTGTCGGCCGGCGCGGGCTGACCTTCGGGGGCGCGGCGGACTTTTCCGGTCCGGCCGTTGCCGCCGGGTCAGATTTCGACCTGGGTGCCCATCTCGACCACGCGATTGGTGGGAATCTTGAAAAAGTCCGTCGCGCTCATCGCATTGCGCGACATGGCGCAGAACAGCCGTTCGCGCCACGGCGCCATGCGGCGCTTCAGGCTGGGTATCACCGTCTCGCGCGACACGAAGAACGAGGTCGACATCATCTCGAACGCCAGGCCGTGGGGCGCGCACAGTTCGAGCGCAGCCGGCACGTCGGGCGCCTGCATGAAGCCGTAGTGAACGATCACGCGGTGAAAGCCCTTGCCGAGATTCGTGACGTCGACGCGTTCCTCGGGCGAGACATAGGGCCGGTCTTCGGTGACCACGGTCAGCAGCACGTTGCGTTCGTGCATGACCTGATTGTGCTTGACGTTGTGCAGCAGAGCAGACGGCGCGCCTTCGTCGTGGCCGGTCATGAAGACGGCGGTGCCGAATGCGCGGTTGGGGCAATGCTCGAGCCCTTCGATGACAGCGTCGAGCGGAATGCTCTGGCGCTTCATTTCGTTGAACAGGAGGCGCCGGCCGCGCTTCCACGTGGTCAGGATCGTGAATGAGACCAGCCCCATCGCGAGGGGAAACCAGCCGCCCTGCGGAATCTTGATTGCGTTGGCGAAGAAATAGGCCAGATCCACGACCAGGAAGCCGCCGATCGCGACAATGGCCAGCGCCTTTGGCCAGCGCCAGCCGAGAATGATGACGAAGCCGATCAGGACCGTGTCGATGGTCATCGTGCCGGTTACCGCGATGCCATAGGCCGCGGCCAGGTTGCTCGAATTGCCGAATCCGATCACCAGCCCCATCACCGCAAGGTAGAG
>JAEUNL010000026.1 GCA_016791115.1 Rhodocyclaceae bacterium
CGAGCAGGACATCGTCGAGCGCTTCGCCGCCAACTCGCGCGTGCCGATCATCAACGGCCTCACCAACGAGTACCACCCCTGCCAGATCCTCGCCGACATCCTCACCTTCATCGAGCACCGCGGCTCGATCCAGGGCAAGACGGTGGCGTGGATCGGCGACAGCAACAACATGTGCAACACCTGGCTGCAGGCCGCCGAGGTGCTCGACTTCAACGTGCATGTGTCGACCCCGCCGGGATACGAGGTCGAGCCCGAGCGCGCCGGCCTGTTCGGAACCAATCACTTCGAGCAGTTCGCCGACCCGCTGGAGGCCTGCAAGGGCGCCGACCTGGTGACCACCGACGTGTGGACCTCGATGGGCTTTGAAGCCGAGAACGAGGCGCGCATGAAGGCCTTCGCCGACTGGTGTGTGGACGCCGACATGATGTCGGTGGCGCACAAGGACGCCGTCTTCATGCACTGCCTGCCCGCGCACCGCGGCGAAGAAGTGACCGCCGACGTCATCGACGGCCCGCAATCGGTGGTGTGGGACGAGGCCGAGAACCGCCTGCACGCGCAGAAGGCGCTGATGGAATACCTCGTGCTCGGCCGCATCGACGGCTGAGCCGACGAACAATCACGGCACGCACGGGCGTGCGCGCCGGCAACACCGCAGGAAACAGGAAAACAGCATGAGCGACGTCAACAAAGTAGTGCTCGCCTACTCGGGCGGTCTGGACACTTCGGTGATCCTGAAGTGGCTGCAGGACACCTACCAGTGCGAAGTGGTCACCTTCACCGCCGACCTCGGCCAGGGCGAGGAGCTCGAGCCGGCGCGCACCAAGGCGCTGAAGTTCGGCATCCGGCCCGAGAACATCTTCATCGACGACCTGCGCGAAGAGTTCGTGCGCGACTTCGTCTTCCCGATGTTCCGCTGCAACACCATTTACGAGGGCGAATACCTGCTCGGCACCTCGATCGCGCGCCCGCTGATCGCCAAGCGCCAGATCGAGATTGCGAAGCAGACCGGCGCAGACGCCGTCTCGCACGGCGCCACCGGCAAGGGCAATGATCAGGTGCGCTTCGAACTCGGTTACTACGCGCTCGAACCCAACATCAAGGTCATCGCGCCGTGGCGCGAATGGGATCTGCTCTCGCGCGAAAAGCTCATGGCCTACGCCGAGCAGCACGGCATTCCGGTCGACATGAAGCACAAGCAGGGCGGCTCGCCGTATTCGATGGACGCCAACCTGCTGCACATCAGCTACGAAGGCCGCCACCTCGAAAACCCGGCTGCCGAAGCCGAAGAAAGCATGTGGCGCTGGACGGTCTCGCCCGAGGCTGCGCCCGATGCTGCCGAATACCTCGACATCGAATTCGAGAAGGGCGACATCGTCGGTCTCAACGGCACGCGCATGACGCCGGCCCAGGTGCTCGCCAAGCTCAATGAACTCGGCGGCAAGCACGGCATCGGCCGCCTCGACCTGGTGGAAAATCGCTACGTCGGCATGAAGTCGCGCGGCTGCTACGAAACCCCGGGCGGCACAATCATGCTGCGCGCGCATCGCGCCATCGAATCGGTCTGCCTAGACCGCGAAGTCGCGCACCTCAAGGATGACCTGATGCCGCGCTATGCCAGCCTGATTTACAACGGCTACTGGTGGGCGCCCGAGCGCAAGGCGATCCAGGTGCTGATCGACCACACGCAACAGGCGGTCAATGGCTGGGTGCGCGTCAAGCTCTACAAGGGCAATGTCATCGTCGTCGGCCGCGACTCCAAGACCAACTCGCTGTTCGATCCGACCATCGCCACCTTCGAAGACGACGCCGGTGCCTACAATCAGGCCGACGCCGCCGGCTTCATCAAGCTCAATGCGCTGCGCATGCGCATCGCCGCGAACCTGTCGCGCCGCAAGGGCTGACGTTTCCCGAATTGCCCGCAGGCGCCGGCCTGCGGGCGATCGATAGGCTTCTCGGCAGGCCGCATGTCGCGTTCCCCGGACGACACTCCCGACATCGCGCAGGCGTTGCAGCAAGCCCTCCGCCTGCACCAGGGCGGCCGCCTCGACGACGCGGCCACGCTGTACCGCCAGATTCTCGCCAGGTCACCGGACAACCCGGATGCCATGCACCTGCTCGGTCTGGTGCTGCGCCGGCAGGGCGACACTGCCCGGGCCGTCGAACTGATCGCGCGCGCCGTCGACCTGCAGCCCGACAGCCACGCCTATCGCAACAACCTCGGCCTCGCACAACTCGATCGTGGGCTGCACGATCAGGCGGCCGCCAGTTTCCGCGCCGCGCTCGGGATCAAACCGCAATTCGCCGAAGCGTGGGTGAACCTCGGCACCTGCCAGCGTGCCGCCGGGCGCTACGACGAAGCCGCCGACGCCTATCGTCGCGCGCTGGCCCTGCGGCCGGATCTGGTCGAAGCCCACAACAACCTCGGCAACGTGCTGCGCGACCAGGGCAGCGATGCCGAAGCCGCCGCGTGCTACGCCGCCGCGCTGAGGTTGCGTCCCGACTACGCCGAGGCCAACAACAACCTCGGCGCACTGCTCAAGGGCCAGGATCGTCAGGACGAAGCGATTCCGTATCTGCGCAAGGCGCTTGCCATCGATCCGCGCAATGCCGATGCGCTGTGCAACCTGGCCTCGGCGCTGCGCGACCAGGGCGAGCTCGACGAAGCGCTCGCATGCCATCGCACCGCGCTCGAATTGCGCCCCGACGATGCCGTCGCGCGCTGGTCGCAGGCGATGGCGCAGATTCCGCTCGTCTATCGCGATGCCGCGCAGGTCGAGTCGTCGCGCGCCGCCTTCGACGCGGCACTCGCCGGCCTCGATGCCTGGGTCGATGACAAGAGCATTGAAACCGCCGCGGCCGCCGTCGGCACCGACCAGCCGTACTACCTCGCCTACCAGCCCCATGACAATCGTGCATTGCTCGCGCGCTACGGCAGTCTGTGCGAGCGCATCATGCGACGCTGGCAGGCAGCGCAGCGCATCGCCGTCCAGAAGAATCTGCCCGGCGCGCGCCTGCGCGTGGTCATCGTCTCCGCGCAGATCCGCGAGCATTCGGTCTGGCGCGCGATCACGCGCGGCTGGCTGCAGCATTTCGACCGCAGTCGCTTCGAACTGTGCATCGTCCATCTCGGCACGCAGTCGGACGACGAGACCGCCTTCGCCGCCTCGCGCGCCGACGCGTTCCTCTCCGGCAGCCGCCCGCTCGCGCAATGGGCCGAGGCCATCGCGCACCTGCAGGCTGACGCGCTGATCTACCCCGAGATCGGCATGGACCCGCTGACCGTCAAGCTGGCGTGCCTGCGCCTGGCGCCGCTGCAGCTCGCCGCCTGGGGGCACCCCGAAACCACTGGCCTGCCGTCGATCGACGCCTATCTGTCGGCGGCCGATTTCGAACCGCCCGATGCGCAGCGCCGCTACACCGAGCACCTGGTCGCGCTGCCGCATCTCGGCTGCAGCTATACGCCGCCCGCGGTCGACGCGCAGGTGCCCGACCTCGCCGCACTCGGGCTCGACGACGGACGCGACCTGCTGCTCTGCCCCGGCACGCCCTACAAATACCTGCCGCAGCAGGATTGCGTGTGGGTCGCCATCGCGCGCGCGCTGCCGGCGTGCCGGCTGGTGTTCTTCCGCCATCGCAAGCGCGCGCTGTCCGATCGGCTGCAGGAACGGCTGCGCCGCGCCTTCGCCGACGCCGGCCTAGACCCGCGCGACCATGCCGTGTTCATACCGTGGCAGCGGCGCGCCGCCTACTACGGCCTCATGCAGCGCGCGCGCCTGTGCCTGGACAGCATCGGCTTCTCCGGCTTCAACACCGCGATGCAGGCCATCGAGTGCGGCTTGCCGCTCGTCACCGTCGAAGGGCGCTTCATGCGCGGCCGCTTCGCCAGCGCCATCCTGCGCCGCCTGGGCCTCGACGAACTCGTGGCGACCGACGATGACGACTACATCGCCCGCGCTATCGCGCTCGCGAACGACGCGCCGCGCTGCAAGGCGCTTGGCGAACGCATCGTCGCGACGCGCGACATGCTGTTCGACGATTCCGCACCGGTGCGCGCGCTCGAAGCCTTCCT
>JAEUNL010000056.1 GCA_016791115.1 Rhodocyclaceae bacterium
GACCGCAACGGCGTGGACGACCTGATCGTGGACTTTGGCAGCCAGTACGGTCTGTGGGCGTGGAAGAACGGTGCGACCTGGGTACAGCAGCACGGCAGCTCGCCGCGCAAGTTCATCTCCCTCGATACCGACGGACAGTGATCGTTCCCCGGGGCGGCTGCCGACGCTGCCCCGATAGGTTTTTCCAATTCACACCATTCGGATAATTCATCCTGCGGCTGCTGCGGTGCGGATAAGATTCGTCCGTCCCTTTCAACAACCCAGGATGAATCTGACATGGCACTCATCAACACCGAAGTCAAACCCTTCAAGGCAACCGCCTACCACAACGGCAAGTTCGTCCCGGTGTCCAGCGAGGACCTCAAGGGCAAGTGGTCGGTGGTCTTCTTCTACCCCGCCGACTTCACCTTCGTCTGCCCGACCGAGTTGGGCGACCTGGCGGACCACTACGACACCTTCAAGTCGCTGGGCTGCGAAGTCTATGCCGTGTCGACCGACACGCACTTCGTGCACAAGGCCTGGGCCGATGCCTCGGACACGATCAAGAAGATCAAGTACCCGATGATCGGCGACCCGACCGGCACCATCAGCCGCAACTTCGACGTCATGATCGAGGAAGAAGGCCTGGCGCTGCGCGGTACCTTCGTCATCAACCCGGAAGGCCAGATCAAGGTTGCCGAGATTCATGATCTGGGCATCGGCCGCGACGCCAAGGAACTGCTGCGCAAGGTGCAAGCCGCCCAGTACGTCGCCTCGCATCCGGGCGAAGTCTGCCCCGCCAAGTGGACGCCGGGCGCCGAAACGCTGGCACCCTCGCTCGACCTGGTCGGCAAGATCTAAGCAGAACTCGCACCCCCATCCCCGGACCGCCCGCCTCGTGCGGGCGGCCTGAGAGACACCACAAAGAAAAAGGCATGCACCATGCTCGACGTTGCACTCAAGAACCAGCTCAAGGCCTACCTCGAAAAGCTCACGAGGCCGATCGAACTCGTCGCCTCCACCGATAGCGGCGACAAGTCGCGCGAGATGCTGGAATTGCTGCGCGAGATCGCCGAACTGTCGCCGCTCATCACGGTGTCAGAACGCGACGACGCCGAGCGCAAGCCTTCATTCACCATCGGCCGCACGGGCGAGCCGTCGAACCTGCGGTTCGCGGCGATCCCGCTGGGCCATGAATTCACGTCGCTGGTGCTCGCGCTGCTGCAGATGGGCGGCCACCCGCCCAAGTTCGACGCGTCGGTCATCGAAGCGATCCGCAATCTCGAAGGCGATTTCCACTTCGAAACCTACATGTCGCTGACCTGCCAGAACTGCCCCGAGGTGGTTCAGGCGCTCAACCTGATGGCGGTGCTCAATCCGCGCGTCCGCCACGTGACCATCGACGGCGCGCTGTTCCAGGATGAGGTTGCGCAGCGCCAGATCATGGCCGTGCCGACGATCTACCTGAACGGTCAGGTATTCGGCCAGGGCCGCATGGGCGCGGAGGAAATCCTCGCCAAGATCGATACCGGTGCCGCAAGGCGCGACGCCGAGAAGCTCAACGCCAGGGCGCCCTACGACGTGCTGATCGTCGGCGGCGGGCCGGCCGGCGCGGCCGCCGCGATTTACGCGGCGCGCAAGGGCATCCGCACCGGTGTGGTGGCCGAACGCTTCGGTGGCCAGGTGCTGGACACGCTCGCCATCGAGAACTTCGTCTCCGTGCAGGAGACCGAAGGCCCGAAGTTCGCCACCGCGCTCGAACAGCATGTGCGCGCCTACGACGTCGACATCATGAACGTGCAGCGCGCCGAGAAGCTGATTCCCGGCGATCTGATCGAAGTGCAGCTCGCCAACGGCGCGAGCCTGAAGAGCCGGAGCGTCATCCTCGCCACCGGTGCGCGCTGGCGCAACGTCAACGTGCCGGGCGAGGCGCAGTACCGCAATCACGGCGTGGCCTACTGTCCGCACTGCGACGGTCCGCTGTTCAAGGGCAAGCGCGTCGCGGTGATCGGCGGCGGCAATTCCGGCGTGGAGGCGGCGATCGACCTGGCAGGCGTGGTGGCCCACGTCACGCTGCTCGAGTTCGCGCCGCAACTGCGCGCCGATGCGGTGCTCGTCGCCAAGCTGAAAAGCCTGCCGAACGTCGACATCCACACCAACGCGCAGACCACCGAGATCACCGGCGACGGCAAGAAGGTCAACGGCCTCGTCTATACCGACCGCGTGAGCGGTGAGAGCCGCAAGCTCGACCTCGAAGGCGTGTTCGTGCAGATCGGCCTGGTGCCCAACACCGAATGGCTCAAGGGCACGGTCGAGCTGTCGCGCCACGGCGAGATCGAGATCGACGCGCGCGGCCAGACTTCGGTGCCCGGCGTGTTCGCCGCCGGCGACGTGACCACGGTGCCGTTCAAGCAGATCGTCATCGCGGTCGGCGAAGGCGCGAAAGCCGCGCTCGGCGCCTTCGACCACCTGATCCGCACGCCGGTCGCCGAAACTGCGTGATTCCCGTCAGGCGGCAAGCCTGGAACCCGCATCCAGCGGTCTTCCCGGGCATGCCTGCCGCGTGAGGCAGGCGGAATGGGCCTCGTGGGGCAACATGGCCCGAGAGCGCCTGTACATGCGCCTTGCGGCCCGGTCTGTTCCGAGGTTACAGGCAACTCACCCAGACGACACGCAGATGCCGCCCGAATTTTCCGATCGCCTTCCGGATCGTGCTGGCGAGCCATTCCAGTCCCAGCCGGCCGGCCGCGGTGCACTGTGCATCGCCAACCAACGGCGCCCAGGCGAGGGTCGGCGACGCGCTGCCATTGCGTCGCACCCAGTCGAGCTTCGACGGTCGTGGGCGCGCCGGAATCATCAGCGCCATCACGTAGGTCGCCATGCCGCCGAGCGTGTTGCCGACGGTGGCGGCGGTCAGCGCCGGCCTGGCCCGCTACCGCCGGAGCTTGGCGGTGCCAGGCGCGACGCGACGCCGTCATTGCCGCGCTCGCCGAGCCACTGGCGAATCTGCTCCCAGGCTGCGTCGCTGGCGAGCAGCGCCAGGTGTCCGGTATTCCCGGCAATCCAGCACCTGGATTCCGGAAATCCCAGGTTTCTGGCCGGGTCCGCGTGGCGGCCGAGTGCGCTGTCCAGTGGCACCAGGCCGTCACCCCACAGATGTCCGCGCAGGTTTCCTGACAGGCCGTCGGGCGCGTCACCGTTGGTGCCGGCGATGACATGGCACGAAACGCCGGGTGGCAGCGGAATTGGCGTCCGGCGGTCGCCCCGCGCGAAGCGGTCGTGGCCCGCCCAGTCCTCATCGACCAGATTGCCGTAACGCAGATCCGTGATGCCGGCGCTTCGTATCTTGCCCAGTCGCGCAAGTGGCGCGGTATAAGGGTTCGCGCCCAGGATCAGGTCGATCCAGTTTCCGCCACGCTCGAGTGGCGCGCCGTGATGCGGCGTGGCGATGAAGATCAGGTGGTGCAAGGCGTCCGGCCATTGCATCGCCGCCGCCGCCGCGTAATGGCAGGCGCTGCGGGTGACCAGTCCGCCCATGCTGTGCGCCACGATGGCCAGCGATTCGACCGCAACTGGCCATTGCACCACCAATTGCTCCAGCAGCGCCGCGAATTCGCGGCCGTTGATGGAGACATGCCGGCCGCTGTTGTAGTGCAGGAACAGTGCGGTATAGCCGAGGTCGCGGGCAAACGATTCCAGCCGATCCCGCTCGCCCCATTGCAGGTCGTTCCTGCACAGGCCGTGCACCATCACCATCAACTTCGGTTCGGGTTGGGGGATGGACGCGGCCAGTGCCTGGCGGGTCAGTTCCAGCGGCTGGCCATCGCGCCGCAATCCCATGGCAATCGCCAGCGCGTTGCCGGTTTCGGCAAGATAGTCGCCAAGCACGCCGTTCACCGCTGCCAGCACCGCCTCGCGGCCGAACGAGGAACGCACGTTGTCCGCCGGTGGCACCAGGCTGCCGAGTGCCTTGTCGAGCACAAGTCCGACGCCCGAGGTCACCGTTCGCACGCTGCGATAGACCAGCCCGGTGATGCCGCGTGCCGGCTCGGGCGACGCCGGACGCCTGGCACCCGGCAGGTGGGCGATGCTGACGTGCATGGCTTCGACGACATCGGCGATCCCGACGATGGCATCGATCACCAGACGACTGGCGCCGCGAATGTCGGCAGGATGGAGGTGGTCGTTGCGCATGGTGGTGTGGGCTGAGGGGTGATGCAGCAGGCAGGCGGATGTGCGGGTCGGCTCGTGAGAACCGGCTGGGGGGAATCGGCCGCGGCGCGTGCCCGACCGGCCCTTTGCCGCATCTTACCTCCGTGCGCAGGACATCCTGCCCGGCCGCGGATCAGGTGATCGAGACGACCAGCGCGTAGCGCACGAACTTGCCGAGCGCCATCCAGATTGCGCAGGCGAGCCAATTGAGCCGCAGCCAGCCGGCGGCGGCGCACAGCGCATCACCAACCAACGGCGTCCAGGCGAGAATCAGCGAGGCGCTGCCATAGCGCCGCACCCAGTCGAGATTCGTCGGCAGGCCGTGTGCAGGAATCAGCCGCGCCATCCAGTAGGTCGTCATGCCGCCGAGCGTGTTGCCGACCGTGGCGGCAATCAGTGCCGGCCAGGCCTGATGGGGATGCAGCTTGAGCAGCGCGAACAGCACCGCCTCCGAGCCGCCCGGCAGCAGCGTCGCCGACAGGAAGCTGGCGACAAACAGCCCTGCGATGCCGGCTTCGGGCGAGGGGTGGAGCAGGCTGGAGAAGTCCATGTCGGGCGGGTTGGCGGGTGGTTCGCCGCTATAATCGCGGCTTGCGGGCGCATCGTGCAGCCTGCCCAGTTTACCCGGGTCCGCCGGCTGCCATGCACCACGACTACCTCGAAAAGATCCTCAATGCGCAGGTCTACGACGTCGCGATCGAGTCACCGCTCGACCACGCGCGCAATCTCTCCGCCCGCTGCGGCAACCGCATGCTGCTCAAGCGCGAGGACATGCAGCCGGTGTTCAGCTTCAAGCTGCGCGGCGCCTACAACAAGATGGCGCACCTGACGCCGACGCAGCTGAAGCACGGCGTGATCTGCGCCTCGGCCGGCAACCATGCGCAGGGCGTGGCGCTGTCGGCGCAGAAGATCGGCTGCCGCGCGGTGATCGTGATGCCGACCACCACGCCGCAGATCAAGATCGACGCGGTCAAGGCGCGCGGTGGCGAAGTGGTGCTGGCCGGCGATTCCTACGACGAGGCCTATGCCCACGCGCTGGAACTCGAGAAGTCGGAGAAGCTCACCTTCGTGCATCCCTACGACGATCCCTACGTGATCGCCGGCCAGGGCACCATCGGCATGGAGATCCTGCGCCAGCACCCGAAGCCGATCCATGCGGTGTTCTGCTGCGTCGGCGGCGGCGGGCTGATCGCCGGCGTGGCGGCCTACATCAAGCGCCTGCGGCCGGAAACGAAGATCATCGGCGTCGAGGCCGTCGATGCCGACGCCATGGCGCAGTCGCTGGCCAAGGGCGAGCGCGTCAAGCTTTCGCAGGTCGGCCTGTTTGCCGACGGTGCGGCGGTCAAGCTGGTCGGCGAGGAAACCTTCCGCCTCGCTCAGATGTATGTCGACGAAATGGTGCTGGTCGATACCGACCAGATCTGCGCCGCGATCAAGGACGTGTTCGAGGACACGCGCTCGATTCTCGAGCCGGCCGGCGCGCTGGCGGTGGCCGGTGCCAAGGCATGGCTCAAGCAGCACAAGCTGCACGACAAGACGGTGGTTGCGGTGGCCAGCGGCGCCAACATGAATTTCGACCGCCTGCGCTTCGTCGCCGAGCGCGCCGAAATCGGTGAAGCGCGCGAAGCGGTCCTCGCCGTCACGCTGCCCGAGAAACCCGGTGCCTACAAGAAGTTCCTCTCGCTGATCGGCAACCGCAACATCACCGAGTTCAACTACCGCTACAAGAACGCGCTGGAAGCGCATGTCTTCGTCGGCGTGCAGGTGCATAACCGCGGCGAATCGATCAAGCTGCTCGAACTGCTGCACCGGCACGAGTATCCGGCGATCGACCTTACCGACGACGAGCTTGCGAAGCTCCACGTGCGCCACATGGTCGGCGGCCATGCCACGGGCGTGGACAACGAAATCGTCTATCGCTTCGAGTTTCCCGAGAAACCGGGCGCGCTGATGAAATTCCTCCACAGCATGAGCCACGGCTGGAACATCAGCCTGTTTCACTACCGCAACCACGGCGCGGACTACGGCCGGGTGCTGGTCGGCATGCAGGTTCCGCCGCAGGACATGGAGCAATTCCGCAGCTTCCTCGACGCGCTCGGCTACGCTTATCGCGACGAAACCTCGAATCCGGCCTACAAGCTGTTCCTCGGTTAAGGGCCGGCGTCAGCCAAAACCTTCGTGCGCGAGCACGAGTTCTTCCATCGCCACGTCGGTGCCCTTGGCCTGGCCGCGGCTGCGTTCGATCCGTGCGCCCAGCAGGGTGACGCGCGCGCCGGGTGCGGCCGTGGCGATCGAAACGCGCCGCCCGCCCGCCGCCTTGAGGCCCAGCATGGCGGACTGGCTGATGTAGCCGCGCTTGAGCGTGATGTTGCTGTACTTGGTACGGCCGGGCAGCCTGCGCGCCGCTTGCTGTTGCTGGACCACATGTGCCAGCTCGTGCGCCTGCAGTTTGCGGCCGGGCGACCCGGCGGCATCGCCGATCGCCAGTTCGTCGAACCCGCCGACCTGCACGCCGTCGATGCTGATGCTGAACCGCGATGCGGAAATCGGGCTGCTTCCATCGGGCATGGCGCTTCCTCCGTTCTTCGTCAGTTCAGTCTAGCGCATCGGATGTCCGATTGTGCCCGCCATGACGCGGCCCTCCTGGGTCGGATGCATTAGTCGGCCGCGCGAGGGAACCGTCCCGCGCTTGCGCCGTGCCGCTTGCGAGTTCCGCCGCAAGGGGCGCTGAAGTCGCGCAGTGCCTGCCCTGGAAGCCTTATAGACAGGGCATCTCCGGGCAGCCCGCCGCGCAAGGGCCGCCCGCCGGTCCCTCCCGGCATGCCCTGCCTGCAAGGACCGTCCTCCCTGCCTCGCAGGCCGGTGTGCGGCAGACGGCTGCGTTCAGGCAGCGGCGGTTTCTTCCGACGCGAGCTGCATCAGGGCCTCGATGTCGCCGCGGAACAGGCGGCCGTCGCGGGTACGGCCGGCCTTGGTCAGCACGCCGTCATCCATCAGCTCATTCAGGATGCGGCACGCGGTCTCCGGCGCGATGCCGAGTATGCCACCGTAATCGACCAGGCGCAGCCGGTGGATTTCGTCGCTGTCACCCACGCGCAGTTGCAGCAGCAACCGTGCGAGGCGCACGCGTGCCGGAATCGTGTTGCCGACAAGTTCGGAGAGCCAGTAATCGGCCTTGCGCAGGGCGCTGCGCGATTGTGCCAGCAGGCGCCGCCGGATTTCGTCGTTGGTGTCCGTCCACTGGCGGAACTGCGGCGCCGGGATGCGGCAGAGTTGCACCTGCGTGACGGCGACGGCGGTGTGCTGCTGCGCGTGCTCGAAAGCGGATTCCAGCGCCGCAAGGTCGCCGGCGGTGAGGATGCGCACGATGCGCTGGTTGCCGCCGAGGTCGTAGCGAACCAGCTTCATCACCCCGCTGCGCAAGCAGTACACGGCGTTCGCACGCTCGCCGAGGTTGAACAGCACCGAGTCGGGCTGCAGGCCGATGCTGTCAATCCACGCGGCCGAGGCGTCCTGCGACGCCGGATCGCGTGCCGGACAGGCCGCGAGGTTGTGCAGGACGCATCGCTGGCATTCGGACGATTCGTTGCGTTTGCGTTTCGGTATTGCGGCCATCGCAGGCGTGCCCATGCATTGGGTCGAGGAAAGCCGAATCTGGGGCAAGTTCGCGCGCGCAACCTTGATCGAGGCTAATTCGAAGAGCCAGCGAAGTGCGGCATTTTGCCGCAGCCCGACGTTCAGACCACTCTGGATGCGACGATTTGCCGCATCGCATTGTCATCGTTCGAAGCCTAAACTTCCGGCCCGGGAGGTGCGTTCAATCGGCGCGAGTCGAGGCCGGACGCAGTGTCTTGCGTGGTGTCCAGCCGTTGAACGGTCCATCGGGTGAGTGCTCATCCACTGGATTCGGAAGTCGTTGCGCCGTTGTCGGTCAGCCGTGCAATGGTGCGTTCTCGGCGCGTGAAGCATCTCCGTTTCGATGAGTCCATCACGGAGGAGTTCATGCAGTCAGCAAATCGCGGCGGTCGTGCCGCAAGAATCTGTGGCGCAATGGCCGCCGCCATTGCACTGCCGGTGCTGGCCGAAACGGGAGGCAACAGCGTTGCGACGCCGACCCAGCTCGATGCGCTGATCATCCGGTCCGCCGAGGTCGTACCCAACGCCCGATTGCCGCTCGACACGCAATCATCGACCGGCAGCCGTCTCGGACTGACGCCGCGCGAGACCGCTGCGACGATCAATATCATCGACCGCGAGACGATGGACGCACGCGGCGCGCGCGACACGATCGAGGCGGTGACGAGTGCGCCGGGTATCACCGAGCATGGTTCCCCGGGATCTGGCGGCGTGCTGTCGATGCGCGGCTTCACCAGTTCGCAGGTGACGCAGATGTTCAACGGCATCGACGTCGGCTACATCATCTCCACATTTCCGATCGACTCGTGGCTGCTCGACCGCGTCGAGGTGCTGGGCGGTGCATCCAGTTTTCTCTATGGTTCGGGGGCCGTCGGCGGTGCGGTGAACTACGTCAGCAAGCTCGCGACGCGCCAGCCGATGCAGCAGGAATCACTAATGCGCTATGGCGATTTCAAGACGCATCAGGTCGCCTACGGCATCAATGCGCCACTGGGGGGCGCCGATGCGCGCCACTTCGTGCGTGGCGACGTGAGCTTTCAGGGGACCGACGGCTATGTCGATCGCACCGACGGGCGCGCGCTGGTGGCCTCCGGTTCGTGGCTCGCGGACCTGACGCCGTCGCTGTCGCACACGCTGGCATACGAATACCAGACCAAGGACCACCAGCCCTACTGGGGCACGCCGCTGCTGAATCCGACGGTGGAGGCGCGCTACGACCCGCGCACGCGCTTCAAGAACTACAACGCTGCCAATGGCAGTTACGAACAGACCGTGCAGTGGTATCGCTCGATCCTCGAGTATCGCCTCTCCGACGACACGACGTTGACCAACACGGCTTACCATTACGATGCCGACCGCGAGTACCTGAACGTCGAGGCATATCGATACAACGCCGCTAACACCCAGGTGATACGTGGCTCCGCGTTCCCGACGCGCCATGCGCAAACGCTGATCGGCGACAAACTCGATTTGCTGCACAAGGGCATCCTCGCCGGCATGCCGTCAATCTGGTCCCTGGGCGTCGATGTCAGCCGCAACAAGCAGACGCGCTATCCGTCTCCGTCGATCTCTCCGGTCAGCACGGTCGATCCGCTGAACTTCGAGCTCGAGAATTTCTTCGACATACCGGGCGTGCTGCCGCCCCACAATCCCGACCGCACCAACCGCGTGTTCACCAAGGCCGTCTACGCAGAGAGCCACACACGTTTTGCACCGGGCTGGAGCCTGATCACGGGCTTGCGCTGGGAACACATCCGGCTTGCGGTGCGCAACTTCCGTGCGGTGAATGCCGCCAACCCGCGCGCCTTCGAAAACACCTATACGCCATTTACCGGCCGCGTCGGTCTCATGTACGACATCACGCCGACAGCCAACGTGTACGTGACGTACAGCACTGCTGCCGACCCGCCGGCGGGGATTCTCACGACGACCAATTACGGGCCGATCCAGGACTGGGATCTGACCGAGGGCAGGCAACTCGAAGTCGGCAGCAAGTTCGACTTCCTCGACGGTCGCGGCAACGCCACGTTGGCGGCCTATCACATCGTTCGCAAGAACCTGGCCACGCCGAGTCCGGACGATCCCAATGTCAGCCTGCCGGTCGGCGAGCAGTCGTCGCGCGGCATCGAGGCGCAGGTCGGCATACGCCTGACGCCGCAATGGCGCATACAGGGCAATCTCGCGCTAGTCGATGCCGAATACGCGCGTTTCATCCAGAACGTGGGCGGCGCGGCAGTGTCGCGCGCCGGCAATCGTCCAACCAACATCCCGGACCGGGTTGCCAACCTGTATCTCACATGGGATCCGGATCCGCGCTGGTCGGCCACGGTATCCGGCCGTCACGTTTCGGAGCGCTACGGCAACGTCGAGAACACGCAGCGATTCGCCGGCTATACGTTATGGGACGCCAATGTTTCGTTCCGCATCGATCAGCGCAACACGCTGACGCTGCGCGGCCGCAATCTCGGCGACCGGGAGTACATCGTTTCGGGCGGTGCCCAGGTGCGCATCGGCGAGCCGCGCACCATGGAGCTTGCACTGCGCAGCTTCTTCTGAGGCACGACATGCTCGGGGCACGGCGCTGGTTGTACATCGCCCACCGCTGGTCGGGCATCGTGCTGTGCGTGTTCATGGCACTTTGGTTCGTCTCCGGCGTCGTGATGATGTATGTCGGCTATCCCAAGCTCACGCCGCGCGAACGGCTGGCGCACCTGCCGGATCTGGTGCTGCCGTCCGGATGCTGCGTTGCGCCCGCGCAGGCCCTGGCCGCGGCGCAAACGGAAATGCACGCAGGGCATGGCGGGCGGGACAATCCGAACAGCATGAGAGGGGAATCGGTAGCGGCGGAGTTGCGGCTCGCAATGATCGGGCCCAAGCCCTACTGGCTGGTCAGGGAAGGCCGGCACGGGGAGGTTTCCGTGGATGCGATCTCCGGCCTGGCGGCGACCGGGTTCGACGCCGGGCATGCGCTGGAAGCAGCGCGACGCTTCGCGCCGTCGGCAACGCCGCGCATCGTCGAACTGTTGCGGCAGGACATCTTCACCGTGTCGCGCGCGCTCGATCCGTATCGCCCGCTTTACCGCGTCGCCCTCGATGACGAAGCCGGTAGCGAACTCTACGTGTCGACCCGAACCGGCGAAGTGGTGCGCGACTCGACCCGCTTCGAGCGCGGGTGGAACTATTCCGGCGCCATCCTGCACTGGCTGTATCCGCTGAAGGGCGAACTGCTCGACCGCTGGCGTGCAGACGTCATCATCTACCTGTCGCTCGCCGGCACCGTCCTGGCGCTGCTCGGCATCTGGATCGGGCTGCTGCGCTGGCGTTTCACGGGCACCTACCGTACCGGTTCGCGCAGCCCCTACCGCGGTGGCTGGATGCGATGGCACCACCTGAGTGGCCTGATCTTCGGCCTGATCACGCTGACCTGGATTTTCAGCGGGTTGATGTCGATGAACCCGTGGAAGATTTTCGAATCGGGCGGGCTGCGTCCCGATCTGCGCGCCATTGCCGGCGTCGGCCTGGCGCGCGCATCGTTCGCGCTGTCTCCGTCGGAGGCGATGTCGCGGGCGGGGTATCCGGTACGCGAGGTGGCGGTGAGGCTGTTCGAGGGCGAGCCCTACTACGTACTCCATGGGGCGGCGGGTCAGACCCGGTTGATCGCTGCGAGCAAGGCGGACTCGGTTCCGTTCGAGATGTTTGGCGAACAGGCGTTGCGCGCCGCCGCCGCGCGTTCAATGCCGGGCTACACCATCGGGAAAGCGACCCTGCTGCAGGCGTACGACAACTACTACTACGACCGACGCGCGCACACGATGTCCGGCCATATCGAGCGCCGGCTGCCGATGTTGCGCGTCGAGTTCGACGATCCGAATCGGACATGGTTGCATCTCGATCCCTATACCGGCGCCATCCATAGCCGATTGGACGATCTCGGCCGGGTCAAGCGCTGGCTCTTCAACGGCCTGCACAGTTTCGACCTGCGCGGGTTCATCGACGCCCGCCCGCTGTGGGACATCTCGCTGATCCTGCTCAGCGCAGGAGGATGCATTCTCTGCATCAGCGGTACCGTGATCGGATGGCGCCGCCTGCGCAGGCCGCGCAGCGCGCCTGCCACTGCGATGCCGCTGGCCAATCCGGAACCCGTCACGCAGGCGCCGTCGCCAGTCTGATCGCGCCGCCGCCGTGGCCGAATTCGGGAATCTCGCAGGATAGGGGGCGCATGGATCGGTGACCCTGGCAATGTATGCCGTGGGACGCCCAATCCATGCGGTGTCCAAGGCATGCCGGTCGGCGATCGCCGTTCCATGCGGATCGCAGCCTTGCACCATTCGCCGGCGGCGGCTATCTCAATCGGCTTGCACGGGTTTGGCGTTGTCCGTCCTTTTCGTGGCGCGCTCGTCGTCAGCGGATCCCGTGGCTGGCGGCCGCGTGCGGCAGAACGACCCGTGAACCACGATATCGGGTGCCGGCTCCGCAAAGGAATCCCACCACATGACGAAAAGCCATGCGAGGCATCCGGCGGCCGCAATGCCTGCGATCCAGAGGGCCGCGGACCGCGGCCCGATGCGAGCGCTTCTACTCATCGGACGGTTCGTCCCGCCGCACATAGATCCCGGCGCCGACCGTTTTCGGGGCAGGCGCACGGGGGTTATCGTTCACCAGCTCAGGGTGCGCGTATTGGGCGCAAACAGCGCGCCTTGTGTCAGATCGGGCGTACCGAGCTTGACGCCGCCGACGAGATCGGTTTCGGCGACCTTATAGTGCTTCATGCAGTTCTGGCACACGATCACCGTGATGCCGCCTTTCATGGCATCGGCAAGCATTTTTCCGCTCGGGCTGTCGGCTTTGGCCTTGGTTGCAACCATCACCGCTTCGTCGTTCAGGAAAATCGTCACCGGGTGATCCTTCTTCGCCACGTTTTGTGCGAACGCCAGGGCCATCTCGGTTCGATGCGCGTGTGGCGCGGCGGTGACATTCACGAACAACGGATCGCCCGCCGCGATGGCGGCCGTCGCCGGTGCGATGCCGAGCATGCCGGCAAGAATCAGGGAACGGACGGATTTCATGAGAATCTCCTTGTTTGCTGATGGGTTCGCATCCAATCTCGCCCCGATCACCTCGCGCGACATTGATCCGCCGCAATCTTCCATGCGGAACGCATGCGGCGGATTGTCGCAGGGGCGACGTGCATCGTCGTTCGTCGATCGATGGCCGGCCGGTGCGACATATCGCCGCATACGCGACGCCGCGCGTTTCGCTATGATCTTTCGCTCGAGGGGAAAGGGTGCGCGCCGGAGTGCCGGCGCCGCGCGACCGTCCGATGGCGGCGCTCGGGCCGGATCGGGAAAATTTCCCGAGTGTCCGGCGGCGGTTTGCGCTATCCAATAGAATTTGCAGGTTCCGGTCGAATCCGGGGCCACCAACGCACGCAAGGAATCAAGGCAAGACAGGACGGGCAAACCGGCGCATTCATGTGCCGGCGCATCTGCATCCCGGCGAGGTCAATCCGTATCCGCACCATGTTTCGCACCCAGAACAAACTCACGCCCGATCGTATGGCGGGCCTCGTTTTCGCCGTGGCGATGCATGCTGCTGCACTCTACGGGCTGTGGAGCTACCGGCTGATTCCGACGCCGGAGGACGCGGCGACCCTGTTCGTGAACCTGATCAATCCGCCCCAGCCGGAAATCAAGCCCGAGCAGCCCAAGCCGCCGCCGCGCGAGGTCAAGCTGGAGAAACCCCGTCCCGTGGAAAAGCCGCGACCCGAGCCGCAGCAGCTCGTGGTCGAAACGCCGGTCCTTGCACCCAGCGAGCCGGTCGCGCCGCCGCCTCCGCCAAAGCTGGAACCGCTGCCGCCGATCGAGGCGCCGCCGGTACCGCCGCCTGCGCCAGCGAAGCCGGCCGGGCCGGTGACCCTGAGCAACGAGTTGTCGGTAAGCTGCCCCGAGCGCACGCCGCCCAACTATCCGGCAGCGGCAAAACGCATGGGCGAACAGGGGCGCGTGGTGCTGCGCGTTGAACTTGACGAAAACGGGCGCATCACGGCCGCGCGCATTGCCACCAGCAGCGGTTCGGCGCGACTCGACGACGCGAGCCTCGCCGCGGTCAGGCAATGGCACTGCAATCCGGCGCGGCGCGACGGCGAAGCGGTGCGGGCTGTCGCGCTGCAGCCATTCGATTTCATTCTGGAAGGACGCTGATCATGCAGGAAGGTCTTGGCTTTGCCCACTTTTTGTCTCACTCGGATGCGCTGGGCAAGGGGGTGCTGGCGATCCTGCTGCTGCTGTCGGTGGCAAGCTGGTACCTGATCGTCACCAAGGCAGTGGCGAACTTCCTCGAGCAGCGCCGGGCGGACGGTTTTCTCAAGCGGTTCTGGGACGCGACTTCGCTGCAGCAGGTGAGCGCCGCGCTGCACGACCGTCCCGCCGACAACGCCTTCGCGCGCCTTGCGCTGGAAGGCCTGCATGCGGCGGACGACTCGCAGCAGCACGGCTTGCAGAAGCTCGCCGCCGCGGGCGGCCTGGGCGAGTTCATTACCCGCGTGCTGCGCAACGGCATCGAGCAGGAGGCGGCGCGCGTCGAGAACGGCCTGACGGTGATGGCCTCGGCCGGTTCGGCCGCGCCCTACATCGGCCTGTTCGGCACGGTGTGGGGCATCTACCATGCGCTGGTGCAGATCGGGCTGTCCGGACAGGGCACGCTGGACAAGGTCGCCGGCCCGGTCGGCGAGGCGCTGATCATGACCGCCCTCGGCCTTGCCGTCGCGATTCCTGCGGTGCTGGCCTACAACGCCTTCAACCGCCGTAACCGCATGTGGCTGGCGCGGCTCGATGCCTTCGCGCACGACCTGTATGCCGTGATCACCGTTGGCGAAAAGGCCAACAGCTCGGCCGGCGAAGTGCGTTCGCTGCGCGCCGTGTCGTCGTCGAACTGAGGCGCGCGCGATGGCATTCGGAGGCTTCGACAACAGCCGGCGCAGCGGGCCGATGGCCGACATCAATGTCGTGCCGCTGGTCGACGTGATGCTGGTGCTGCTGGTGATATTCATCATTACCGCGCCGCTGCTGACCAATGCGGTGAAGATCGACCTGCCCAAGGCGTCGAGCAACGTCAATCTGACCCAGCCCGACCACGTCGAATTCGGCATCCGCGAAGACGGCGCGATGTTCTGGAACGGCGAGCAGGTGAGCTTTGTCGACTTGCCGGCGCGCTTTGCCGCCGAGGCGAAGAAACAGCCGCAGCCGGAGGTCCATATCCGCGCCGACCGGCTGGCGCATTACGAAGGCGTGGCGAAGGTGATGTCTGCAGCGGCCAAGGCCGGCCTCACGCGAATCGGTTTCGTCACCGACCCGTCGATCGTGAACTAGCCCGATTCGACGGTGCGCATCGTCGCACCGTCGCGGCGGAACACGGCATCCTCGGTGATCAGCCAGTCGAGCGGTGCATCGTAAGGTTGCGGGTGGATGGTCGGCACGCGCACGCATTCATAGCCGATGCCGATCACGACCGGCACGGACCCTGCCTTGGCGATCGCTTCGATCGTGCGGTCAAAGTAGCCGGCACCATAGCCGAGACGGTAGCCAGCTTCGTCGAAGGCCACTAGCGGCAGGATCAGGCAGTCCGGCACCACGATCTCCTCGTTCACCGGGATCGGAATGGCGTAGGTGTCCTCGCGCAGCTCGCAGCCGGGATACCAGCGTCGGAAGCTCATCGGCGTGCGAGGGGCCATCACCACCGGCAGACAGGCGCGATGTGTCGCATCGCGTGCGAGCCAGTCGGTGACGATCGCACGCACATCGACCTCGCCGCGGAACGGCCAGCAAAAGCTCAGGATGCGCGGTGCGATCGCATCGATCACGGGCGCCAGCCGCTGCACGATCCGGTTCGCCCGTGCATCGCGATCGGCGGTATCCATGGCTTCGCGCACGGCGAGACTCGACTCGCGCAGGTTCTTGCGGAAGGTCTTCAGCGACTGGGCGTCAAGGGCGGACGTGGTGTTCACTTGTGCTACTCTCGAATCGGGTTTTCAGAGTGAAACAGGATGGTAATGGATGAAGCGCGGCCTTGCTGAACATTCCCTGCGCTGGATTCGGGTACGCGCATTGCCGGTCGTGCTGTGCGTCGCCTGCAGCGCAACGCAGGCGGCGGCAGGCGACGAACGGATACTTGCCGCTCACGATGCGGCGCGCGCCAACGACCGGGCGAAGCTCGCGCAACTGGCCGCAAGCGGTGGCGGACATCCGCTCGACCAGTACGTCGACTACTGGGCGCTGCGTGCGCGTTCTGACACGTTCGAACCGGCTGCCGTGCTCGATTTTCTCAAGCGCCACGAGGGGGATTACCTGGCCGAGCGTCTGCGCGGCGAATGGCTGAAGGAACTCGGCCGCACGCGCAACTGGCCGCTGTTTGGCGAACACTACGGCGCGCTCTTCGATCCCGATCAGGAATTGCGCTGCTACGCGTTGCACGCCCGTCATCTGGCGGGCGATACCCAGGCAGCCGAGCAGGCTAAAGGCATGTGGCTGAATGCGGATCTGCCCGAGTCCTGCCATCAGTTCATGCTGGCATTGATCTCGGAATCGCGCGTCGACCACGAAGCGGCCTGGGAGCGCGTGCGCCGGCTGGCAGAAGGCCGGCGCGTGACGGCCGCAAAGGCCGTCGTTCCCTGGTTGCCGCCGGGGGAGCAACCCGATCTTGCCGCACTCGAGTTGGCGGTCAACAGTCCCGAAGCGTATTTGAACCGCCTGCCGAAGAATTTTTCGATCCGGCGCGGGGGGCGGGAATTGGCGATGATCGCGATCGCGCGGCTGGCACGAAGCGATGCGGCCGGTGCGGCGACCCGTTGGCAATCGATCGCCCAGCGCTTCTCGACCGACGAACGTGGTTGGGTCGCCACTTTCCTTGGACAATATTCGGCCCAGCAGCATCTGGGCGATGCGCTGGCCTGGTTTAAGGCGGCGGGCGATACGCCGTTGTCCGAAGAACAGAGCGCGTGGAAGGTACGCGCCGCGCTGCGTGCCCAGAACTGGCGGGTCGTGAAATCTGCGATCGAGGCGATGGCAGATCGCCAGCGCGCCGAGGCAGCCTGGACTTACTGGTTCGGACGTGCGAACGCAGCACTTGGCGACCTGGACGCCGCGTTTGTCAGCTACGCGAAACTCAGCGGACAGGCGAATTTCTACGGCAATCTCGCCGACGACGAACTCGGACGTCCGATACAACCACCGGAGAAGGCAGCGAAGCCGACCGACGCGGAGATCGCGGCCGCCGCGAACGATCCATCGATCCGCCGCGCCCTGCTGCTGCTCCGGCTGGGGAGCGACATGCGGATGGAGGCAATCCGCGAATGGAACTGGGCATTGCGCAATCGCGACGACCGTTTCCTGCTCGCTGCCGCCGACGTGGCGCAGCGCAACGAGGTGTGGGATCGCGCGATAAGCGCTGCCGATCGTACCAACGGCGAACACAACTACGACCTGCGCTACCTGGCGCCGTTCAAGGAGCTGGTTGCGCCGCGTGCGCGCGAACTCGGCCTCGATCCGGCGTGGGTCTATGGCTTGATGCGTCAGGAATCGCGCTTCGTGATGAGCGTTCGCTCGTCGGCCGGCGCGCAGGGGCTGATGCAGCTGATGCCGGCCACGGCGAAATGGGTCGCCAAGCGCATCGGCCTCAAGGATTTCTCGCTGGCACGCGTCACCGACATGGACACCAACGTCACGCTCGGAACGCACTACCTGTCGATCGTCTATTCCGATCTCGGCAACGATCCTGTCCTGGCGTCCGCAGCTTACAACGCGGGGCCGGGGCGCGCGCGCAAATGGCGCGACAGCAAGCCGCTCGAGGCGGCAATCTACATCGAGGGCATTCCTTTCAACGAAACGCGCGATTACGTCAAGAAGGTGATGAGCAACGCCGTTTTCTACGCCGCGCAGTTCGAGGGCAAGCCGCAGTCGCTCAAGTCGCGGCTTGGCAACGTGCGGCCGGCCAATGGCGCGGAAACGGTGCCGGACACGCCCTGATCCTGCCCGCGCGGCGACGCCGCGCGGGTCGCTTCCCCGGCTGCCAGGCCGGGTTCCGCCGCATTCTGGCGTTCATCGCGCCTGACAATTTGTCATCGAATACCTCCAAGGTTTCAACGAGTTGCACGGGCACGTTGCCGGCCTGACTTTTTGTCATGACGAACGGCCTGCGCTGGCGCAAATGCGCGTCGCCCCGCCACCTCTAACCCATTGAATTTTCAAGACTCTGGAGCCGGTGCCCTGCTTGGCACGCATGCTGCAATAGTGTCAGCAAGGACACGATTTGGCAGAGGTTGCGAATGCTTCGAAGGTTTGTCTGCGGTACCGCGGTTTTGCTCGGCCTGCTCATGAACGCGCCGGCCGGGGCGGACAGTTTGTTCGTCGCGGGTCTGCAGCCCCATCAGCGGCCGGCGGGTGCGCCGACGATGCGTGCCAGCGACCGTGATCGGGCGGCGGCCAGACAGTTCCGCGGCATCGTGAAGCCTTACCCGCAATCGCTTGGCTTTGCGAGCAACCACGGGGGTTGGTTCACACCCTTCACCGAACCGGGCATGACAGGTCGGTACGACCTGCGCCTCTATCACCAGTCATCGGCCAATGACCGCAAAGGCGGAAAGGTCGGTGGCTGAACACGGAATTCGGGCCTTTGGGGGGCCTGATGCAAGCAGCAGCCGACATGCGCGGCCGACAACGGTTCGACGCAATGAGCTGCACGATTCTTTTTCTTACTGGGGGTAATCGAATGAAATCCAAACTCACTCGCGCTTCTGTTGCAGCAATGTTGATGTGCATGTGTGCCACCGCCACGACCGCTCTAGCCGAGGAGCAGAAGGGCATGAGTGGGATGAGCGGTATGTCCGGGATGAGCGGCATGTCAGGGCAGAAGGGCATGTCCGGCATGGAAGGTCAGAAGGGCATGTCTGGGATGTCCGGCATGAGCGGCATGTCCGGGATGGGGGGCATGTCGGGCATGGAAGGCCAGAAGGGCATGTCTGGGATGTCCGGCATGAGCGGCATGGGTGGTATGGATGGCATGTCGGGCATGCAGGGCAAGGGCAAGAAGAAGAAGCACAAGAAGGCGACTGGCCAATCCGGTATGAGTGGCATGTCCGGGATGTCCGGCATGAGCGGGATGAGTGGCATGTCGGGCATGGAAGGCCAGAAGGGCATGTCCGGAATGAGCGGTATGTCCGGCCAGAAGGGCATGAGCGGCATGTCTGGCATGGAAGGCCAGAAGGGCATGTCCGGCATGAGCGGCATGAGCGGTATGTCCGGCCAGAAGGGCATGAGCGGCATGTCCGGCATGGAAGGTCAGAAGGGCATGTCCGGCATGAGCGGGATGCAGGGCAAGTAATCGGTTCGATGCAAGTCGCATTCGGCTGCCGGTGGGCGTCCACCGGCAGCCGGTTTCGGCGCCCTTATCTCGCTGATCGGGCGCAATCGTTCTCATAGCCGGGTTCCGTCATGTATTCGACGCGTTCAACGGCGGCCCGCCGGAACTGGTGGGTCGTGATCATCACCAGCAGTGCCATCCTTGCGGGCTTGCTTTACTCGATCGGCGCCTCGGCCGGATCGCCGTCGTATGAGCGCGCCCGGTGGCATCCGATACACCGCTCTCCTCAGATCGAGCAGGCAAGCGATGCGGAGTGCCTCGAGTGCCATCGCGAGATCCTCGATCACCGGCCCCGCAAGGTATCGCCCGCCGGCGTGCGCGCCGATCGCGTGCAGGCCTGGTACCAGACGCTGGATACGTATGCGGGCGAGCAGGCGGATTTTCACGCACGTCATTTGAAGACTGCATACTCGGAAAAGGTCATGTCTCTCAAGTGCACGACCTGCCATCAGGGCAGCGACCCGCGCGAAGAGGCGGTTTCTCCCCCGACCTCCAGACCGGCCGGCTTCACCTTGCGCAAGATGGTGGATCCCGGCACCTGCCTGATGTGCCATGGCCGGATGCCGCATGAGCTCATGGGCTTGCCGGGACCATGGACCGAATCTCGCGAAATGTTCGGGAACAACTGCCAGACGTGCCACGCGGTGATTCGCACGGTGCGCCATCAGGTCAATTTTCTTAAGGCGGACGCCATCGAGAAGTTGGGTGCCGACAGCGGCGATGTCTGTTACGGCTGTCATGGCGGGCGCCAGTGGTACCGGATTGCCTACCCCTACCCGCGCCACGCATGGCCGGGCATGGCTGATGAAGTGCCTGATTGGGCGAAGGGTCGGCCAAACGAATCTGCGCCGCGTTTCCGCAGCGCCACGACTACATCCGCCGGGAGTAAAGACAATGCAACTCGATAACGGTCTCCTCGAGCGGCTCGGCGAAGCGCTCGCGAAGACCCGGCTTAGCCGGCGAGACTTCCTCAAGGACACCGCGCTGGCGTCCGCCCTTTCTGCGACCGGCCTGATCAGCCTGGCGCGCAGCGGCGAGGCCAAGGCGTTTGCCTACGAACCGTATTACACCGACAACCAGCTCACCACCGTCGTAACCTCATGTGCGCACAATTGCGGCTCGCGTCACATGCTCGTTGCGCACAAGAAGGGCGACGTCATCGTTCGTCTTTCAACTGATGACGGCAGTTATCAGGCGGAAGGCAAGTTCGGCCTCGACACCGAGGAGTTGCCGCAACTGCGTGCCTGCCTGCGCGGGCGTTCCTACCGGGCGCGCCTGTATTCTCAGGAGCGCCTCCTCTACCCGATGATGCGGGTCGGCGAGCGGGGCGAAGGCAAGTTCAAGCGCGTATCGTGGGATACTGCCCTCGACTTCGTCGCGCGCAAAATGGTCGAGCTCAAGCGTCAATACGGCCCGACTGCGATTCTCGACCAAGCCTATGCTGGCGCCTCGTACGGCGTATTGCACAAGTCGGACCAGATCGAGGGGTTGCTCGCGCGCTTCCTGGGCATGTTCGGCTGCCGCACCAATTCATGGTCGGTGCCGTCGTATCAGGGCACTACGTTTTCCTCACGCATCACTTTCGGCACCATCGAGGACGGCAACGAGGACGATGCCTTCGCGCACTCGAAGCTGATGATCATGTGGGGCTGGAACCCGGCCTACACCTTCCACGGCGGCAACACCTTCTACTACATGCGACTGGCCAAGCAGCGCGGCTGCAAGTTCGTGCTGGTCGACCCGCAGTACACCGATTCGGCCGCCGCTTACGATGCCTGGTGGATTCCGATCAAGCCCAACACCGATGCCGCGATGCTGGCGGCGATGGCGCACTACATCTTCGACAACAATCTGCATGATCAGGCGTTCATCGACAAGTTCTGCCAGGGCATGGATGCCGGCACCATGCCGGACTGGGCCAAGGACAAGGAGAGTTTCAAGGACTACATCTTCGGCAAGTACGACGGAACGCCGAAGACGCCGGAATGGGCCGAGAAGATCTGCGGCGTCAAGGCCGAGGACATCCGCAAGCTTGCGCACATGTATGCCACCACCAAGCCGGCGGCGCTCAAGGCGTCTTGGTCGCCAGGCCGCAACGCCTACGGCGAGCAGTACAACCGCATGGCCGCCGCCGTGCAGGCGATGACCGGCAACATCGGCGTGCTCGGCGGATGCGCGGAAGGCGTTGGCAAGGCTTGGCATTCCGAGTCGATTGCCTATCCCTACGACGAGAATGCCAATCTCTGGTGGGGCTCGATCAAGTCCGACCGCTGGGCGCACTGCGTGCTCAACTACCCGAACGTCAAGCGCGAGGAAGTCGGCCTCTGGCCGCGCGACGACGAACTCGACGGCAAGATTCCGAACATCCGTGCGGTGTGGTGGCACGGGTCCGACTGGTTCAACCAGCTCACCAACATCAACAAGGAAATCGAGGCGATCAAGAAGCTCGACCTCGTTGTATGCAATGATTCGACGATCACGCCGTCCGGCCTGTGGGCCGACGTGCTGTTCCCGATCGCCACCCACTTCGAGCGGCACGACGTCGCACTACCCTGGTACAAGGGCCACTACTACATCCACAGGCCCAAGGTGATCGAGCCGCTCGGCGAGTCCAAGACGGATTTCCAGGTGTTCACGGAACTCGCCTACCGCCTGGAGAAGCTCGACCCGGCGCTCAAGGGCTTTGGCAAGCGCTTCAACCCGCGTGCAACGCGCGACTACTTCCGCAACCCGGACAAGACCGACGAGGCTTACCTGCGCACCTGGTGGAACGAGCGTGTGATGGGCGACCAGGAAGTCGAGATGGGCTGGCAGGAATTCAAGAAGCGTGGCGTCTACAAGTTCGAGCTCGAGGAACCGCATGTTGCATTCCGCGAGCAGATCGAGGAGGGCGAGCCCTTCGAGACACCGTCGGGCAAGATCGAGATTCTGTCGACTACGCTGGCCCAGATCACCGACTGGACGAAGACGCAGTACGGCTACGAGATTCCTTCCATCCCGAAATGGGTCGAGCCGTGGGAATCGCTCAACTCGCCGAAGACGCGTGAGCACCCGTTCCACCTGATCAGTCCGCACCCGCGCTGGCGTACCCACAGCATCTTCCACAACATCGCCTGGTTGCGCGAGACCTTCTCGCAGGAGGTCACGATCAACGCGTCGGACGCCAAGCGGCTCGGCATCGAAATGGGCGATACCGTGGAGATCTACAACGCCCGCGGCAGCATCGTCGTACCGGCCTATGTCACCGAGCGCTGCATGCCCGGCGTGCTGGTCGTGCACGAAGGCGCATGGATGGACCTCGACGACAAGGGCGTCGATCGCGCAGGCAATCCGGATTTCCTCACGCTCGACGAGCCCAGTCCGGCCGGCGCCTTTGCCTATAACACGGTGTTGTGCAACATCCGCAAGACCGATCTCGACCATCGACCCGGCTGGGACCAGCTCGCGACCGCGCGCAGCCATGTGTTCCGCCGTGGCGATTGAGCCGGAGAGCGACATGGCCGAACAAGACAAACTCGACCGCATCAAGCAGGCCGTCAAGCGCCGGAAGAAGGAAATCTACACGCCGGTGGTGCCGGACAAACAGCTTGGCTTCATCCACAACAACGTCGACTGCATCGGTTGCCGTGCCTGCGAGATTGCCTGCAAGGACAAGAACGGTCTTGCTGCGGGTCCGCGCTTCCGCCGCGTGCTCTACATCGAGGGTGGGCACTACCCGGATGTCTATGCCTACAAGGTCAACGTTTCCTGCAATCACTGCGCCGAGCCTGCCTGCCTGCCGACCTGCCCGACAGGCGCGATCTGGAAGCGCAAGAGCGACGGCATCGTCGACATCGATTCGACGCTCTGCATCGGCTGTCGCCGCTGCGAGGCGGCCTGCCCTTACGGCGCCCCGCAGTTCGATCCCGCCGACAACCTGGTCAAGAAGTGCAACCTCTGTGTCGACGAGATCGAAGCCGGTCGCAAGCCCTACTGCGTGATGGCGTGCATGATGCGCGTGCTGGACGTCGGTCCGATCGACGCGTTGCGCAAGGGCACGCATCCGACCAAGGCGATGGGTCCGAACGATCAGCCTGTCGGCGCGGTGAAGAATTTTGCCGATCCGGAACTGACGCATCCCTCGATCGTCTTCATCCCGCACAGCAAGGGTCGCGTCGATGGGAAATGAAACATTCGCCGCCTGGCGGTCGGAGGTGGCGCGCGAGTTGCGTACCCTGGCCATGCTTCATGCCGCCGAGCTCGACGCGGAGGCGGTCGCGGGGTTGATCGAGGCCGACTACCCAGCCGAATCGGTACTGCCGATCGACAACGACGACAGTCGTGCCGCCGTTGCACTCATGCGTGACGCAGTGAGCGGGCTTCGAGATGCCGATGCACCGGCGTTCGATGAACTGGCCGCCGATTACGCCGCGATCTACCTCACGGGTGCGCTGCATGTGTCACCAAACGAATCGGCGTGGCTGGACGAGGATCACCTCGAACGCCAGCAGCCGATGTTCCAGGTGCGCGATTGGTACGAGCGATTCGGTCTGGCGGCGGCGAACTGGCGCTGTCGTTCGGAGGACAACCTTGCCCTCGAACTCAGCTTCGTCGCCAGACTGCTCGAACTGGACGACGAACAGGCCGCCACCCATGAGACCGCGCGCTTCATGGATCAGCACCTGCTGCGCTGGCTCGGCGATTTCGCGGGCAACGTTGCGGCCCGCTGCGCGACGCGCTTCTACGGCACATTGGCGATCTACACGCTTCATCAGGTCACGGCGCTGCGTACGGTGCTGGGCGAGATCGGCGGGATCCCCGAAACGATATTGCCCGCCGAGAAAAAGGCGCCGCCCGCCAATCCGGCTTCGGCGCAAGCAGTGCCGCTACGCTACTACCCGGGATTGGCGCCGACTTGGTGAAAGACCGTAACAAGAGGGCTTCGACCTCCGCATGTGGCAGCTCCTCGCTGGGTTCAGGGTTACCCCCCTCTGCCCAGCTTTTTTTTTGGGCCGGGGCCAGTGCCGCTGCCGATCTCTCGGATGACTGCCGTGGATGGTAGGCGACGCCGATTTCTGGGACTACGCGGACCGGCGGCCCTGGCGGACATCAACCCGCGGTTGGCCTGCATTCCGCGCATCGATCCGGACAGATGCAATGCCTGCGACGCGTGTGTCCGTGTGTGCGGGTCGCGCGCACTCATCCTCGACGTCGAAATGCCGGCCTATCGGATCGATCCGGCCCGGTGCGACGGATGCCGCTTGTGCGTCGACGTCTGCGACCGCGATGCGATCGCGCTCGAAACCGGGACGGAGGGCAGCCCCAGGGCCTTTGCGCTCGAAACGGAAGTCTGTCCGGTTTGCGGCGCCGACTATCGGACGCCGGCAGGAGCGGGTTCGGTCCGCTGCCGTGTCTGCGCCCTTACTGGCGTGGCCAAGAATCGGCGCCTGGTCCGCGAGTAGCTTCGCGTTGCCGGCATGCGCCGTGTGGACGCGATAATGACGTTTTGATCGGATCGAGTTTCTCATGACCTTCCCGGCAGTCGCCTTGCGTGACTGGCTATCCGCCCGCCTCAGGCGCAAGCTGCTGCTCGCCATGGCTGCTGCCGGCGTCGTTGCGGCGCTCCTGTTGCTGCTGGTCTTCATGCTCTTTTATCGCAACGAGTTGGCGAACGAGCGTGGAACGGCCAGCATGCAGGTCAACCTGCTGCTGCAGGCCGCGCTCGAGAATGCGATGCTCAAGCGTGACGTTCCGGGCCTGCAGCAGGTGGTCGCAAGCATGGGCGAGCAGCCGCAGATACGCGGTGTCATGATCCTGAATCCGGCCGGCGAGGTTCGTTTTGCCGCCGATCCGTCGCGGCTTGGTCAGCGGTTCCCCGAGCTCGCGGGCCGTGCGCTCGTGGACAACAAGCCAAGCGACGAACTCGCGTTGACCGCCGACGGCATCGAAGTGTTGCGCTCGATCAATCCGGTGCACAACAAGCCCGCCTGCGGTGGTTGTCACGGCACGATCGAGTCGAGGCCGGTCAACGGCGTGCTGGTCGTCGACTATGACGCATCATCCCTGCGCGAAAAGGCGCGCAACACGGCGGGATGGATGGCTTTCGGCGGCGCGGGCGTGATCCTGCTTCTGCTGGCGATAGGCTGGCGGGCTGTCCAGCGCAGCGTGCTCGATCCGCTTGAGGGCCTGCTGCGCGCGAGTTCGCGGCTTGGCGCAGGCGAAATGGCGGCGCGCGTACCGGTAAGCGGGCATGATGAGTTCGCGCGTGTCGGCACGGTGTTCAACGGGATGGCCGATTCGCTCGAGCAGGCGCTCGGTGCGGCCGAGATACAGCGGCGGTTCCTCCAGCAGGTGATCGATGGTCTGCCGGACGGCGTGCGGGTCATCGATTCGCGCTATCGGATCGTGCTGGCGAACGCGGCGTACCGCCGCCAGCTCGGCATCGGTGCTGACGATTTGGCCGCGCGCCCTTGCTACGCGTCGAGCCACGGCCGCACGGCGCCATGCGTGGCGACCATGGTTGTGTGTCCGTTGAACGAGCTCAAGCGCCCGGGCGATACACTCAAGTGCAGCCATGTCCATGTCCGCGGGAACGGTGCCAGTCTGCCGGTCGAAGTGCATGCCTCTATGGTCGAACTGCAACAGAACGGAGCCGTGGAGCGCTGCGTGGTCGAATCGATCCGCGATCTTTCCGAGGTGTCGCAGGTTTCGCAGGAGCAGCGGCTCTCCGAACTCGGTTTGCTCGCTGCCGGGATTGCGCATGAAATCCACAACCCGCTCGGCTCGGTGCGGCTCGCCGTGCAGACTTTGCTGAGGGAAATGGATCAGCAGCAGTCCGATCCCGCGGAACTGGCCAGCTACCTGAGGCTGGTGGATGACCAGATCGACAAGTGCATCGAGGTGACACGCCGCCTGCTCCTGCTCAGCCGGCACCCCGACTCGCGCAATGTGCTGGTGGACATCAACGACGCGGCCGCCGATTCGATGCACCTGCTCGACTACGACGCCAAGCTGAGGCAAATCGCCCAGCACGCCGAACTCGATCCGGATCGGCCGCGCATCCTGGCAGATCAGGCGGAGTTGCGCATGGTGGTGCTCAATCTGCTGCAGAATGCCCATCATGCAATGTTGGACGGTGGCGAGATCCGGGTGCGGACCCGGTCGGCCGGAACGACCCAGGTGCTGATCGAAGTGGCCGACAATGGATGCGGCATTGCACCCGATGTGCTGCCGCACATCTTCGATCCCTTTTACAGCCGCCGTGCCGACGGGCAGGCCGGCACAGGCCTCGGCCTGACAATCTGCCGCTCGATCGTAGAGCGCTACGGCGGTACGATAACCGTCGAATCCACGCAGGGCAGGGGCACGACGTTTTCCATTATCCTGCCGCGCGAACACGGGAACCCGGGAAATGAAGAAGACGGTCCTGATCGTTGACGACGATCCGGTATTCAGCAGCCTGGTTTCGCGCACCTGCACGCGGCTCGGACTCGATACGCAGGCCGCGGCCAGCTGGTCCGAGGCGAAGGCGCTGCTCGAGAAGGTCGAGCCCGATCTCGTCATCCTCGACTACAAGCTGCCGGATACCGAGTGCGGCGAAGTGCTGCCCGAGCTGTCGAACCAGTATCCGGTCATTGTCCTGACCGGTTTTGGCTCGATTCGTCATGCGGTGTCGGTGATCCGCAGCGGTGCCACCGACTACCTTACCAAGCCGGTCGATCTCGACGAACTCGAACTGACCATTCGCCGCACGCTCGACAACGCGGCGCTTGCCCGCACCTGTGATTTCTACCGTCGGCAGCTGCATTCGCTGCGACCCGGTTCGCTGATCGGCGACAGCCCGGCCATGCGCAAACTGCGTGAGATGATCGACATGGTCGCGCCGACCGATGCCACCGTGCTGATCCAGGGCGAAAGCGGTACCGGCAAGGAGATGGTCGCGCGCGCGATCCATGAACAAGGGCGCAGCAATGCGCGCGAACTGGTCACCGTCGACAGCTGCGGCCTGCAAGAGAACCTGTTCGAATCCGAGCTGTTCGGCCACGAGCGCGGTGCTTTCACCGGGGCCGACCGGCAGAAGAAAGGGTTGATCGAAGAGGCCGCAGGCAGCACGCTGTTCCTCGACGAGATCGGCGACATCGGACCGACGATCCAGGCCAAGCTGCTGCGCGTGATCGAAACCGGCACTTTCCGCCGGCTCGGCGGCAACAAAGCCCTGAACGCCGACGCGAGATTCATCGCAGCGACCAATCGCGACCTGCAGCGCATGAGCCGCGAAGGCGGTTTCCGCGTCGACCTCTACTTCCGTCTGTCGAGCTTCGTCATCACCGTGCCGCCGCTGCGCGAACGCCGCGAGGACATTCCTGTGCTCGCGCGGCATTTCATCGTCAATTTCGCGCGCGGTGCACCGAAACACTTGTCGAATGCCGCCGAAGACCTGCTGATGGGCTATGCCTGGCCGGGCAATGTGCGCGAGCTGCGCAACGTGATCGAGCGTGCGGTGATCCTTACCGGCCGCAGCGCGGAGATCGGTCCCGAACACCTCGCTTTCGCGCCGGCGCGCGGCTCCGACCGCGGCATCACGCTGACGTTCGACCATGAGCCAACGCTCGAGGAGATCGAGGCGCGCTATCTGCGCAAGATGCTCGTTCGCTACGGCGGCCTGCGCTACAAGGCCGCTGGTGCGTTGGGCATCAGCGAGCGCCACGCCTACCGGTTGATCGAAAAGTACGGGTTGCGCGAACTGCCCGACGGTCAGTCGGCCGAAGGGTCGGGTGCCACGACGGACAGCGACGCTTGAAGCCACTTGCGACCGGCTTGCCTGCCGGCTCGGGTTAGAATTCCCGCGCATCCGCGGAACACCGGGGTGCCGAACTGGTCTGATCCCCGGTTCCGAAGCTGACTTCTGGCAGGTGGTGACTCCTATGAACAACCGCATCCTGTTGCTCGGCGGCACCGGTTTCGTCGGCCGCTGCATCGCCCATGTGCTGTCCGCGCGCGGCTACAGCGTTACCGTGCCGACGCGTAGACGCGAGCGGGCGCGAGATCTGCTCCTGCTGCCGACGGTCGAGGTCGTCGAGCGCGACGTGCACGACGCCGCCACGCTGGGGGGGCTATGTGAGGGCCGTGACGCCGTGATCAATGCGGTCGGCATCCTGCAGTCGCGCCGCGGTGTGCCCTACGGGCCTGACTTCGCGCGCGTTCATGTCGAACTGCCGAAGAAGGTCGTCGCAGCCTGCCGCGCCCGCGGCGTCGGCCGCATCGTGCACGTCAGTGCGCTCAAGGCTGCGTCCGACGGCCCGTCGATGTACCTGCGATCCAAGGGCGACGGCGAGGCCGCCATCCGTGCGGGCGAGCCGGACATCGCGGCAACCATCCTGCAGCCCTCGGTGATTTTCGGCCCTGGCGACTCGTTCCTCAATCTGTTTGCCGGGCTTGCGCGCGTCGCGCCGCTGCTGCCGCTGGCCTGCCCGGACGCGCGCTTCCAGCCGGTATTCGTGGAGGACGTCGCGCGCGCCGCAGTCGATGCGCTTGGCGACGCGCAAAGCTGCGGCAAGACCTGGCAACTTTGCGGGCCGACCGTCTACACGCTGCGCCAGCTTGTCGAGTACGTATGCCGGCTGTCCGGGTTGTCGCGGCCGGTGATCGGCCTCTCGCCGGGCCTGTCGCGCCTCCAGGCCGGCATGATGGAACTGCTGCCGGGCGGCCTGATGTCGCGCGACAACGTCGATTCGATGACGCTCGACAACGTCTGCGGTGCTTGCGTGCAGCCGGACGTTTGGGCGCCGACCGCGCTCGAAGCCGTCGCGCCCGGGTATATCGGGCGGCACGTGCCGCGTGAGGCTTACGGCTCGTTCCGCGCACGCGCCGGGCGATGAGGGCAGGCACGATGACCCGCCCGCTGCTGCTGATCGGCAACAAGAACTACTCGTCCTGGTCGTTGCGGCCGTGGCTGCTGATGAAGCAGGCCGGCATCGATTTCGACGAACGTGTGATTCCCCTCTACAACGACGCTTCGCGCCAGGAGATCCTGCGCCATTCGCCGTCCGGCAAGCTGCCGTGCCTGATCGACGGCGACCTCAAGGTGTGGGACTCCCTCGCCATCTGCGAAACCGTCGCCGAAAGCCTGCCGCAGCTGTGGCCTTCCGACGCCGTGGCGCGTGCGCATGCGCGCGCGCTGAGCGCCGAAATGCATTCCGGCTTCACCGCACTGCGTACGCGACTGCCGATGAACATCCGTGCCGACCTCGCCGGCAAGTGCATCGAGATCGACGCCGAGCGCGACATCGCGCGCATCGTCGAAGCGTGGACCGAATGCCGCAGCCGCTACGGCGCCCAAGGTCTGTTCCTCTTCGGCACCTTCGGCGTTGCCGATGCGATGTTCGCGCCAGTCTGCTTCCGCTTCCACATCTATGGCGTGCCGCTGCCCGATGCGGCGGCACGCTATCGCGACACCATGCTCGCACTGCCGGCGATGCAGCAATGGGCGGCCGATGCCCGGGTCGAACCGTGGTCGTTGCCGCAGTTCGAGGTCGGCTGATGCGAAGCTACGTCGTCGGCGGGGCGGTGCGCGACGAACTGCTCGGTCTGCCGGTGAGCGACCGCGACCATGTCGTCGTCGGCGCCACGCCCGAGCAGATGGCCGCACAGGGCTTCCGCCCGGTGGGGCGCGATTTCCCGGTTTTCCTGCATCCGCAAACCAACGAGGAATACGCGCTGGCGCGCACCGAACGCAAGACCGCGCCCGGCTATGCCGGCTTCGTCTTCCATACCTCACCGTCGGTGACACTCGAAGACGATCTGGTGCGGCGCGATCTCACGATCAACGCCATGGCACGCGACGAAGACGGCACGCTGATCGACCCGTACGGCGGCCGGCGCGACCTCGCGGCGCGCGTGCTGCGCCATGTCAGCCCGGCCTTTGCCGAAGATCCGGTGCGCATCCTGCGGCTGGCGCGCTTCGCGGCGCGCTTCGCCGATTTCACCGTGGCGCCCGAGACACTCGATCTGATGCACACCATGGTTGCGGCGGGCGAGGTCGATGCGCTGGTGCCCGAGCGCGTGTGGCAGGAAATCGCGCGCGGCCTGATGGAAGCGCGGCCCTCGCGCATGCTCGAGGTGCTGTGGTCATGCGGCGCGCTGGCGCGCATCCTGCCCGAGCTCGACCGCCTGTTCGGTGTGCCGCAGCCGGCGCAGCATCATCCCGAGATCGACACCGGCGTGCACGTGCTGCTGGTCGTCGACGCGGCGGCGGCGCGGCGTTTCGGGCTGCCGGTGCGCTTTGCCGCGCTGATGCACGATCTTGGCAAGGGCCTCACCGATCGCGAAGAATGGCCGCACCATCACGGCCACGAGGACCGCGGCGTAGAACTCGTGCATGCCGTTTGCGCACGGCTCAAGGTGCCGGCGGAATGCCGCGACCTGGCGGTGCTCGCGGCACGCGAGCATGGCGTGATCCATCGCGCAGCCGAACTCAAGGCCGCGACCGCCGTCAAGCTCGTCGAGCGCTGCGACGGCCTGCGCCGGCCGGAACGATTTGTGGAACTGCTCGACGCCTGCGCCTGCGACTTCCACGGCCGGCCGGGCAACGAGGCGCGCGACTACGCACCGCGCGAAATCCTGCTCGTCGTCCTGGGCGCCGTGCGCGAGGTCGATGCCGGCGCGATTGCGCGGGGAGTCGCCGAACCGGCACAGATTCCCGCTCGCGTGCACGAGGCGCGCGTGGCCGCTGTCAAGGCGCTGGGGCGGGAGTAAGCTTCAAATCAGGCGGAACAGCAGCCAGGCGAGCAGCGAGAAGAGCAGCGCCGACATGAACGGGAAATCGTAGCGCCGGCCGCGAAAACGGACGCTGACATCGCCGGGCAGGCGCGAACGCATGCGCAACCGCGGCAGCAGCACGCCGACCACCACCACCGTCAGCATCAGGGTCAGCAGCCATTTTCCCAATCACGAATCCTCACCGTGTTTCACGCCGCAGCGCGTGCCGGGTCGCTACAATCGGGCGACTTTTCAAGATAACCATCCGATGATAACCCTCTATACGTGGAGTACCCCCAACGGGCGCAAGATCTCGATCATGCTCGAGGAGTGCGGCCTGCCCTATGCAGTGCGCGCCATCGACATCACCAAAGGCGAGCAGCACACGGCCGCATTCCTCGCGGTCAATCCCAACGCCAAGATCCCGGCCCTGATCGACAGCGACGGCCCGGACGGCGCGCCGATCACGCTGTTCGAGTCCGGCGCGATCCTGATCTACCTTGCGTCCAAGTGCGGGCGCTTCCTGCCCGAGGAGCCGCGCGGCAAATACGAAGCCCTGCAGTGGCTGATGTTCCAGATGGGCGGCGTCGGCCCGATGTTCGGCCAGGCGCACCACTTCCTGCGCTTTGCGCCGGAGAAGATTCCCTACGCGATGGCGCGCTACAAGAACGAGACTGCGCGGCTTTATGGCGTACTCGACAAGCGTCTGGGTGAAGCCGCGTATCTCGCCGGCGAATACTCGATCGCCGACATCGCGACCTACCCCTGGGTGGCGCGGCACGAATGGCAGGGGGTCGCGCTCGACGATTACCCGAACGTCCGCCGCTGGTTCGATGCGATCTCGTTGCGGCCCGCGGTACAGCGCGGCATGAAGGTGCCGGCATGATGGAGAACCGTTTCGGCAAGCTCGAAGTCCTGTCGCAGTCGCCGGCCGGCGGTGCGGCGCACGAGACACCGCTGCTGTTCATCCACGGCGCCTATGCCGACGCCTGGTGCTGGGCCGAGAACTTCCTGCCCTTCTTCGCCGAGGCCGGCTGGCAGGCCTACGCGGTTTCGCTCTCCGGCCACGGCAGCAGCGCGGGGCGCGACCACCTCGACAGCCTGTCGATCACCGATTACGTGCGCGACGTCTCGCAGGTCGTGGCGCGCCTGCCGGCGCGGCCGGTGCTGATCGGCCACTCGATGGGCGGCTTCGTGGTGCAGAAGTTCCTCGAGGAGGAAACCGTGCCCGCCGCGGTGCTGATGGCGGCGGTGCCGCCGCATGGCCTGCTTGGCTCGGCCTTCGGCCTGGCGTTCTCCAAGCCGGCCCTGATGACCGACCTCAACCGCATCATGGGCGGCAGCGGCGTGGCGCTCGAAACCCTGCGCGAGGCGCTGTTCGCCCAGCCGGTAAGCACCGATCGCCTGATGCACTTCATGCGCCACATGCAGCCGGAATCACACCGCGCGCTGTGGGACATGACGCTGTTCGACCTGCCGCGCATCTCGCGCATGCACCGGCCGCCGATGCTGATCCTCGGCGCCGACTTCGATCACCTGATTCCCGCCTCCGCGGTCGAGATGACCGGCCGCGCCTACGGCATCGAGCCCGAATTCTTCGCCGGCATGGGCCACGGCCTGATGCTCGAGGCCGACTGGCGCAAGGTCGCCCAGCGCATCGACGAATGGCTGCAGGGGTTGGCGATCGCCTGAGCTGGAAGGGGCATCCCGTCTTGCTTCCAGGCCTGCCATCCCGGAAATCGAGAACCCATGCGCCTTGCGAAGATGCCATGCCAGGAATCGCCGGTCCGTGGGCCTCGCGGGCCGGCCTCGATGCGCTATGCTTGGCGTCACCGGCGGCTGCACCGCCTCACTCGACTCTGCCACGACCCATGAATCGTCTGCGACTTCCCCTGATTCTTGCGCTGGCCCTGCCGGGCGCCGCCCGTGCCGCCGAGGACGTGCGGCAACTCGCGCCGCTGCCCGAAGCGGCCGCCGCGACCCTGCGTGCCGAGATGCGCGGCAACCTGCGTGCGCTGAACGAGATCGTCGAACTGCTCGCCGCAGACAAGGTGAAGGAAGCCGGCGCCGTCGCGGAAAAGGAACTCGGACTCTCGGCAATGGGTCGACATCGCAATCTGCCGATGGACGCGCGCCCCGGCCCGCACATGCCGCCGGCGATGCACGGCATCGGAATGGAAGGACACAAGGCTGCGTCGGCATTCGCGCAGGCCGCTGCCAGCGGGGATCGTGCCAAGGCGCTGGCTGCCTTGCCGGCGGTTACCGCAGGTTGTGTCTCGTGTCATCACGCCTATCGCATAAGATGAAACGGAACCTTCGCTTTGCCTTGATTCTGCTGGTGCTGCCGGCCGCAACCGCACTCGGCGAAGGCGGACCGCTGGCGACCTATGCGCCGACGCTTTCGCCCGAAACGGCCGTGCTGATTGCCGGCGCCGACGTCGAGGCCGGCGCGCGCACGTTCGAGCGCAAATGCGCGCAGTGCCACGACGGCGCCAAGGACGGCGGACATTCCAAGGGCCCGCACTTGTGGAACGTGATCGGCCGCAAGGCCGGCAGTGCGCCGGGCTTCAATTATTCGAACGCGATGCGCGGCTCGGGCCACACCTGGAACTACGCCACGCTCGATTACTTCCTCAGCGACACCGAGCGTGCCGTACCCGGCCGCGCGATGGATCTGACCGGCCTGCCGGATGCGAAGATGCGCGCCGCCGTGATCGCCTACCTGCGCACGCTCGGCGACAATCCGCCGCCGCTGCCCTGAACAGTCACTGCGCCCGCTTTCCGCAGAACACCCGCGTCGCGTATTCGAACACCACTGTGCCGTCCTGCGCATGGCGCACGAAGGCGGCGGTCAACGCGTCGATCATCGGCTCGAAGCGCGGGTGGCCGGGGCCGGGCATGTATGAGGCCGACATCGTGCGGCCGCGCAGCCCTTCGAGGTCGAACACCTGGCGAAACGGCAGGCGCGACTCGCGAAAGCCTTGCGGTGCAAAGAATTCGCCCAACACCGCCGCGTCGATGTGGCGGTGGTCGGTTTCGCGGTAGTCGATGCCGTAGTCGCACAGCAGGCGCTCGTATTCGCGCAGGAAGGGCGTGGCCCCCGCCAGCCGTTCATGCCAGATCAGGGCGACCTGCCCGCCGGGCTTCAGGATGCGCACGAACTCGCGCCTTGCCGCCGTGCGGTCGAACCAGTGAAAGGCCTGCCCGGCGACGATCAGGTCCACACTCGCATCGGGCAGCGTCGTCGCCTCGGCGCTTGCCGCCACGCTGCTGAATCGCCGGCGATCCGCCAGCTGGGATTCGGCGGCTGCCCGCATTGCGGCGTTCGGCTCGACGCCGATCACCGTGTTGCCATTATCCAGCAGCAGGCGGGTCAACAGCCCGGTGCCCGAACCGACGTCGGCGACGATGCTTTGCGGCGTGAGCGAGCACTCGCGTCGCAGAACATCGAGCAGTGCCGGCGGGTAATCGGGACGCCATCGCACATAGAGTTCGACGCGGTCGCCGAAGCGCCGCGTCGGATCGCGCGCAGCGCTCACCGGCGGCTCACTGTGCGTCGATGAACTGGGCGCGGACGACGCGCCACTCCTGCTTGCCGGTCAGGGTGCGCGAGCAGCCGAGCTTCTCGGGTTCCGCGCCGGGCTTGAGGTCGGACTTGCTGCGGTCGCCGGTAAAGGCGCCCATGTGCCAGCGCTCCAGCCACACGCGCAGCGGCCGGCTTGGGTGCTTGTTGTAGATCTGGATCATCACCCCCTCGCGTTCGACGCACACCGCCTCGAAATCCTCGCTGAAGGCGACGAATTGCTTCGGGTCTTCTTCGCCTGCCTGGGCCCGGGCCGGCGTGGCAGCCAGTGCCAGGGCGGCGGCAAGGGCTGTCGCGAGCGGGCGGAGGGACGGCGCGAGGGTCATCGCGGCCGATCGCCGTGCTCGTGGTGTTCGCGCTGCACCACCGGCGCGCCGGACTCCTTCCACGCCTTGAAGCCGCCTTCCAGATGCGCCACGCGCGGCAGGCCCATGTCGGTCAAGGCGGCGGCGGCCAGCGACGAGCGCCAGGCCGAGGCGCAATACAGCACGAACTGCCGGCCGGAGCCGAAGGCATCCTTGTAGTACGGGCTTTCCGGATCGACCCAGAATTCCAGCATGCCGCGCGGCGCATGGAATGCGCCGGGAATCATCCCCTCGCGCTCCAGCTCGCGCACGTCGCGGATGTCGACGAACAGCACGTCAGGGCTGCCGAGCAGGCCGCGCGCTTCCTCGAGCGAGTAGGTCTTGATGCGTGCACGCGCTTCGTCAATCAGCTGCTTGTAGCCTTTGGTAAGTTTCATGGTGCGGCGGGTTCCTTGTGCGGGCGGATGAGTGAGCCGGATAGATATCACAAAGAGGCAGCGCAGCGGGGAAAGTTCCCTCCGCGAACGGCTGATGCGGGCCGGGTCGCCCATGCCAAGTCACTGGCCCAAAAGGTTTTCCGCAGTGCGTCATGATTCGGTAAAATACGAATTCCCGATTTTCGCGCCTGGCAGCTTGCCGGCGCGCTGCCCGGATTTCCGATGGACCTCGCCGTGACGCTGCGTTACCCGCACGAGACGCCTCCCCTTCGCGGCACGACCCTCGAGGTCGCGCCCGGCATCCACTGGGTGCGCATGCCGCTGCCCTTCGCGCTCGACCACATCAACCTGTGGCTGCTCGAAGATGGCGACGGCATCACCTTGATCGACAGCGGCCTCGGCAGCCAGCTTACTCACGACATCTGGGGCGAGGTGCTCGCCGCCTGGCTGCCGCAGCGGCCGGTCAAGCGCATCGTCGTCACCCATTTCCACCCCGACCACATCGGGCTGGCGGCGCGCCTGGCCGAGGAACACCGGGCGCCAATCTGGATGACCCTGGGGGAATTCGTCGCGGCCCATGCCATGTGGCAGCAACTGCCCGGCTTCGACATCGAGACCATGGCGCGACACTTCGCTGCCCACGGCTTGTCGGCCGCGGTGTGCGACGCACTGCGCAACTACGGCAACCGCTACCGCAAGGGCGCGCCGGCGCTTCCGCGCACTTTCCGTCGCCTGTTCGACGGCAGCCGCCTCGACATCGGCGGGCGCGGCTGGCGGGTGATCTGCGGCCACGGCCATTCACCGGAACACGCCAGTCTCTACTGCGAGGAACTCGGGGTGCTGATTTCCGGCGACATGGTGCTGCCGCGCATCTCGACCAACGTCGGGGTGCACGCCGTCGCGCCGGACGACGACGGCCTGGCCGAATTCCTCGATTCGCTGGCCGTGCTCTCGCACCTGCCGGGTGACACGCTGGTGCTGCCCTCGCACGGCCTGCCGTTCCACGGCCTGCAACCGCGCATCGCCGCGCTCGGCGCGCACCATGACGACCGCTGCGCCGAGCTGCTGGCCGCGATGGACGCGCCGAAAACCGCCGCCGAACTGCTGCCGGTGCTGTTTTCGCGCCCGCTGGACACCTTTCAGACCATGTTCGCGATGGGCGAGGCGATCGCCCACCTCAACCATGTGCTGCACCGGAACCAAGTAAGGAAAGTGGAAGCTTCGGATGGCATCATCCGTTTCGTGAGACAAACCGAGAAGGAGTAGCAACGCATGTCTGCACAGACCCAGGCGGGTGAAAAGCCCGAACTTCCCGACCCCAAGGAAATCGCATCCACCTATGCCGAAGTGGCGGAGCGTGCCTCGAAGCTGATCACCGAGCACGTGCAGCGGCAGGTCAAGAAGGGCATCGCCGCGCCGGCCGACGAACTCGGCATCGCGCAGGCCTTCATGGAAATGATGGCCAAGCTGCTCGCGAATCCGTATTCGCTGGCGCAGGCGCAGATGAACCTGGTGTGGGACTACTTCTCGCTCTGGCAGCACTCGATGCTGCGCTTCATGGGCGTGGGCGCCGCGCCGGTCGCCAGCCCGGCCAAGGGCGACAACCGCTTCAAGGACCAGGAATGGGAAGAGCACTTCCTGTTCGACTTCATCAAGCAGAGCTACCTGATCACCGCGCGCCACATCCACGATACGGTGAGCAACGTGCGCGGCCTCGAGGAAAACGCGCAGAAGAAGGTCAACTTCTTCACCCGCCAGTACATCGACGCGCTCTCGCCGTCGAACTTCGCGCTCACCAATCCGGAAGTGTTCCGCGAAACCGTCAAGAGCAACGGCCAGAACCTGATCAAGGGCTTCAACAACCTGCTGCGCGACATCGAGGAAGGCGACGGCAAGCTGCGCATCAAGATGACCGACACCACGGCCTTCGAGATGGGCAAGAACGTCGCCACCACGCCGGGCAAGGTGGTGTTCCAGAACGAGCTGATGCAGCTCCTGCAATACACCCCGAGCACCAAGGACGTGCTCAAGCGTCCGATGCTCATCGTGCCGCCGTGGATCAACAAGTACTACATCCTCGACCTGCGCGAGAAGAACAGCTACATCAAGTGGTGCGTCGACCAGGGCCACTCGGTGTTCGTCATCTCGTGGGTGAACCCGGACGAGAAGCTCGCCGAAGCCGGCTTCGACGCCTACCTTGAAAAAGGCACGCTGGCGGCGGTCGACGCCATCCTGAAGCAGACCGGTGCCAGCGAAGTCAACGCCGCCGGCTACTGCCTCGGCGGCACGCTGCTCGCCACCACGCTCGCCTACATGGCCGCCAAGAAGGACAAGCGCATCGCCTCGGCCACCTTCTTCACCACCATGCTCGACTTCTCGCAGCCGGGCGAACTCGGCGTGTTCATCGACGACAAGGCCGTGATGGGCCTCGAAAAGAAGATGAACGAGCGCGGCTACCTCGAAGGCTCCGAGATGGCCGGCACCTTCAACATGTTGCGCGCCAACGACCTGATCTGGTCCTTCGTGGTCAACAACTACCTGATGGGCAAGGATCCGTTCCCGTTCGACCTGTTGTTCTGGAACTCCGATTCCACGCGCATGCCGGCCAAGATGCACAGCTTCTACCTGCGCAACATGTACATGAAGAACCTGCTCAAGGAGCCCGGCGGCATCGAGCTCATGGGCACGCCGATCGACCTCGGCAAGATCAAGGTGCCGACCTATTTCATCTCGACCATCGAAGACCACATCGCGCCGTGGAAGAGCACCTACCTGGGCGCCTGCCGCATGGGCGGCGACGTGCGCTTCGTGCTCGGCGGTTCGGGCCACATCGCCGGCATCGTCAACCCGCCGGTCGCCAACAAGTACGGCTACTGGACCAGCACATCCAAGTCGCTGCCCGACACCGCCGACGAGTGGATGGCCGCCACCGAGCAGCAGCCCGGCTCGTGGTGGACCGACTGGCAGGCCTGGGTCACCAAACACGATCCGGCCACCGTCGCTGCGCGCGACCCCGTCAAGGGCAAGCTCGGCGTGCTCGAAGATGCGCCGGGTTCCTACGCCAAGCTGCGGCTGGATGCGAAGAAGGGCTGAGCGGTCTCTTCTTTCGCTTCAACGACGAAACGGGCGCCTGCGGGCGCCCGTTTTGTTTGCCAGGCTGCGCGGCGCATGGATGGGTGAGCTTGGGGCATGCGTCGCCAGGATGCGCATGGAATGGATGTCGTGGCGAGGCATGGGCTGGGAGGTCCATGCCATGCGGGTCGTGGCGGTGCGCGTTGCTGGCTGCCGGGGTGCTTTCCGATGTGACCGGATTCCCGTCGATACCCGTTCGTGCTGAGCACAGCGCAGTCGAAGCACACGCCGAGGCCGTAGGTCGGGCTGAGTACCGCGAAGCCCGACGACTGCGGTTCCGGCGCATGAACGGATTCCTCGATCGCCCGCTGCGCTGCCGCCGCCGCGCCGGTCTCGCCTGGCAGGCGAGTTACTTCTCTTGCTTCGCCAAGAGAAGGCGACCCGCGAGTTTTGGTAGAACCGGCCGCCTTGCGCTTCGCGCAAGGTGCCCTGCGCTGCTCGATCTGTCGGGCGGCTGCGCAACTCGCCTCGCTGCGCGAGGCTCAGATAGTGCTCGCCGACATCCCCCGACAGATCTGCGCTGCTCGGCGGCGAACACGGGGGAACGCTTCCGTGGGCCTGAGGAAGAGATAGAGTATCGGCTGCTACGCGAAGAGTTATGAGGCAGACATTGCATCGAGTAGTTCTTCGATTCGCCAGACAGGGGAAACGATCGCGATCCCTGTGTTTAGCGGAACGAAGAGTTCTGTCTTGCTGTTTGATTCGGCAGATCGCACATCTCCCCGAATCGTCTTGTGACCAGTATCAATTCCAATAAGTCCTATTGTCTCGGTAAAGAACGGCATCATCGTCCCGTTGCCGCGGTAAGTCCCCGGGCCCATGTATACGAACACTGGCGATCCACTAAATCCTGAAAGAGATCTCATCTCAATCAGGAAAGCTTCGACCTCAATCCCGCGTCCATCGCGAATTGGACATCCAGGCATCATGGCTATGTTCCCGAACCTCGCTAGAGGTTGATCAATTTGCAACGAGTTGTGTGAGAGGAATCGACCGAGCATGAACACGTCGTCGCCAACACCCGCATTGAGTTCATCCAGTCGTTGTTTGCTCGCGGAGATAGCGGACCAATCTAGTGTCGCAACACCCGAGGTATAGTCGAAAGTCAGCTCGGCTGATGAGATATCGTCACCGGCGGGGTGGGGTACCCAAGCAGACCCTGGGACGTCATAGAAGAACGAGTTCTCCGTCCCCGCAGCAATGTGTAGTGTTCTGTTTCGCCCTTGCGCGACGTGGGTGTTGGTGATGACAAAGTATTTCATCTGCCCTGTCGCAGAGTTGAATCGTCGTAAGAGAAAGCCGGAGCCCCCGGCGCGCTGGCCTTCTTTCGCAGCAGCACAGTCTGGGTAGATGAAAACGACCGATCTCTGGAGTTCGTCTGGAATTCGCGGCATGACGGATCTTCCCTTGGAACGTTATGAGTAGTTTCTATGGCTCAGAATGATAGATGAGAGGGTTTGAAGATCATCCTTGGTGGCGACGACTCTCCGTGGATCTGTTGAATCTGTCGAACTTGGCAACCCTTCTCTTTATCAAGTTCTACTAGGTGAATATCTCACCACTTAAGCGTTTTAGCTGTGCCTACCGCGTCTGCACCGGTTGCGCGAGTTGTTCGGCGCTGGGGTATCGCGCGGTGCGGCGGTTCGGGGTGTGGCGCGGGCTGGGGATGCTGGATGCGCGGCTGGCGCGGTGCGGTGCGGCGGCGCGTTTGATGCGCGTGCCGCGTTATCGGCCGCGGGGGCAGGCGGGGGATTGCGATCCGGGCTGCGATTTTGGGGACGTGGGGCACTGCGTCGAGTGCGGTGGCGATTGCGGCGACTGGCGCCGGCGCAAGCGCGATCCGGATGGCAAGCGGAAGGCGCCGCGCGTGCCTTCGACCGAGCATCGGCGGCGGCGCGAGAACGACGAGCACTGGCGCGGCTGAATGCCGCAGCCGTTCGGGTGATCGAGGTCGTTTCCTACGGCTTCCTGGTCACGGCGCGCGTGGCCGGGTCGAGCAGGAAAACTTCGCCGCGTTCGTTGCGGATCAGCAGGCGGCTGTTGACCACTTCCAGTGTCTTGATGAACACGTCCTGCACGTCGGCTTCGAGCGCCGGGTCGCGCAGCACTTCGTAGATGCGCTGGCGCCACAGTTCGCGGCGCGTGGCCTTG
>JAEUNL010000036.1 GCA_016791115.1 Rhodocyclaceae bacterium
GGGCACCCGACTCGCTGATCGCCTTCCTGCGGACGCTCTGATTATGTGGAACTCGAAATCGGCGCCTTCCGCTCCAGATGGGCGGTTGGCGCACGACGCCGGTCGCAACTCCACATAATCGAGGCATCTACATAATCGGCCTTATGTGGAGCTCCACATAAGGCCGAGGAGCAGAAGTGGTTGGGCTACAGGCATAGCGTCCTTTCTGGGTCGATAATCGACGGATAAACGTAGTCGACAGCTCGACCGCTCTGGCCGAAGCGTGGAGGTTCGCCGACCGAGCTTTTCCCGCGCCCTTATCGGACAATCGGGTGCACGACATTTCCCGTTGATTCCCCCTTCGGAGACACCCCATGGCAGACGACGGATCGTCCCAATCCACCTCGGTGTGGCCCTTGCCCAAGTTCTATTTCGAGGTCAGGTGGGATGCGGCGGTGATGCACTTCCAGGAAGTGTCGGGCCTCGACGTGGAGGCGCAGCCGATCGACTACCGGCACGGCGACAATGCGGCGTTCTCGGTCGTGAAAATGCCGGGGCTCGGGAAGTTCAGCGACGTGACGCTGAAGAAGGGCGTCTTCAAATCGGATAACAGGTTCTGGGACTGGTTCAACGAGATCAAGATGAACACGATCCAGCGCAAGCCGGTCACCATCAGCCTGCTGGACGCGGCCGGCAAGCCGACGATGGTGTGGACCCTGCACAACGCCTGGCCCACCAAGATCAGCGGAACCGACCTGAAGTCGCAGGGCAACGAGGTGGCGGTCGAGACCATCGTGCTGGCCCACGAGGGACTGACGGTCGCCAACGGCTAGCCGCGTCGACATTCCGCGCGTCGCGTGCCCGGTGCGACGCATTCCCCGTGACCGGCGACGATCAGTCGCTGCCGCCCTTGCCCGCGAAGAACGCCCAATACAGCAGCCCGATCGCGACGATGACGGGAAGCTCGAACAGGAACGGGTAGTGCCAGGCGATGGCGATCGCGGCGGCGAGGGCGGCGAAGTAGGCGGCGATGCGCATCGCGGTTGTCAGCCGGCGAATCCGCAGCAGGGGGCGCGTGCGTGACGCGAGCGGCATGCACACGCTGCACGGCCCGTACCGGGCCGGCGGCACGAGGCGTCAGCCACCGCGGGCGCCCGCGCGCGGCACGCGAGGCGGCGCCGGTTCCGCCTTGCCGTCGTCATGCTTCCGGCACTGCGCGTTGTCGAACGGCCCGGCGATGCGCACCCAGCCGCTGCCCGGCGAGGTCTGCGCGCAGTAGAGGCGTCCGTCGAGACGGCTTTTCCACCAGTGCCAGGGCGCAGGCGCGGCGAGTGCGAGCGTCGAACACGCGAGCAGCGCGGCGCACAAAACGGCGCGAAGCATCGCGCCGGCAGGCGCATGGACAGGCCGTCTCCAGCCTGCCTGCCCTGCGTGCGCCGTTCCACGAGCGTCGTGGCATGGCATGGCTGAAGGCCCTTGATCCATGCGCCCCGCAGGCCGGTGCTCAACCGCTGTTGCGCAGGGCTGCCGCGATGCCGTCGGCCACAGGGCAGGTGTCGGGAGCGCTGCGATGTTCACGCCGCCTGCAGGATGAATTCGACCTTGACCGCGTCGAACGGGAATTCGATTTTTCCGTCCGGCGAGCGGCACAGCACGCCGGCGTCGAGCAGGGCCGTGACATCGCCGTGCACGGCCTTGACGTCCCGCCCGACCCGCCGCGCCGCCTCGCGAATCGACACCGGGCCGGCGCCGCACAGGGCCTTGAGCAGTTCCCAGCGCTTGGCGGTGAGCACCTGCCAGAGCAGTTCGGGCGATGCGAAGCCGATGCGCGCCTCGCCATCGCCCCGGCCGGATTTCATGGCGCGGGCCGCGTCGGCCAGCGTGTCGGCCAGGCTGCGAACTTCAAGAACGACGGTGCTCATGGTTCCACCTCGCGATGTCTGCGTTGAAGTCCAGCATCAGTTGCTCGGGACTCGAAAAGGCGTAGTCCGATTCCCTCATATCGAAATGCCGGTGGTCGCCCTTGCCGCGCTCGTTGTCGTAGCGCACGACGCATTCGCCGCGCACGACGTACGCAAGCCGGTACTTGAACGGATGCCCTGACGGCGGTACGGGTTCCCCGACGCGCCAGACGACGATCTCCGCAAAGGCGTCGGCGGCAAGCACGACGCGACGGCGAACCAGCGGGACGGCTTTCATGTTGGAGATGCTGACAACACTCGAGGGTGTTGTCAATCACTACAACACACGAGCGGCGCGACGGTTGGCGCGCAACCTGGCATCGCGCCGGAAGGCGCATGGACTGGTCGTCTCCAGCCTGCCTGCCCTGCGTGCGCAGGTCGATGTGCCTCGTGGCGTGGCATGGCTGAAGGCTGTTTGTCCATGAGGCTTCCGGTGGTGTGCTCGTTCGCCGGCGTGCGTTGCCGTAGCGGATTGAGCCGGTTGTATTGCCCCGCTCGGTGGACTATTCTCATTCCGAGGTCGAAAAAAATAACCAAACAATAACTGCCCGTCCTTGCCGGTTGTCGACGCGGTGCCGCCCCAGGATGGTGCCGCTCTGGCCGCAACCCGGCAGGCGTGGGAAGGGGGTCGGCATGGCAATGCTCCAGGGGGTGGTTGCGCCCCTGCAAAAACGACTCGGGGATGGTGCCACGCCGGTCGCGATTGCAGGTCTGGCGTGCATCGCAGCAATCCTCGTCCTCACGCTGATCTTCCGCAATTCCGACCCCGCGTCGAGCGGTTACCGCATCGGGGTGCTGGTGCTCGACCGATGGTCGAGCATCTTTCCCTATCCTTTCACGATCCAGAACCTCGAGCATCTGATGTTCGCGCTTGGCCTCGGCGGGCTTTGGGCGCGCCAGCAGACCGGCAAGCGCGAACTGGCCTTCATCGAGATGGGCTTCCTGCCGGAGGATGCGCATACCGTCCTGCAGGCCGAGGACCTGGGGCCGATCCGCCGCAGCGTCAGCGGCCGCTTCGACGGCGAGAACGGCTTCCTGCCGTCGCTGATCGACCTGTGCGTGCTCCAGTTCCAGGCCAGCCGCTCGGTCGATCAGACGGTCAGCGTGCTCAACAGCAGCCTCGAACTGATCGCGCATCGCGTGGATCTGCGCTACCAGATGTCGCGCTACCTGGTCTGGCTGATCCCGACGATCGGATTCATCGGCACGGTGGCCGGCATCGCGGCTACGCTGGGCGTGGTTTCGGGCGGCGAACCGGATCTCGGCAAGCTGGCGGCCACGCTGACGGTTGCCTTCGACACGACGATCGTGGCGCTGATCGAAAGCGCATTGCTGGTGCTGGCGATGAATCTCGTGCAGGCGCGCGAGGAACGCGCGGTCAATCTCGCCGGCCAGTATGCCTTGCGCAACCTGATCAATCGCCTGTACAGCGGCCGTGTCGAGTGACCGGACCGACCCGGCGCGGGAGCTGCCGGGATGAAACCGCGCAATCGCGAGATCAACATCTTCAATCTGTCGATGCTGGACGTGATCTGCGGCGCGCTGGGCGCGTTCCTGATCCTGTTCCTCATCGCGGCGCCTTCCTACAGCAAGAAGGACGACAAGAAGCAGGACACCAAGTCGCAGCAGGCCAGGAAGGATGAGAGCAAGGACGAGAAGTCGAAGAAGGATGAGAAAAACAAGACGAAAAACCGCCTGCACATCGTTTCGTCCTGGGAGGCTCCCGGGGTCGACATCGACATGTGGATCTATCACGGCGGCGAGTGGATCGGGCCGAAGGATCGGCAGCTTTTCGGTCGCTACAAGGTCGCCTATCCGACGCAGGAACTGCCTGCCGGCAATGGCTCGTCTGCGCGCGAGCGCATCATCCTTGCCGATCCGCCCGGCGGCATCTGGCTCATCGTCTATCACTATCGGGCGGGGAATGTGCCGAGCGTCGATGTGCGAGGTATCGCCACCTGGGCGATAGCGTCATTCGTCGGCGACGTGACTTTTTCTCCGACTCGCTTGTCCCCCGGGCAGGTGCGAATTGCGAGTGCCGTTGCGCTGGACAGCGAGGGTCCGGGCTATGCCTTCCTGGGCGACGCCTGGAACGGCGGCCCCTGGCCATCGGGTGTCGGCAAGTTTCTTGGCGAGCCGGAGCCGGCGAGCGCGCGTTGACGAAGATGGCGGTTCATTTTGCGGGAGCGAAACGATGGCACTGAAACGCTGCGAAAACGGACACTACTTCGATCCGGCCAAACACCCGGCCTGCCCGACCTGCACGATCCGCCAGGAGATCGCGGCGCCACCTTCGAGCGAGGGGCCGGGGAGCGATCCGCAGATCCGGCGCGTCGAGGGCGGCACGGGGCGTGCGGCGCAGATGGCGCGCGCGCCCGTGGACGCGGGGCGCACGCAGCGGCGCGTGCGCACGCAAAGCGGCATCGACCCGGTGGTCGGCTGGCTGGTGTGTGTCGCGGGTCCCGAGACGGGGAACGACTACCGCCTGCATGCCGAGAAGAATTTCATCGGCCGCGGCGAGACCATGGACGTGCGCATTGCGTCCGACAACACGATCTCGCGCGAGAATCACGCCGCATTGAGCTTTGATCCCAAGAAGGAGTGCTTCCGCCTGCTGCCGGGCGACGGTCGCGGCCTGGTCTACCTCAATGGAGAGGAAGTGGTTGCACCGGAGGTCTTGAATGCCGGGGATCGCATCGAACTGGGCGACACGGTGCTGCTGTTTGTCCCGCTCTGCGGGCCCGATTTCCGCTGGCCGGTCGCCGAGACTGGTGCGACCTGAACGGAGCTCCGACTTGGTCGCGGGGCGGCGGCCCGAAAATGCCGCGATGCTAGCGCCGGAGAACGCCCAGCACGTCGGCGCGCGCGCGCACCAGGAAGACGCGTTTGCCTTTTCCGATCTTGCCGACGCGAAATTCGTGGCGCATGGCGGCGCCATGTGCGTGGTCTGCGATGGCATGGGCGGACTCGCAGCCGGTGCCGCAGCCAGCCGGGCGGCGGTTTCGGCCTTTCTCGGCCGCTATGTTTCCAAGCCGCCGAACGAGACCATTCCGGTTGCGCTGCGCGAGTCCCTCACGGCGGCCAACGAAGCCGTGCTCGCTTTGTCCGCCATAGAGGGTGACTGCGGCAGCACGCTGGCCGCGGTTGTCGTGTCCGGCAATACCATGCATTGGGTGAGCGTCGGCGATACGCGGATTCTGCTGCTGCGCGACGGCCGCCTGTTTCGCGTCAATCGCGAGCATCGCTATCAGGTGGAGCTGCGTCGCGAGTGCGCGCACGGCGATGGCATCGCCCCGTTTCCGCCCGACGATGATCCCCGTGGCGATCAGCTCACGAGTTCGCTGGGGGAGGCGCCGCCGGGCGCAATCGACATTTCGGTGCGCGGCCTGCGCTGGCATCCCGGCGACAGCGTGTTCGTGGTCAGCGATGGCCTGTATCGCACGCTCGATCACGGTGCGCTGGGCGAGTTGGCGCGCGAGTCGGGCCCGGAGATCTGCACGGCATGGGTGCAGGCCGCGATTGCGGCGCAGCGGCCCGATCAGGACAACGTCACGGCGATCGGCCTGCGCGATCGGCGTGCCGTGCCGGTCGGCCGCGCCGACGCCCTGCTGCATGCCGCTGGTCGGATCGGCGCGCGCGTCCAGGCCGTGATCGCGTCCTTGCGCCGGCAGCCGAGCATCGCAACCGTCACGGTGATCGCCATCCTGCTGGTGGTCATGCTGCTGGTCGCGTCGAAGGCGTCGCAGGCGGCGGCCGTCGAGAGTGCCGAGAGGCCGGGCGCGCAGCCCGGGTTTGCACGGTGAGCGCCCCGGGTGCGGACGTGGCGGCAGGCCCTGCCCGATACACGGCCTTGTCCCATGCTGCCGTGAGCCGTCGCGGCGGGCGGTCGCGCAACGAAGACGCTTTGCGCTGTTTCGAGACCGGGAGCGGTGTGCACGGCTGGGCGCTCGCCGACGGACTGGGCGGACATGCGGACGGCGACATCGCGGCGAACCTCGCGGTCGATCAGGTACACGCTGCGTTCCTGGACGCGGAAGCGACGATGCGGGCCGACATCGTCGATGCCGACGCGTTTCTGATGACGGCGATACACAGCGCATTCGAAGCGGCCAACTCGGCCGTGGTCATGCAGGGGTCGGGCCGCGACGACCCGAGGCACATGGGTGCGACGCTGGTCGTCGCGGCGGTGCTCGGCGAGCGTGTGGCGTGGGCACACGTCGGCGACAGCCGCGTTTATCGGTTCACGGCTGGGGAGTTTCGGTCCGTGTCGCGGGATCATTCGACGGTTGCCCTCGCGGCGGCGCCGGCGCGCGACGAACGGCACGACGAATCGCGCAATCGCCTGCTTGCCGTGATCGGCGGTGCCGATGATGTGCGGCCGGATTTCGCCGATACGCCGACGGCGTTGGCGGCCGAGGATGTGCTGCTGCTTTGCTCGGACGGGTGGTGGTCGCTCGTGCTCGAGACGGAGATGGAAATCGACCTTGCCGCCTCCCGCACGCCCGAAGACTGGCTGCAGCGGATGGAGGATCGCCTGCTGGAGCGGGCGCAGGGCGAGTTCGACAACTATTCGGCGATTGCCGTGTGGGGCAGTGCATGGACAGCCACGGCACGGATCTGAGCGAGCGCTGCATGGGCTGCATGGCCCTCGTGCCGCCGCACGACGATGCGATTGCCTGCCCGCATTGCGGTTTTGTCGAGGGAGCGGGTGGTACGAACGGCGAAACCGACGAGGCGCTGCCGCTTCGCACCCTGCTCAACAACCGCTACCTGATCGGACGGGCAATCGGCGCGGGCGGTTTCGGCATCACGTACATCGCGTGGGACACGCTGCTCGAGAATCGGGTTGCGATCAAGGAGTATTTTCCGGCCGACGCCGCGGCGCGCTCACGCGAGGGGCTCGAGGTTCGCTCGCGCTCGCGTTCGACGCGCGAACTGTTCGACGACGGGTTGTCGCGCTTCCTGGCGGAGGCGCGCACGCTGGCGCGCTTCCAGGATGAATCCGGCATCGTGCAGGTGCGCGATTACTTTGGCGCGCTCGGTACCGGTTATCTCGTCATGAGCTATCTGGACGGCAAGACGCTGAAGGCCTATCTGCTCGAGCGGGAAGACAGGCGCATGCCGTACGCGCTGGCGCGCGACCTGTTCATGCCGGTGATGGACACCCTGCGGCTGGTGCACGAATCGGGGCTCATGCATCGCGACATCAGCCCGGACAACCTGTTCATTACCTACTCGGGACAGGTTCGGCTGCTGGATTTCGGGGCGGCGAAGTCGGTGATGTCGGAGCGCAGCCGCAGCATCGCTGCGGTATTCAAGACGGGGTTTACGCCCTACGAACAATATCTGGAGAACGGCAGGCTCGGGCCGCATACGGATGTCTACGCGCTCGCGGCGACTTTCTACTGCGCGATCACCGGGCGCGTTCCGCCGGGCGCGCTCGAGCGCCATACCCGCGACGAGCTGCAGCCGCCCACGGCGCTCGGCGTCGATGTGCCGGTCGCCGCGGAGCGCGCCCTGATGAAGGCGCTGTCGGTACTGCCCGAAGGGCGCTATGCATCCGTCGCCGAGTTCCAGGATGCGCTGCTGCGCGTCGCGTCGCCGGGCAGGATGCTCGATCCGCTGAGCGCGTGGGAGCGCCTGCGGATATGGGTCGCCTCGGCACTTTCCGGGCTTCCGCCGCCGGTCCGTCGAATGGCAATTCCGCTGGTGCTTGCCGGGGCGACGGCCGGATTCGGGGCGATGTACTGGTTCAGTCTCGATGATCCGTCGCCGCAGATTGTCGCGGTGGATTTTCCGGCGGAGGTCGTGTCCGGCTCGACAAACAAACTGCGGCTGAATTTTGCCGACCCCGATGGTGACCTCGTGCGCCTTGACCTGTCAGTCGACGAGGGCAGCCTGAAACCGGAGTCGGTGCCTCTGACGAACGTGGCCGGCATGACGGCGGGGACGGTCGAAACGACACTGAAGACGCCGCAGGTCGAAAAGGTGCGTCTGTCTCTGGTCCTGGTAGACAAACAGGGGCATCGCGGTCACCCGGCGAAGCTGGAGTTTGCAGTGGTCGAGCCGCCGCAGTCGCCGCCCGGGATCGTCCGGGTCGACGCCGAAAAACAGCTTGCGACCGGCGAGACGATCATACTGCGCGCCGCATTCGAGGATCCCGATGCCGATGTCAGGCGGCTGGTCGTCAGTCAACCCGGCGGACCGGCGTTTCCGCCGGTTGAATCGTCCTCCTCCGTTGGCCGCAAACGGGGCGTGCTCGAGTTTTCCACACGTGCCGGCGAGCCCGGCAGTTACCGGTATGTACTGGTGGTGGAGGACTCGCGCGGCCAGCGCAGCGAACCCCGCGAGATCGAAGTCACCGTCGTCGCGGCCAGGCCGGGCCGGCGCGAAACGGCGCAAAACGAAGCATCGAAGGTGGTCCGCGGCATCGTCCGCGACATCAAGGGACTGATCAATCGCTGAAGCGCGCCTTCGCGCGGGATCGAGATCATCCGCTGTTGCGCAGCGCCGCCGCGATGCCGTTTATGGTGAGGTGGATGCCGCGCTTGGTTCGTTCTTCGTGGTCGCCGGCGCGGTAGCGGTGCAGCAGTTCGACCTGGATGTGGTTGAGCGGGTCCATGTACGGAAAGCGGTTGCGGATCGAGCGCTTGAGCAGCGGGTTGGCGTCGAGCAGTTCGGCGCATTGCGTGATTTCGAGCAGGCGCGCGATGGTGGCCTGTAGCTCGGCGCGCAGGCGCGGGAAGATGGCGTCGCGCAGCGCGGCGTCGCTCACCAGCTCGGCATAGCGCGAGGCGATGGCGAGGTCGGTCTTGGCGAGCACCATGTCCATGTTCGACAGCAGCGTGGTGAAGAACGGCCATTCGCCATGCATTTCGCGCAGCAGCGCCATGCCGTCCGGGCGCTGCGCGAGCCAGGCGTCGACCGCCGCGCCGAAGCCGAACCAGCCCGGCAGCATGAGGCGGCATTGCGCCCACGAGAACACCCAGGGAATCGCGCGCAGGTCTTCGATCGCGGTGCTCTTCTTGCGCGAGGCGGGACGGGAGCCGATGTTCAGCTCGGCGATCTCGCTGATGACGGTGGATTCCCAGAAGTAGCGTTCGAAGCCCGGCGTCTCATAGACCATGTTGCGATAGGCGCGGAACGCGAGTTCCGAGAGTTCGTCCATCGCGTGCAGGTATTCGGTGCGCGGCGCGGCGTGGTCCTTGGCGAGCAGCGTGGCTTCGAAGGTGGCGGCGGCGAGGATTTCGAGGTTGCGCCGGCCGAGTTCCGGGTTGGAGTATTTCGAGCCGATCACCTCGCCCTGTTCGGTGATGCGGATCTGCCCCTGCACCGCGCCGCCGGGCTGCGCCAGGATCGCCTGGTAGCTCGGCCCGCCGCCGCGGCCGACCGAGCCGCCGCGGCCGTGGAACAGGCGCAGGCGGATGCCGTGGCGCGCGAACACCTCGACCAGCTTGATCTCGGCCTTGTAAAGCTCCCAGCCGGAGGTGAGGAAGCCGCCGTCCTTGTTGCTGTCGGAATAGCCGAGCATCACTTCCTGCGCGGCGCCGCGCGAGCCGAGCAGGCGCGCATAGGCGGGCAGGGCGAGCAGGCGGTCCATCACCGGGCCGGCGTTGCGCAGGTCGCCGATGGTTTCGAACAGCGGGATGATGTTGATGTCGAGCCGGCCGTCGAGCGGGCGCATCAGGCCGGCTTCCTTGGCGAGCAGCGCGGCTTCGAGGATGTCCGACACGCCGTCGTTCTTCGAGATGATGTAGTTCGGGATGCAGGCCGGGCCGTAAAGGCGGTGCATCTCGGCGGCGGTGCGCGTGATCGCGAGTTCGCTGGTGGTCTCGTCGGAATACTTGAGGTAGGGCGAGACCAGCGGGCGCGCGGTGCGCAGCTCCTCGGCCAGCAGCTTGATGCGCGCCGCCTCGTCGAGCGACAGGTAGTCGATGTCGGGGCGCGTGGCGGCGAACAGCTCGGCGACCACGCGCTCGTGCACGTCGGAGTTCTGGCGCAGGTCGACCGCCGCGAGGTGGAAGCCGAACACGCTGGCGGCGCGGCGCAGCCGGCGCAGGCGCCCGCGTGCGAGCAGCCCGGAGTTGTGCGATTCGAGCGAGCGGTGGATGACATCCAGGTCGGCGGCGAATTCCGCCGGCGAGGCATAGGGCGCGGCATCGGCCACGGCATGGCGCAGCGCCTCCATCTGGTCGAGCGATTTCGCGGTGGCGGCGACGCGCGCGTAGATGCCGGTGAGCGCGCGGCGATACGGCTCGTCGGCGCGATGCGGGCTCTTGTCCGGCGAGCGGTGGGCGAGTTCCTTCAGTTCGTCCGACACCTCGACCACGATGCTGGTCGGCGAGAGGTCGGCGCCGAGCTTGTGCAACTGTTCGAGGTAGAACGAGAAGGCGCGCGAGGACTGCATGCGCAGCGTCTTGCGCAGCACCTCGGCGGTGACGAAGGGGTTGCCGTCGCGGTCGCCGCCGATCCACGAGCCCATGCGCAGGAAGGGCGGCAGTTCCCTGTTCGGCTGGTCGGGAAAGCGCCGCGCGAGGTCGTCTTCGAGCGCGGCGTAGAAGCGCGGCAGTTCGCGCAGGAAGGTGTAGTCGTAGAACGAGAGGCCGTTGGCGACTTCGTCGATCACCGCCAGCTTGTGGTGGCGCAGCATGCGCGTCTGCCACAGGCCGAGCACCGCGCGGCGCACCGCCTCGTCGTTGACCTCGCGTTCCTCGGGCGTGAGCTGCACGCGGTCGCGCTCTTCGAGCAGGCGCGCGATCTTCATTTCGGTGTCGAGGATGCTCTTGCGCTGCACCTCGGTGGGGTGCGCGGTGAGCACCGGCACCACCAGCGCGCTGGCGAAGAAGGCCGCGACCGATTCCGGTGCGAGGCCGTCGGCATGCGCACGATCCAGTGCATGCGCCATGCTGCCTTCGCGCGGCGCCGAGCCGGCGATCATGTGCGCGCGCGAGCGGCGGATGTGGTGCAGGTCCTCGGCGATGTTGGCGAGGTGCGAGAAGTAGCTGAACGCCCGCACCACGATCATCGTCTGGTCGCGCGTCAGGCCGTCGAGGATGCCTTCGAGTTCCTTGCGCGCGGCGAGGTCGTCGTGGCGGCGGAAGGCGATCGAGCTGCGGCGGATGCGTTCGATCACGTCGAAGGCCGCTTCGCCCTCCTGGATGCGCACCGTGTCGCCGAGCAGGCGGCCGAGGAGGCGGATGTCCTCGCGCAGGGGAAGGTCCTTGTCGGGGCTGGCTGGGCTCATGCTCTCTCCAAAATGTCTTGTTATGGTGTGCTGCCGCGGTGCCTGGCCGGGGCGGTGGCGCCGGGCGCCCATGTTAGAATCGACGCCCTTTCCGGGGTATTGGGGTGACCGCGCGGGCGAACCCTGATGCGGTCGAAAGCAATCGCCGCGCCATTCGTCCGGACGATTGCGCCGGTCCACCGCAGGAAGATCCGAACCGTGAGCACATCCCAGGCGCCCAGCCGCATCGTCATCGCAACCCGCGAAAGCCGCCTCGCCCTGTGGCAGGCCGAACACGTCAAGGCGCGGCTGGAAGCATTGTATCCGGCATGCCGCGTCGAATTGCTCGGCATGACCACCCGCGGCGACCAGATCCTCGACCGCCCGCTTGCCAAGGTCGGCGGCAAGGGCCTCTTCGTCAAGGAACTCGAGAACGCCCTGTTCGACCGCAGCGCCGACATCGCGGTGCATTCGATGAAGGACGTGCCGATGGTGCTGCCGCAGGGCTTCGCGCTGATCGCCACCGGCGAGCGCGAAGTGCCGCTCGATGCCTTCGTCTCGAACAAGTACGCCTCGCTCGACGACATGCCGCCGGGCGCGGTGGTCGGCACCTCGAGCCTGCGGCGCGAGGCGCAGATCCATGCGCAGTACCCGTACCTCGCCGTCGCCAGCCTGCGCGGCAACCTCGACACGCGCCTGCGCAAGCTCGACAGCGGCGAGTACGACGCTATCATCCTTGCCGCGGCGGGGCTGACGCGCCTCGGGCTGGCGTCGCGCATCCGCGCCACCATCGCCGCCGAGAAATCGCTGCCGGCGGCGGGGCAGGGCGCGCTCGGCATCGAGGCGCTGGCCGACCGCCCGGAAGTCGCGGCCTGGCTCGCGCCGCTCAACCACCCGGTGACCGAGGCCTGCGTGCGGGCCGAACGCGCGGTGTCGCGCGCGCTGGCCGGCTCGTGCGAAGTGCCGCTCGGCGCCTACGCGGTGGCCGATGGCGGCCAGCTCCATCTGCGCGGCTTCGTCGCCATGCCCGACGGCACGAAGATCGTGCGCGCCGAACATCGCGGCCCGCTGTCCGACCCGGAAACGCTGGGCCTGGCGCTGGCCGAGGACCTGCGCGCGCAGGGCGCCGAGGCGATTCTCGCCGCGCTGCCGGGAGCCTGATGCGTGGTGGCACCGGCCGCGTCCGCCGTCGATCAGCCGCTGCGCGGGCGCACCATCGTCGTCACCCGCCCGGCGGCGCAAGCCGACGCGCTGGCAGCGGCGATCGAAGCCGCGGGCGGCACCGCGCTGCGCTTTCCGCTGCTGGCCATCGCGCCGGTCGCCGACACCGCGCCGATCGAGGCGGTGGCCGCGCGGCTCGACGATTACGACTTCGCCTGTTTCGTCAGCCCGAATGCGGTCGAGCATGCGCTGGCCGTGGTGCTGCGCGCGCGCGGCTGGCCGGCCGGGTTGCGTGCCGTCACCGTCGGCGTGTCGAGCGAGAAGGCGCTGGCGCGGCACGGCATCGCCGACGTGATCGCGCCGCGCGAACGCTTCGACTCCGAAGCCCTGCTCGCGCTGCCGGAACTGGCGCCGGCGCGCGTCGTGGGCCGGCGCGTGGTGATCTTCCGCGGCGACGGCGGGCGCGAGCTGCTCGGCGATACGCTGGTCGAGCGCGGCGCGACGGTGGAGTACGTGACCTGCTACCACCGCATGCGGCCGCCGCTGGATGCGGCCCTGCTGGTCGGTCGGGCGCGGGCCGGCACGCTCGACGCCATCACGCTGACCAGCAGCGAGGGACTGGAAAACCTCGTAGAAATGCTCGGCGCCGATGCGGCCGCGGTGCTCGGCGGCACGACGCTGTTCGTGCCGCATGCGCGCATCGCCGAGCGTGCGCGGGCGCTCGGCGCGCCGAACGTGGTGCTGACCGGCGCGGCCGACGCGGGCCTGATGGCCGGACTGGCTTCGCACTTCCGCGATCGATGATAGAGTCATTGCACGGTGCGCCGTCGTGGCGCTGGACGAGACGAACGATAGAGACATGAGCGGCGACCCATCCGAATCGCACACGCCGGCCGAATCCCTGCCGGCCCTGACCGCGCCGCCGCGCACCCGCGCCGCCGCGGGCTGGCGGCATCCCGCGCTGATCGTCGCGCTGCTCGCGGTGATCCTGCTCGGCTGGCAGTGGCTGGAGACGCGCTCGCGCCTCTCCAGCCTGCACGAGGAACTGGCGCGGCGCCTGCAGGAAGGCGACAGCGTGGCCAAGGAAAGCCGCGGGATGGCACGCCAGAGCCAGGAGTCTGTCGAGGCGCTGCATGGCAAGATCGGCGCGCTGGAAGCCAAGCTCGACGAGGCCCAGGGCCAGCAGGTGGCGCTCGAGTCGATGTACCAGGAGGTCACGCGCACGCGCGACGAGCGCGTGCTGGCCGAAGTCGAGCATGCGATCAACATCGCCCTGCAGCAGTTGCAGCTTGCCGGCAACGTCTCCGGCGCGCTGATCGCGCTGCAGAGCGCCGACGCGCAACTGGCGCGCGCCGACCGGCCGCAGTTCCTCGTGCTGCGCAAGGCGCTGGCGCACGACATCGATCGCCTGAAGGCGGTGTCGGTGCCCGACCTCTCCGGCATGGCGCTGAAGATGGAGAGCGTGGTCAGCGTGGTGGATACGCTGCCGCTGGCCTTCGAGGAAAGGCCGTCGTCCGCGCCCGCCGCGGCGCCCGCGGAACCCGGTCCGCGCGGCCTGGTCGCCAGCTTCCTCGGCGACATGTGGGCGGAGCTGAAGAGCCTGGTCCGCATCGAGCGCCTGGATCGTCCCGATCCCTCGGTGCTTTCGCCGGGCAACGCGTTCTTCCTGCGCGAGAACCTCAAGCTGCGGCTGCTCAATGCGCGGCTCGCGCTGCTGCAGCGTGACGCACGCATCTTCGGGGACGACCTGCGCATGGCGCAGTTCTGGATCGAACGCCATTTCGATCTGCGGGCCAAGGTGACGCAGAACGCGATCGCCACGCTCAAGCAGCTCTCCGGCACGGGCATCACGCTGGAATTGCCGGTACTCAACGAGACGGTTGCCGCGTTGTCGGCGACGCGCGTGAGCCCGCAGCAGGCGGCGGAACGTGCGGTTGCGCCACCGGCCAACGCCAAGGCGAAGCGTTAGCCCATGCGCGCACTGATCTGGCTGCTCGTCCTGTTCGCGGTCGCGGCCGGCCTGGCCGTCGCCGCGCAGTACAACGACGGCTACGTGCTGGTCGTCGTCAATCCGTGGCGCATCGAACTGTCGCTGAACTTCCTGCTGCTGCTGGTCGTGCTCGGCTTCCTGGCCTTCTACGGCGTGCTGCGGCTCGTCAGCCGGGCGCTGCAGATGCCGGCGCAGGTGGCGGCCTTCCGCGCGCGCAAGCGCCACGAGCGCGCCGTCGATGCGCTGGTCGATGCCATGCGCCTGCAGCTCGAAGGCCGGCACGGGCAGGCGCTCAAGCGCGCGCAGGTGGCCTACGACTGCGGTGCGTCGCCGGGCCTGTCGTCGCTGCTGGCCGCGCGCGCGGCCGGCGCGCTGCGCGACGAGACGCGCGAGAAGCGCTGGCTCGACCGCGCGCGCGAGCACGACCCCGGTTTCCGCATGGCGCGCCTGATGACCGAAGCGGAGATCGCGGTGCAGGCGCACCGTTTCGATGACGCGCACGAAAGGCTCGAGGCCCTGCAGCTCGGCGGGCAGCGGCACATCTCGGCGCTGCGCCTCTCGCTGCGCGTGGCGCAGGCACGCGGCGATTCCGACCAGGTGCTGCGCATCGTGCGCCAGCTCGAGAAGAAGGGGCGCGGCCTGCTGCCGGAGGAGTCGGCGCCGATCCGGCGCCGCGCGCATCTGGCGAACCTGCGCGCGCGCGAGGGCGATCGCGTGGCGCTGGCGAAATACTGGGTGGGGCTGCCTGCCGACGAGCAGGCCGACCGGCGCGTCGCCGAAGCCGCGGCGCGCGCGCTGTGCGCGGCGGACGACTACGGCACCGCGCAGAAGCTGCTCGAACGCTGGCTCGACGGCCAGTGGGATTCCGCCCTCGCCGAGCTGTACGGCGAATGCCGCGGCGGCGACCTGCTGGAGCGCATCGCGCGCGCCGAAACCTGGCTCAAGCGCCAGCCGCGCGACGCCCG
>JAEUNL010000033.1 GCA_016791115.1 Rhodocyclaceae bacterium
ATCGCCAATGCGTGGCTACTCAATTTCTTGAAAGGCGTCGCCAACGACCATGCCGAACCTTCGCATCACCGAAATCAAGGCCTTCGTTCCCGCGAAGGACTTCGAGCTTTCCAAGCGCTTCTACCAGGGCCTCGGCTTCACGATGGCCTCAGAAGGCGGAGGCGTCGCCTACTTCCACTTTGGGCATGTGAGTTTTCTGCTCCAGGATTTCTGCGCTGAATCCCTGGCCGAGAATTTCATGATGCATATCCTCGTCGAAGACGTGGAGGCCTGGTGGGCACACGTGCAGGACACGCAGGTCGCCTCCAAGTACGGCGCGAAGGTCAGCGCCATCGAGGCCCAGCCCTGGGGAATGCGAGACTTCTGTCTGTTCGATCCGTCGGGCGTGCTGTGGCGCATTGGCCAGAACACCGAATGACGGCACGCATTCAGGGACCAGGGAGGCGCAATCGGCTTCTAACCGAACCGATGCGGCAGGGCGAGAATCAATTCGACCCTGGCACCTTTCTTTGCCGATGGCTGCAGGTTTCGGTTGCCCATCGTCACGGCGCTTTTGCATCATTGGCACTTGATGTTCGGTTCCGCTGAATCCAGCCAAGAGTTTGATGCATTGAGAGATTGCATCGCTATCCGTCGAGTTGCCCGTTCTTGTTGGGAGTCATAGGAGACCGCATATGCGTCGAGACCTTGATCTGATAAGGAAGCTGATTCTTGCTGTTGAAGATCGGGATGCGGAGTACTGGGTCCCGGCAATAGAGATTGAGGGATATACGCCGCAGCAGATTGGATATCACAGCTACCTAATTGCTGACGCTGGCCTCGCTAAGGGAATCGACGTAAGTACTCTCGACGACATGTTGCCCAATTGGCAGCTCTCGCACCTTACGTCAGCCGGCCATGACTTTGCCGACGCCGCAAGGAGTGATTCGACCTGGAGCAAGGCAACTACTATCGTTAAAGACAAAGGCGGCGGCTTCACAATCGACATACTGAAGCAAGTGCTGGTCAGTGTAGTGAAGAACACTCTTGGACTGTAGAGAATGGACAAGAGGTCCAACATTGTACTGATTCGGACCGGCCGCCTGCTGCGTTCAGACGCATAGCGTCGGCGTTAGAGCGCCCGCCACTCACTATGACTATGGACCTCAGCCGGTTTATTCAACTCGTGAACGATCCGCGTCGTACAAAGGATGAGCTTCGGAACATGCTGAACAATGCGGTCCAGAATAGCAAGCCAGACTATGCCAGAGCGGCGAAGGATGCATTGGACGGCCGCTTCCCCGGCTGGAACGACGTTCGGGCTAAGAGGGTCGGTGCTACTCCAACGCGCGTGGTATTCCGCGGTGTTGAGCGTCGCTATGAGACCGCAAAGGACGCGTATACGTGGCTGATCGAACGATTCATCGAAGCACATCCTGAACCGTTCATCAATCTCGATTGGGAAATAGCGTTCGTCGCTAAAGGAAGACAGCGAAATTACTTCGGGCGGACGTTGAAGCGAATGTTCCATGGATCGCCACATTTGGCAGATGACGCAAACAATTTCGCACGGCTCACGAACGGGTGGTATGTCAATCTAAATTTGAGCAATGATAAGAAATTCGCCATCCTCTGCAACTTTGCGGCTGTAGGGAAGTTCAAGTACGGTGAGGAATGGACGTGGTCCGTGGAAGGGAGAGGATCAGACAGCTGAAGGGTCTGGGCTCGAATTGTTTCCCGCAACCGACCCAGGTTGCCGCTGCCTTTCATGCCACACGCGTATTCTCGACCGTCAGGATGCGCGGGGCATTGGACGGCGCTATGCAAGCACGTCACCCCGCGAGGCGCACCGGACGGGCCTGTCAGGCATGCCATGCCCCGAAGCCAACAACCATGCGGCTTCCGAGTCGGTGTCTTGCAGACGGGCAGCGCCCGACGGGGTGAACTACCTCTTGCGCGTGGCCTTGAACGGGAAGTCGATGCCGGAGACCCACATCGCGCCGTTGATCTCTTCGTCGGCCTGGACGGCGTCGAACTTGACCAGCAGGCCGGAGAAGATGAATTCGCCGAGCATCTTGCTGGTTTCCTCGTCGTAGACGAACTTGTCCATCGCCAGTTCGCCGCCGTTGGACTGCATCACCGCGGCGAACGACTTGCCGTCCTTCGGTGCAATCGTCATGACGCCCTTGACGTCGCCCTCGGGCGTGCCTTCGACCGAGTAGTCCCACACGCCCGCGGGCGTCGGTTTCGTCGCGCAGGCCGCCATCAGCAGGGTGCAGAGAATCAGGATCGGCAGTTTCTTCATGGTCGGTGATCTCCGTTGGTCTTGGTTTCACGCAGGGCCCGTCGTTGGCGGATTGCCTACGGCGTACCTCCGTCGTCCGGCATCGGCATGGGCTTGTGGCGGCGTCGCGTGTTCGAGGCGGCACCGGGTCGCTCGGGATCACACGATCGATGGGGCGTTACGCATGGGGCGTGCCATCGGCCGATGCCTCGCCAGGCCGCATGGCACCGCTTCGCCGGCAGAACCGCGGGGTTCGAAATTCGTACTGCGTTCGAAGACGGCGGCCGGTTTTCGTACTGGTTTCCATATTGCGAAAAGGATCGGACTCGCCGGCTCGCGCGTTTGCCTGCGTTCCGTCGAAAGCGGCGATTCCGGCAAGGAGATAGCGGTTGGCGGGCAGCCAATGCGGCCGGTTCGACGGCTTACCTGCAACCGGCGTTGGTCGCCACGGCCGGTGCGCGCCTGACGGTATCGTGGCCGTCAGGCTGCAGGGCGCATGGGGTGGAATGCTGCAGGCACGTGGCCCTGCGCGGCGCGCGGGACGGGCCTGTCAGGCACGCCATGCCCGGAAGCCAACTACCATGCGGCCTCCGGGCCGGTGCCTTGCAAGGAGATCAGAGCTTGCCTTTGACGACGGCGAAGGTGGATTCGGCTTGCGCGACGGCGTCGCGCAGCAGGGCCTCGACTTCGGCGACGCGGGTGTCGGCGAAGGCGCGGTCCTTGATGGCCGGCACGTTGATATAGACGTTGAGCGCTGCGCTGCGCAGCGCGGCCTGGGCGGCGAGGGCGGCCACGCCGGCGTCGCTGATGACGTTCAGGTTGCCCTTCGCGGCCGCGCGGTGCGACAGCGCGATCACCTCGGCGCACAGGCGCGCACAGGAGAGCGGCACTTCGGTCGCCTGCTTGAGTCCGGCCTGGATCGCCGTGCTGCGTGCGGCCTTCTGTTCGTCGGTATCCTTCGGCATGGCGTAGGCGGCCATCAGCGAATCGAATGCCGCGATGTCTTCGGCGATGGCATCGGTCAGGGCCACGCGCAGGCTCTCGGCCTCGCGCAGCACGTCCTTCATCTCGCCTTCGACTTCGGCGTAGTTCTTCTTGCCGACGGTGAGGTTGCACACCATGCTCACCAGCGCCGCGCCCATGGCACCCATGATGGCGGCCGCACTGCCGCCGCCGGGCGTGGCAGCGCTGCTGGCGAGTTTGTCGAGGAATTCCTGGATGGGCTGGTTCTTGATCATGGTGGTATCAGTACGTGCAGGGCCGGCCCAAGCGTACTGACACCCCCTCGGGGGGCAGCGAACGCAGTGAGCGCGGGGGTGGTCATTCTCGTCATGCCATCGTCTTGGCTTTGGCGTAGATCTCTTCCGCGTCGAACACCTGGTCCGGTGCCTCGAAGAGTTGCGCGATGCAGGCGCGGTGCAGCGAGAGCTTGAGCGCGCCGAAACCGATCGCGCCCCACACCACCTTGCCGTTGCGTTCGTTGCCCTTGTCCATCATGTCCACGCCCTCGATGCCGAGCGGCGGCGTGGCGTTGGCGTCGGCCATGATCTGGATGCCGGGATTGTTCTGCCAATGCTTCGGCTCGAGCAGCAGGGCGCTCGCCGCGCCGGTGGCGAACACCAGTTGCGCGCCTTCGATGGCGCGGCCGCGGGCCTCGCAGTCGAAGGCTTCGACCGGCGTTACGTCGAGGCCGAAGCGTTGCTTGATCGCGTCTGCGGCGTCCTGCGCACGCTGCATCGAGCGCGAGGTCAGCGAAACCTGCGCGCCTTCGCGCGCCAGCATGACGGCGGCACGGCGCCCGACCGGGCCGGTGCCGGCCAGCACCACGGCGCGCTTGCCGGCGATCGAACCGCCCGCGCTCTTGACGATGCAGGCCACGCCGGCTGCGGCGGTGGTGTTCGAGCCGTTGCTGTCGAGCATGATCGAGACGCGGAAGTTGGCGAAGAACTTCTTCTTCACCGCCTTGAACAGTTCTTCGCCGGCCGCCATGTTGCTGCCGCCGACGAAGATGGCGGTGAATTTCTTTTCCTTCGGCGCCCGCGTGAAGATCGCGCCGTCGACCAGCGGACCGACGTTCGACGGGTTGATGCCGCCGTAGGCCGTCACGTGGTCGGCGCCGCCGTCGTAGGCGACGACGGTGTCGAACACCGCGGGGATCGGATCGGTGTCGATCTGGAACAGCAGTTTCTTCATGTCTCGTCCCTCTCTTTCGGATGGGTGTGGGTGGCGCGTGATGCGGCGCTCTGGAGGCGGGCGTGTGCGCGTGTCGCGGGCAGCGCCGGCCTGCCCGCAGGCGCCTTTCGTCAGGTCACCAGATGCTGTGGCGTGCCCTTGAGGAACAGCTCGATGTTGTCGATCAGCTGGTCAGCGAGGAACTGCATCGCGCCGTCCGAGGCCCAGGCCACGTGCGGTGTCAGGATGAAATTGGGCATGCGCAGGTCGAGCAGCGGGTTGCCTTCCTTCGGCGGTTCCTTGGTCAGCACGTCGAAGCCGGCGCCGGCGATCAGGCCATCCTTGAGCGCGGTGACCAGCGCCTGCTCGTCGACCAGCCCGCCGCGCGCCGTGTTGATGAGGATTGCGCTGCGTTTCATCTTGCGGAACTGCTCGAGGCCGAACATGTTGCGGCTGTCGGGCGTGAGCGGGCAGTGCAGCGAGATGACGTCGCTCTCTGCCAGCACCTGCTCGACCGGCGTGAAGGCGACATTTGGCATCTTGGGTGGCGGGTGGTCGGCAAACAGCACGCGCATGCCGAAGGCGCGCGCGATGGTCGCCGTGCCCTGGCCGAGCACGCCTTCGCCGAAGATGCCGATGGTGCTGCCGTGCAGGTCGCGTATCGGATGGTCGAAGAAGCAGAACTGGTCGACTTCCTGCCAGCGCCCGCGCTCCACGTCCTGCCGGTATTCGAGCAGGCTGCGGCGCAGCGCGAGGATCAGCGCGAAGGCGTGCTCCGGCACCGTATGGACCGCGTAGTTGCGGATGTTCGCCACCGCGATGCCGCGCTCGCGGCACGCCGGCACGTCGATGACGTCGTAGCCGGTGGCGGCCACCGCGATCATCTTCAGCTTCGGCAGTTGCGCCAGCGTGTCAGCACGCAGCGGCGCCTTGTTGGTGATGGCGACGGTGGCGTCCTTCAGGCGCTCGACCGTCTGTGCCGGCGAGGTGGTGGCGTACTCCTCCCAGGTGTGCTCGAAGGCAGGTCGCCTCACGTTGGCCTGCAGCGTCGAGCGGTCGAGAAACACGATATGTTCGGCCATGCCGGGGTTCCCTCTCTGTGTTGTGGTTTTGGACCGACTAGTTTAGTTCACCGAACCCATCTGCTGCGACGCGTAGATCACTTCCTCGCGGCTGACGCGCTTCTTGGGGATCGGGTCGTGCGTGCGCCAGTAGTTCGACGCGGCGGCGACACCGCTGCCCGGCGTGACCTGGATGCCGATGTCGAGCATCGACATCTCGGCGCCGGCGATTGCGCCCATCAGCATCAGTTCGTTGAGGTCGCCGAGGTGGCCGATGCGGAACACCTTGCCGGCCACCTTCGACAGGCCTGCGCCCAGCGCCAGGTTGTAGCGGCGGAACGCGACGTCGATCACGTGCGCGGCATTGAAGCCTTCCGGCACCACGATCGCGCTGACGGTGTTGGAGTACCACTTCGGTTCCTTGGCGCACAGCTTGAGGCCCCAGCCCTGCGTGATTGCGGCGCGCACGCCTTCGGCCAGGTAGGCGTGGCGGAAGAAGATGTTCTCGAGCCCCTCTTCTTCGATGATGTCGAGCGATTCGCGCAGGCCGTAGAGCATCGGCAGCGACGGCGTGTAGGGGAAATAGCCGGTGGCGTTGGCCTTCAGCATGTCGCCGAAGTCGAAGTAGCAGCGGCGCGACTTGGCGCCTTCCATGCAGCCGATCGCCTTCTGGCTGACGCCGAGGATGCCCATGCCGGCCGGCAGCATCAGGCCCTTCTGCGAGCCGGAAACCGCGAGGTCCACGCCCCATTCGTCCATACGGAAGTCGATGCTGCCGAGCGAGCTGACGGTGTCGACCGCGAGCAGCGCCGGGTGCTTCGCCGCATCGAGCGCGCGGCGCACGCCGGCGATGTCGCTGGTCACGCCGGTGGCCGTCTCGTTATGACAGGCGAGCACCGCCTTGATGCGGTGCTCCTTGTCGGCACGCAGGATTTCCTCGTACTGCTCGACCGGCACCCCGGTGCCCCATTCGACGTCGAGTTCCTGCACGTCGAAGCCGAGCCGCTTGGCCATGTCGATCCACAGGTGGCTGAACTGGCCGAAGCGCGACGCGAGCACCTTGTCCCCCGGCGACAGCGTGTTGGTCAGCGCGGCTTCCCACATACCGGTGCCGGATGAGGGAAACACGAACATGCTGCCGGTCTCGGTCTTGAATACCTTCTTCAGGTCGTCCAGCACGCTGCGCGTGAGTTCCGGGAACTTGGACGAGCGGTGGTCCTCCATCGCCACCATCATCGCGCGCTGCACGCGATCGGGCACGTTGGTGGGACCGGGAACGAAGAGGAAGTTGCGGCCAGCCATGCGCATGATGTTGTCTCCTGGATTCGGGTTCGTTGGATATCGTGGTTCGCTTGCGACAGCGTGTCTGGGGTATCGTCGGTTCAGCGCCGGCCGTACACCGGGAAGGCGGACGTGAGCGCCTTCACCTGCGCCGTGACGCGCGCGATGTTCGCGTCGTCGTTCGGTGCTTCGAGCACGTCGGCAACCAGATTGGCGACCTGCTTCGCTTCTGCTGTCTTGAAGCCGCGTGTGGTCATCGCCGGGCTGCCGACGCGCACGCCGCTGGTGACGAAGGGCTTCTGCGGATCGTTGGGGATGGCGTTCTTGTTGATCGTGATGTGGGCGCGGCCGAGCGCGGCTTCTGCGTCCTTGCCGGTGATGTTCTTGGCGCGCAGGTCTAGCAGGAAGACGTGCGATTCGGTGCGGCCCGACACGATGCGGAGGCCGCGCTCGGTGAGCTGGCCAGCCATGGTCTTAGCGTTGTCGAGCACCTGCTGCTGGTAGGCCTTGAACGCGGGCGAGGCGGCTTCCTTCAGCGCCACCGCCTTGGCGGCGATCACGTGCATCAGTGGACCGCCCTGGATGCCGGGAAAGATCATGGAGTTGAGCGCCTTCTCGTGCTCCGCCTTCGCGAGGATGATGCCGCCGCGCGGGCCGCGCAGCGTCTTGTGGGTGGTGCTGGTGACGAAGTCGGCGGTGCCGACCGGGCTCGGGTAGAGGCCCGCGGCGATCAGGCCGGCGTAATGCGCCATGTCCACCATCAGGTACGCGCCGATCGAATCGGCGATCTCGCGGAAACGCTGCCAGTCGATGTGCAGCGCATAGGCCGAGGCGCCGGCGACGATCATGCGCGGCTTGTGCTCTTTCGCGAGCTGCGCCACCTGGTCGTAGTCGATCGCTTCCGTCTCGGTGTTCAGGCCATAGGACACCGCGTTGTAGATCTTGCCGCTGAAGTTCACGCTCGCGCCATGCGTCAGGTGGCCGCCATGCGCGAGCGACATGCCGAGGATGGTGTCGCCCGGCTTCAGCATCGCCATGTAGACGCCCGCGTTCGCCTGTGAGCCGGAGTGCGGCTGCACGTTGGCATAATCGGCGCCGAACAGCGCCTTGGCGCGATCGATCGCGAGTTGTTCGGCGACATCGACGTACTCGCAGCCGCCGTAGTAGCGCTTGCCCGGATAACCCTCGGCGTACTTGTTGGTCAGCACCGAACCCTGTGCCTGCATCACGGCGGGGCTGGCGTAGTTCTCCGATGCGATCAATTCGATGTGCTCTTCCTGACGCGAAAGCTCGTGTTGCATCGCAACCCAAAGTTCGGGGTCGACGGTCTCGATGGTCTGGCTGGGATCGAACATGTGCGGGCCTTTCGTGTGGGACGGCAGAGCGGGGTTTCGGATTTCGAGGCTGTCCGGCCATGCCTTGTGCAAATGCCCGCGCGCCGCAGCACGCGAGCCGTTACAGCCCCTCGTTTCGAAAGATTCTATTTTGAAAATAATTTCCGATGTATCGGTCTTTCTTGGGCTAGCGATAACAAAAGCTGATTCGGTGCCTGAGGCTTCAACCATCGGCGTTTCTTGGGGAAGCGATAACAAACTCTGAATATCCCGGGCAACGGCGAATCCCGATAATGCGCGCAGTCGATCGTCCGACGGCGCGCACCATCGCGCCGGAACCCGGCAGTTCCCATGTCATCAGCGTGGGAATCATTTTCAAAATAATATTGAAAGGTGGAGCATGGACATACACGAATACCAGGCCAAGGAGTTGCTCGCCGGCTTCGGCGTGCCGGTGCCGCGCGGCAGCGTGGCCTACAGTGCGGATCAGGCCGTCTATAACGCCAACGAGCTTGGCGGCTGGCACTGGGCGGTCAAGGCCCAGGTGCATTCCGGCGCGCGCGGCAAGGCGGGTGGCATCAAGTTGTGCCGCACCTACAACGACGTCGAGAAGGCTGCGCGCGAATTGCTCGGCAAGCGGCTGGTGACCCAACAGACTGGGCCGGAAGGCAAGCCGGTGCAGCGCGTCTATGTCGAAGTCGCCGAACCTTTCGAGCGCGAGTTGTATCTGGGCATCGTGCTCGACCGCAAGGCGGAACGCGTGCGCGTGATCGCCTCCGCCGAAGGCGGTATGGAGATCGAGGAACTGGCGCGCACCGCACCGGAAAAGATCATGCAGGTGGTGGTCGAGCCGGCGGTCGGCCTGCAGGCTTTCCAGGCGCGCGAAATTGCGTTCGGCCTGGGGCTGAACATCAAGCAGGTGTCACGCGCGGTGACCACGATCATGGGCGTCTATCGCGCCTTCCGTGACCTCGATGCGACGATGGTCGAGATCAACCCGCTGGTGGTGACCAAGGACGACCGCATCCTTGCGCTGGACGCCAAGATGTCGTTCGACGAAAACGCGATGTTCCGTCAGCGCGACGTTTCCGGCATGCGCGACCCGTCGCAGGAGGATCCGCGCGAGGTGCAGGCGGCCGAGCACAACCTCAACTACGTCGGACTCGATGGCGACATCGGCTGCATCATCAATGGCGCCGGCCTCGCGATGGCCACCATGGACACCATCAAGTACGCCGGCGGGGCACCGGCGAACTTCCTCGACGTCGGTGGCGGGGCCTCGCCGGAGCGCGTCGCCAACTCGTTCCGCCTCGTGCTCTCCGATGCCAACGTCAAGGCAATCCTGGTGAACATCTTCGCCGGTATCAACCGCTGCGACTGGGTGGCGCAGGGCGTGGTGCAGGCCTGCCAGTCGATCGAGATCAAGGTGCCGCTGATCGTGCGCCTGGCTGGTACCAACGAGGAGGAGGGCCGCCGCATCATCCGCGAAAGCGGCCTGCCGATCATCAGCGCCGACACGTTGACCGAGGCGGCCACCAGGGCCGTCGAAGCCGCGAAGCAACAGCGCGCTGCCTACTGAACCCCGGGAGAGACTGCGACATGAGCATACTGATCGACGAGAAGTCGAAAATCATCATCCAGGGCTTCACCGGCGACAAAGGCACGTTCCATGCCAAGGAGATGATCGCCTACGGCAGCAATGTGGTCGGCGGCGTGACACCCGGCAAGGGCGGCAGCAAGCACCTCGGCGTGCCGGTGTTCAACACGGTGAAGGATGCGGTGGAAGCTACGGGCGCCGACACCAGCATCACCTTCGTCGCCCCGGCCTTTTGTGCCGACGCCATCATGGAAGCGGCCGATGCCGGCATCCGCCTCGTCTGCTCCATCACCGACGGCATTCCGGCGCAGGACATGATGCGCGTGAAACGATTCCTGCTGCGCTATCCCAAGGAGCGGCGCACCATGATGGTCGGCCCCAACTGCGCCGGTATCATCAGCCCGGGCAAGGCGATGCTCGGCATCATGCCGGGCCACATCTACAAGCAGGGCAACGTCGGCATCGTGTCGCGTTCGGGGACGCTGGGCTACGAAGCCGCGGCACAGATGAAGACGCTCGGCATCGGCGTATCGACCAGCGTCGGCATCGGCGGCGATCCGATCAACGGCAGCGCCTTTCTCGACCACCTCAAGCTGTTCGAGCAGGATCCGGACACCCACGCAGTCGTGATGATCGGCGAGATCGGGGGGCCCCAGGAAGCCGAAGCGTCGGCTTGGGTGAAGGAGAACATGTCGAAACCCGTGGTCGGCTACGTGGCCGGGCTGACCGCGCCGAAGGGACGCCGCATGGGCCATGCCGGCGCCATCATCTCGGCGGCAGGCGATTCGGCGGCGGAGAAATCCGAGATCATGAAATCGTTCGGCTTGACCGTGGCGCCCAGCGCCGGCGAACTGGGCAGTACCGTCGCCGCAGTGCTCGCGCGAACGCGTTGAGCGGCGCGACATCGGTGGACGCGGCCGTGCAGGACCGTTCGCGGTTCGCGCTGGACAATTCGTCCGGCGCGAACTTCACGCATGACGCGATAGCGTTGCTGTTCTCGCTTCTGCAAGAGGTGATCGGCCGGCACGATCCCGACATCGTCGATGTCGTGCAGGGCGTCGAGCGGCCGCTTGCGCCGGACCGGCTTGCGCGCGCGCTGCAGGCGCAGGGCATGATGTTCCAGTTGCTCAGCCTGGCCGAGCAGAACGGGGCGATGCGCAGACGGCGCAAGATCGAGACCGATCGCGGGTCGCAGCATGTCTCCGGCACTTTCTTCCAGGTCGTGGCCGACGCAGCCGCAGCCGGGGTGCCGGCGCACGTCGTCGGCAGCCAACTGCGCCGATTGCGCGTGCGGCCGGTGCTGACGGCGCATCCGACCGAAGCGAAACGCGTCACCGTTCTGGAGCGCCATCGCCGCATCTACCGCCTGCTGATGGATCTCGAGTCGCCGCGCTGGACGCCACGCGAACGCGATGCCCTGGTCGATTCGCTGCGCAACGAGATCGAACTGCTCTGGCTCACCGGCGAACTGCGGCTGGAGAAGCCGAGCGTCGAGCAGGAGGTTGCCTGGAGCCTGCACTTCTTCAACGAGACGCTGTTCGAGGTGGCGCCCGAACTGATTGCGCGCGCCGAGCAGGCGCTCGAGCGCTACTATGGCGATCAGGCGCCCGAGGTGCCGGCCTTCTTCGAGTTTGGCTCCTGGGTCGGCGGCGATCGCGACGGTAACCCCTTCGTGACCAACGAGGTCACGCGCAGCGCGCTCCAAACCTGTCGCGAAGCCGCACTGCAACGCCATCGCCAGAAACTGCGGGAACTGATCAAGGCGCTGTCCATCACCGAACATGCGTTGCCGGTGGATGCCGCGTTTCGCGCCGCGCTGGACAACGTGCTGGCTGCAAGCGGCGAGGGTGCGCAGGTCGCGGTGCGCAATCCCGGCGAACCTTTCCGCCAGTTCCTGGTATGCGTGCTGGCGCGGCTCGATGCCACGCGCTCCGGCGATCAGCGGACCGGCTACGACAATGCCGATCGCCTGCTCGACGATCTGCGCGCGCTCGAGGCAGGGCTCGCACGCAGCGAGTGCGGGCAACTCGCGCGCGGGCTGGTACGGCCGCTGCGCCGGCAAGTCGAGATCTTCCGCTTCTGCACGGTGCGCCTCGACATCCGCGAGAACTCGACGCGCATCACGCAGGCGCTCGCCGCGCTCTGGGCAATCGACACCGGACACGCCGCGGAACACGTGCCGGTCCAGGATTCCGCCGAGTGGAAACGCTGGCTGCTCGATGAGCTGGAAATGCCGCGCGCCGCGCCGCGCGATCTTGCCGCGGCCTCGCCCCAGGTGCGCGAGACCATCGGCACCTTCGAACTTGTGCGCGACATGATCGGCCGCTACGGGCGCGATGCGTTCGGCAGCCTGATCCTGTCGATGACGCGCAATGCGGCCGACGTTCTCGGCGTCTATGTGTTGGCGAAGCAGGCCGGCCTGTTCGCCGATCCGGCCGGAGTGGAGCGCTGCAGCCTGCCGATCATGCCGCTATTCGAAACCATCGGCGACCTGCGCCGCGCACCGGCCATCATGCGCGAGCTGCTCGCGCTGCCGCTGGTGCGCCGCTCGGTGCGCGGAATGGGCGGCGTGGGTGGCATGCAGGAAGTCATGATCGGCTACTCGGACTCGAACAAGGACGGCGGCTTCCTGCCTTCCAACTGGGAGCTTGCCAAGGCGCAGACGCAGCTTACCGCCGTCGGCCAGGACAGCGGTATCGACATCGGATTTTTCCACGGGCGTGGCGGTTCGGTGAGCCGTGGCGGATTGCCGGCGAGCCGTGCGATCGCCGCGCAACCGCCCGGTTCGATCCGCAGCTTGTTCCGCCTGACCGAGCAGGGCGAGGTCGTGTCGGCCAAGTACGCCAACCGCGGTACCGCGGCCTATAACGTGGAGCTGCTTGCGGCCAGCGTTTTCGAGCATGCGCTCAAGTCCGGCCACGGCGAAACGACGGCGCATCCCGAATTCGACGATGCGCTCGAGGCACTCGCCGGCGCGGCCCACGCGGCCTATGTCGGACTGGTATCCAACCCGGGACTGGTTGCCTATTTTCAGGACGCGAGCCCGCTCGAGGAAATCTCGCTGCTCAACATCGGTTCGCGACCGGCGCGACGTTTCGGCGCCAAATCGCTCGCCGAGCTGCGCGCGATTCCCTGGGTGTTCGCCTGGTCGCAGAACCGGCACCTCGTCACCGGCTGGTACGGCATCGGCAGTGCGCTGGCTGCGTTCTGCCAAGTGCGCGGTGCGACGGGCGAAGCGCTGCTAGGGCGCATGTTCGAACGCTCGAAACTGTTCCGCCTGATCATCGACGAGGTGGAAAAGACGCTCGCCGTGGTCGATCTCGACATCGCCGCCGAGTACGCGCGCCTGGTGCCGGACGAGGGTCTGCGCAGATCCGTTTTCGCGCAGATCGAAAGCGAATACCGGCTGTCGATGCAGCAGGTGCTGCGTGTCAGCGGCAGCGATCGGCCGGGTTCTCGCTTTGCCGACTTCAGCGCGCGTCTGGCGCACCGGCTGCCGATCATCAATCGCGTCAATCGCGAGCAGGTCGGTCTGCTGCGCGAATTCCGCGCGGCGCCCGACGGCGTGGCGCGCGAGGAACTGCGTCGTGCGCTGCTGCTGTCGATCAACTGCGTGGCGGCCGGCTTCGGCTCGACCGGATAAACCATATCAATATGCGACTGGAGGAGAAACCATGAGCTTCACCATCATCGAGCAGGCCACGCCCCGGCTGCACCGCTCCGAACTCGCGGTGCCGGGTTCCAATCCCGCGATGTTCGAGAAGGCCGCGAAATCCGCGGCCGACATCATCTTCCTCGACTGCGAAGATGCCGTCGCGCCCGACGACAAGGAGATGGCCCGCCGCAACATCGTGCAGGCGCTCAACGAGATCGACTGGGGCACGAAGACGATGATGGTGCGCATCAACGGCCTCGACACGCACTATATGTATCGCGACGTGGTGGATATCGTCGAGGCCTGTCCGCGCCTCGACATGATTCTGATTCCGAAGGTCGGCGTGCCGCAGGACGTCTATGCGGTGGACATGATGGTGACGCAGATCGAGGCGGCCAGGAAGCGCAGCAAGCGCATCGGTTTCGAGGTGCTGATCGAGACTGCGCTCGGCATGGCCAACGTCGAGGCGATCGCGCAGTCGTCGAAGCGGCTCGAGGCGATGAGCTTCGGCGTTGCGGACTATGCGGCGTCGACGCGCGCGCGCACCACGGTGATCGGCGGCGTCAACAAGGATTCGGTCGTGCTGACCGACCGCGACGAGGCCGGCAAGCGCCAGGCATTCTGGACCGACCCCTGGCACGCGGCGCAGACGCGCATGCTGGTCGCCTGCCGCGCCTACGGCCTGCGCCCGATCGACGGGCCGTTCGGCGATTTCGGCGACCCGGAGGGCTACGTCAGCGCGGCCAACCGCGCCGCGGTGCTCGGCTACGAGGGCAAGTGGGCGATCCACCCGTCGCAGATCGAGCTGGCGAACACGGTGTTCACGCCGTCGGAGGCAGAGGTGACCAAGGCGCGTCGCATTCTTGACGCCATGACGCAGGCCGCGAAGGAGGGCAAGGGTGCCGTGTCGCTCGACGGGCGCCTGATCGACATCGCGAGCATCCGCATGGCGGAAGCCTTGCTCGCCAAGGCAGACGCGATATCATCCGCCCGCTAGGCATATTGAACGCAGTCCAACACAACAAGACGGAGACACAGGATGGATTCCGATATCGAGATCGCACAGCGGGCGAAGCTGCAGCGCGTGACCGCGATTGCCGCCAAACTCGGCATTCCCGAGGAGCACCTCGAGCCCTACGGCCACTACAAGGCCAAGTTCTCGCTCGACTACGTCAATAGCCTGGCCGACAAGCCGGACGGCAAGCTGATCCTCGTCACCGCCATCAGCCCGACGCCGGCCGGCGAAGGCAAGACCACCACCACGGTGGGCCTCGGCGATGCGCTCAACCGCATCGGCAAGAAGACCGTCATCTGCCTGCGCGAGCCGTCGCTCGGCCCGGTGTTCGGCGTCAAGGGTGGCGCGGCCGGTGGCGGTCATGCCCAAGTGGTGCCGATGGAAGACATCAACCTGCATTTCACCGGCGATTTTTCGGCGATCGCGCTGGCCAACAACCTGCTTGCGGCGATGCTGGACAACCACATCCACCACGGCAACGAACTCGGCATCGACGTGCGCCGCATCACCTGGAAGCGCGTGGTCGACATGAACGATCGCGCGCTGCGCCAGGTGGTCGGCTCGCTCGGCGGACCGGGCAACGGCTATCCGCGCGAAGACGGCTTCGACATCGTGGTCGCCTCCGAAGTGATGGCCATCTTCTGCCTTGCCACCTCGGTCGAGGATCTCAAGGAACGCCTGGGCAACATCGTCGTCGGCTATACCGGCGCGCAGAAACCGGTGACCGCACGCGACCTCAAGGCGCATGGCGCGATGACCGTGCTGCTCAAGGACGCCCTCAAGCCCAACCTGGTGCAGACGCTGGAGAACAACCCGGCCTTCATCCACGGCGGGCCGTTCGCCAACATCGCACACGGTTGCAACTCCGTGATCGCGACCAAGTCGGCCTTGAAGCTGGCCGATTACGTGGTGACCGAAGCCGGTTTCGGCGCGGATCTGGGGGCCGAAAAGTTCGTCGACATCAAGTGCCGCAAATCGGGCCTGCGCCCCTCGGCTTGCGCGATCGTTGCCACCATCCGTGCGCTCAAGTACCACGGCGGCGTCGATCTCAAGCAGCTCAACACCGAGAACCTCGACGCGCTGGAGAAGGGACTGGTCAACCTCGAACGCCACGTCAACAACGTTACCCAGCACTATGGCATTCCCTGCGTGGTATCGATCAACCGCTTCACCGCCGACACCGAAGCCGAGATCGAACTGGTGCGCACCCGCGTCAAGGCGCTCGGCGCCAACGTTGTGCTGGCCGAGCACTGGGCGAAGGGCGGCGCGGGTGCGGAAGCGCTCGCGCACGAGGTGGTGCGTCTCGCGGAAAGCCCGAGCCAGTTCAGCTTCGTCTATCAGAACGAAGACAGCCTGTGGGACAAGATGACCAAGGTCGCGACGAAGATCTACGGCGCCGCCGGCATCTCCGCATCGAGCAAGGTGCGCCAGCAGATCGACAAGCTGCAGGCCGACGGCTATGGCCACTACCCGATCTGCGTGGCCAAGACGCAATCGTCGTTCTCCACCGATGCCGGCGTGCGCGGCGCGCCGAGCGGCCACACGGTGACCATTCGCGAAGTGCGGCTGGCTGCGGGTGCCGAGTTCATCGTCATGATCTGCGGCGACATCATGACCATGCCCGGCCTGCCCAAGGTGCCCTCTGCCGAGAAGATCGACCTCGACGAGAACGGCAAGGTCGTGGGATTGTTCTGAAGCGTATCGTCGCGCGATGCCATCGTGTGAATAACGTCGCGCAAGCGGCGTTATTCTTTTGGTTGTAGCCTCAAGGCTGCCCAGGACGGGCCGTTGATTCCGCATTCGAACGCCCGGATCTCCCTTTTGCAGGTGACTTACGGACTGCCACAACCGCCCGACGTACGCGCCAAGCAGACGTTGCGCATGCGCCGCTTTTTCATGGCGGCGGCCACCTATGGCGCGTGCGGACTTTTTGCGCAGACCTGTGCGTGGATGGGCTACCTGCCCGGCTGGCTGCCCGCATGGTGGTCGGGTGGCGTCCTCGTGGTCAATCTGGCGCTGTTCGTCGCCTTCCGCCGGGGATGGAATCTGCGATTCAGCGATCCCAGCCTGACCGAGCTGCAACTCGTGCTGTCGAATACCGCAGTGCTGGTGCTGATCTTTCACGCCGGCGCGGCGCGGGCCGCCTTCCTGACGCTGCTCGTGGTGCCGCTGCTGTTCGGGGTGCTGCGCCTTCGCTCCCACCAGATGGCGCGTGTCGGCGCCTTCGGCGTGATCGGCTACGCAGTGTTGATCGCCGTGCTCGACATGCGTCAGCCGCGCGAAATCCGGCTTGGCGTCGAGATGCTCAACCTGCTGGCGTTAACGCTGACAACGGTCTTCGTCTGCCTGCTCGGCGGTTATATCAGCAAGGTGCGCGCCGAACTTTCGCGCTCGGTTGCGACGATACGCGACATGGCCCAACGCGACCCGCTCACCGGAGTATTCAACCGTGGCCACCTGATGGATGCGCTCGAGCGCGAGGTGGCACGTTGCGAGCGGCATGGCGGCCGCGGCTTGGCGGTGTGCATGGTCGATCTGGACTACTTCAAGCGCATCAACGATACCTACGGACACCCGGCCGGCGATGCGGTGCTGGTTGCGGTGGGGCGTTGCGTGTCGGAGTCGATCCGCGGATCGGATTACCTCGCCCGCCATGGCGGCGAGGAGTTCGTTGCGCTGCTCGAGGGCGATTCGGCCGAGCAGGCAAGCCTCGTGTGCGAGCGCATCCGCGGGCAGATCGGGCAGCTGCGCATGGCGGCACTGCAGGACACGGCGCTCAGTGCGTCGATCGGCGTCGCGGTATACGAGCCAGGTGACGACGCGGGCTCGCTGCTGGAACGGGCCGACAAGGCGCTCTACCAGGCCAAGGCGGAAGGACGCAATTGCGTACGTATGCTGTCGCTGGACGGCATCGGTGCGAGCCTGCTGGCTTCAGCGGCGACGTCCGGCATGGCATCTCCCGAGCGATGCTGCGCCTGAACTGCCCGACCGCTCCGGCTTGGCGTCAGTTGATCGGCCACCGGCCCGCGCCGTGCAGCACGGCGGCGCCTAATCCGTTTGCATGACACGCCTGCTTCTGGGAAGATGCGGCGGATTTCCATCGAGAGTCGCAATGAGCGAATCCTCCAACGCATTTCCCGGTGCCGGCCACGGTGACCTGACGATTCCCGCGCCATTTGAGAGCCGGGCCGAACCCGGCCGTCTGCCGTTCCATTTCAGCGGGCGCGGCGGCGAGTACTTCGGCATCTGGATCGTCAACCTGGTACTGACCATCCTCACGCTCGGCATCTACTCGGCGTGGGCCAAGGTGCGGCGCATGCAGTACTTCTACCGCAATACCACGCTGGCGGGCGCCAGCTTCGATTATCACGGCGATCCGAAGGCCATCCTCAAGGGGCGGCTGATCATCTTCGCGCTGCTGGTGGTCTATAACCTCACCATCGAGTTCGCACCGCTGATCGGCATCGCCATCTTTGTCGCCATTGCGCTGATCATGCCCAACCTGCTGCTGCGCTCGCTGCGCTTTCGCGCAGTCAACACGAGCTGGTCAGGTCTGCGCTTCGGCTTCGACGGCGACCAGGCCGGCGCCTACAAGGTATTCCTGGCGTGGCCGATCCTCGCGGTCATTACGCTGTATCTGCTCGCGCCGATGTGGCACCAGCGCATGAAGGCCTACCAGCACAATTTTGCGCGCTTCGGCGCGACGCGCTTCGCCTTCGATGCGCCGGTCGGCGGCTTCTATCGCGTCTACCTGCTGGCCTTCGGCGTGCTGATTCTCGGCGGCATCGTGGTCGGGATCATCGTCGGCCTGGGTTCCGTGACCAGCCCGATCGTGGCCGGCATCGCGCCGCTGGTGCTGGTCGGGCTCATGCTCTTCATCCAGCCCTTCCTTATGGCGCGGCTGCAGAACCTGGTATGGAACCACACGCAGGTCGGCAATCACCGCTTCGAGAGCCGCGTCGAAAGCGGTCGCCTGTTCTGGATCGTGTTCACCAACCTGCTCGGCATCGTGTTCACGCTCGGCCTGTTCCAGCCCTTCGCCGCGATCCGGCTGGCGCGCTATCGCATCGAGTCCATGTCGCTGCTCGCCGCGGGGCCGATCGACGAATTCGTCGCCGGGCAGCAGGAGGCGGTCGCCGCTACCGGTGAAGGCGCGGCCGACCTGTTCGACATCGACATTGGCCTGTGAGCCCGTGAGCGGCAACGATTCGTCTCCGGCCGCGCCGGCGGTCGACGCGGTGTACTTCGACGGGCGCAGCACGAAGCGGCACGCGGTGCGCCTCACGCTGTCGGGCGATGTGCTGCACATGCAGGGCGACTCTGCCGCGCGCGAAGCGCCGCTCGCCGTGCTGCGCATTTCCGAGCCGATGGGTGCGGCTCCGCGGCTGATCACCTTTGGCGACGGTGCCTATTGCGAAGTGCGAGACCATACCGCGCTGGCGCATCTGCTCGCCGCGAGCGGCCACCGTGACCGGGCGCACATCCGCTGGCAGTTCGACCTGCGCATGGTGCTGGCGAGCTGTGCCCTGTTCCTCGTGCTGACGCTCGCCGGCTACTACATCGGGCTGCCGCTCGCCGCGGAACTCGCCGCACCCGCGGTACCCGCCGGCGTGCGCCAGGCGATCTCGGAGCAGACGCTGGAACTCATCGACGGCGGCATGCTCTCCGCCTCGAAGCTCGCACCCGAGCGCACCGAACCGATCGTTCGCCGCTTTGCCGCAATGCGTGCGCCAGGCGGTCAGGTGGTCGGTCATCGCGTGCTGTTCCGCGATGGCGGTGCGTTCGGCGCCAACGCTTTTGCGCTGCCCGACGGCACGCTGGTGGTGACGGACCAACTCGTGCAACTGGCAGCGAACGATGACGAAGTGCTCGCCGTGCTGACCCACGAACTCGGCCATGCCGCGCGCCACCACGGCCTGCGCATGGTGCTGCAGGGGTCGCTGGTCGGGCTGTTCCTCACCTGGTATATCGGCGACGCGAGCACGCTGCTCGCCGCCGCGCCGGCGGCATTGCTCCAGGCGCGCTATTCGCGCGGCATGGAAAGCGAAGCCGACACCTGGGGTGCCGCCATGCTGCGCGAGAACGGCATGTCGCCGGGCCTGCTTGCCAGCATCCTGGAGCGGCTCGAATCAGCGCATCGCGGCAAGGGCATCGACGTGCCGGAATACCTCAACAGCCATCCCGAGACCGAAGCGCGCATTCGCGCCCTGCGCGGCGCGTCCTGATCCGCTGCAGCTGCACCGCCCGAAATCCCCGCGGATTTCCGATTGCGGCGTCGCCTGCCGTGAGACGGCCGGCGACGCCACCCCGATGCATTCGCAGTGCGTGCCGAGATTGAGGTGCCCGTCGGCGTTGAAGCGCAGTCGCCCGTCGGGCGCGCCGCTGGCGCGGCAGGCTGCAACGCATTCGCCCACGCGCGTCCACGCGCTGTATGCGATCAGGGCGAGCGCCGCGGACGCTGCCACGGCGAGCAGCCAGCGCAGTACGCGGCGTTCGACGCGAGAGGCGGGCAGGGGCGGTCGCATGGTGCCGTGGCAGTTCAGTTCGGGCGGCAGTTCAGGCAGCACCGGCCTGGAACCCGCATGGATATTGGGCTGCAGCCATGCATGCCGCGGGATCGCCGAACCATGCGCCGGTCGGGCTAGTGGCGCTGTGGGCCTGCGGGATTGGACGGCGGCAAGGGTCACCCGTCGCTCACGCCATGTGGTGGATGTGCATTGCGGCGACCACCCACAGCACGATGAGAACGGCATTGCTCGCGGCGAAGGCCGCCAGCCGATGCAACACGTTGTTGTAGCCGAGGTGGATCAGGCCGTGCAGCATGCGCAAGGCCACGTAGTTCCAGGCCAGCGCGAGGGCCGTCGGCGTGACCCCACGCACCGTGAAGAGCATCAGGCATGCCACGTAGAACAGCACTGGCAGTTCGAGCAGGTTCATGTAGTTGCGGTTCGGCAACCGTACCGACTCCGGCACGGCAGCCGACTCGCCGAGGCGGAAATCCGACGCACGCACTTCGCCGCGCCGTGCCGCGCGGATGCGCACCACGGGCAGGATGGACAGCACGCCGAAGGTCCACGTGGCGAGCGCAAACAGCGGATAGAGGATGGCGATCTGATCCACGGCATCACTCCGGATTTCGTTCGGTTGCGATGCTACGCCAGTTGTGCAGCGTCGTCGCCGGAGGGCCGCACGCACAGTCTTGCGGCAGCATGCCTTGCCGGAGAGGCACGCAGGGCTTGCCGCGCGCGGCAGCCTGCCTCTGGATGTCCGATAGGTGCGCCTCTTCGGGTGGCAGTGCGCCGCGCCGGTTTGCTACTGTTCGCGCAGTTGCGCGTAGAGCAGCGGCAGGCGCTTGGGCAGTTCCTCGGGCTGGCGCAGGATGGTGAAACCGGCCGGGCCGAACAGGTGGGGCAGGTAGTCGGCGCCTTCGCGGTCGATCGTGACGCAGAAAGGCTTGAGGCCCTGCTTGCGCGCCTCGATCAGGCTCATGCGCGTGTCCTCGATCGCGTAGCGACCTTCGTAGTGGTCGTAGTCGTTCGGCTTGCCGTCGGAGAGGATCAGCAGCAGGCGCTGCGCATTGCGTTGCTCGCCGAGGATGCGCGAGGCCATGCGGATCGCTGCGCCCATGCGCGTGTAGTAGCCGGGCTTGAGCGCGCCGATGCGTCCGCGCGCCGCAGCATCGAAAGGCTCGCCGAACTCCTTGATGGTGTGCAGGCGCACGTTGTCGCGTTTGAGCGATGAGAATCCGACCATGCCGAAGGCGTCACCGGTGGCGGCGAGCGCCTCGCCGAACAGCATCAGCGAATCGCGGATCACATCGATCACGCGGTGTTGGTTCGAAACATAGGCATCGGTCGACAGCGATAGATCGGCGAGTACCAGGCAGGCCATGTCCCGCGTGTTGCGCACTTGCGCGAGGTAGCCGCCCTCGGCGCCGCTGTGGCCGGCCAGTCGGTCGGCGCTGCTGCGCACGCAGGCGTCGACGTCGAGTTCGCTGCCGTCGGGCTGGTTCTTGAGCCAGGTGCGCGCCGGTGCGAGGGCGGCAAACTGCGCGCGCAGTCGCTTGGCGGTGCGGCGCAGGTGCGGCGGCACCGGCCCCGGTTGCGCGTCGCGCGCCAGCATCGGCTGGATGCGGCAGTAGTCGGGCCGCATGAGGTGTTTGCGGTAGTCCCATTCGGGTACCAGGATGCCGGGACCGAGCGGCAGGTCGTCGGCGGCCGCACTCGGCAGGTCGAGGTCGAAGCGCACGCGCGAGGCACCGGCCTTGCCGCCGCGCTGGATCGCGAGTTCGTCCATCTCGTCGGCGGCGCGCACTGCATCCTCGTTCTCGTCGTCGTCGTGCGGGCGATTGACCTTGATGTACTCGGCCCAGGAAAGCAGGCTCTCGGCGCGGAACATGAGCAGGAACCCGTCCTTGCCGTCGCCGTGCTCGACGCGCTTGGCGCGCCGGCGCTTCGTGCCGCCGTCCTGCGATTTGCCGCCGCCGCCTTCAGGCGCGGCATCGCCGGATCGCGGCGCCTCTGCCGTGCGCGGCGGCTGCGGCACCAGCCAAAGCGGCACCGGCTGGGGAGGACGCTTGGCCGACGGCAGCATGGCGATCGTACCCGGCTGGCGCAACGCGGCGCGGATCGCGTTCTCGGCTTGCGATTCGTCGCGCGGCAGCTTGTCCGGCGCGATCCGCAATGCAATGGCCGCTTCGACCAGGCGCTCGTATCGTTCGCGCAGACCGGGGTAGCGTTTCAGCACGGCGAGGGTGGCCTGCTGGTTGCCGGAAAGCCAGTCGTCACCCGGCCGATGTTCCGCCGCGACTGCCGCAAGCCACAGGTAGAGATCGCGGTTCAGCGTCGTGTCGGCGAACAGCGCGATGCGCGGGGGCAGGCGCAGCGTTTCCTCGTCGCGCGTGGCGGGGGCGTTGCGCTCGCCGCTGCCGGCAATGCGTTCGAGCCAGCGACGGCGCGCGCCGTGTGCCTCGTCCTGCGACGCGGCAACGCGCAGCCCGGCATCGCCGCCCATGGCACGGAACATCACGCCGAGCGTCTTTTCCACCATTGCGAGTTCCACTGCGGCGGCGGCGTGCTCGCGCGACGCCGCGCGCGAGATCAGCTTGTGCCAGAGTTCGCCGACGTATTCTTCCACTACGCCGATTCCTTCCTCGAACCGGTGAGTCCCATGGTGGCCTCGTTGCGGCGTGCCGCCTCGTCGCTCACCCAGGTAAGCAGCGAACCGTGCGGGTTGTGGCGCTGCACCGTTTCGCAGGCGGCAACGCATTGCGCACATTGCGTGCAGGTGAACATCGCCTGCTTGACGTTGCGCGGCTTCAGGCGCATCGGGCAGACGTGGTCGCAGGCCGAATAGCAGCTTGCGCAATCGGCCGCGCGCTCGCGCCGGAAACCGACCACCATCGCGTCGCGATTGCTCATCCAGGCCAAGCTCTGGAAGAGGCCGACGGCGCAGGCATAGCGGCAGAACAGGTGGCGCGCAAAGAGAAATTCGATCGACAGTAGCGCGGTGCCCGCCGTGATGAAGATCGTCTGATTGCGCGTCGGCGTGCCGTGCAGCAGGTTGCCGTAGACCTCGAACGGCGGCAGCAGGTAGGTGAGCAGCACGACCGCCCAGAGGAAGGCGAAGGCGATCGCGCAAGGCACGACGACGAACCACCAGCGCGCGTCGTAACGCGTGCTCGTGCCGTCGGGGTTGCGTGCCGGCACCGGCCGCTTGTCCCAGATGCTGTGCTTGCCGCTAGCGCGCCGCATCAGGCGGTTGATCGTCTCGACCACCGAAAAATGGGGGCACAGCCAGCCGCAATAGAGGCGGCCCCAACGCCATGCGACATAGAGCAACGCGCCGCCCACCGCGAGGATCGGCACGAACACGCGCAACAGGACATCGAGCCCGGCTTCGAGTGCGCTGCTGCGTCCGCTGCTCAGGCTCTCCAGCCCGGCCTGCCAGGGATGGCCGAGCAGCCAGGCGTGGCCGGCAACGAGGTCATAGCGCAGCAGGTCGAATACCGGCGCCATGATGAAAAGCATGAAAAAGGAGGCCTGCGCGAGCAGCCGCGCCGCCTGGCGCTCGCTCTTGCGCACCGCTTCCGGGTTGGCCGTGCCGACCGGCACCAGCGGAATCACGCGCCGCACGTTGGTCGCCGGCTCAGCCATCGCAGTACGCGCCGGGCCGTTCCAAGCGTACTGACGCCCCCTCGGGGGGCCGCGAACGCAGTGAGCGTGGGGGTCGTTTCATTTCTTGCCGATCAGCGGAAACACGTAGAGTTTGCCCGACATAGCCTTGGCCAGCCCCAGCATGCCGAACATGATCAGCGTCGAGTGGATCAGCGTGAAGTAGAGCACCACGATGACCCAGGTCCACGCCCAGTCGAGGCCGCCGGCGAGGATCACGAGCGTGACGGCGACGACGATCGCTGCCCCGCCGATCAGGCTCACGTAGAAGGTCTGGTCGAGGTGGCAGCGCGCCAGCGGCGGCGCATCGCGATGATGCCGATGCCATAGCCACGCGAGCACCAGGAAGGCGAGGCCGGGTGCGAGCATCAGGTTCACCAGATACATCGACTCCGCCATGACCGCGATGCGGTAACCGGGTACGTCGGCGGGATCGCTGCGTTCGGCCATGGGCTTATTTGCCGAAGGTGGCGCGCACGACTTCCATCAGCGCCACGGCCACTTCCGTGTCGTCGGTCAGCGCCTCGACCAGTGCGGCGCGGCAGGCGGAAAGCGGCGCCATGCCGTCGCGGATCAGTGTGGCGGCGTAGACCAGCAGTCGCGTGCTGGCGACCTCCTCGAGATCGACGTCCTTGAGTGCGCGCAGGCTGCGGCCGATGGAAACGAGCTGTTTCGCGAGCATCGGCTCGCAACCGGTCTCGCCGACGAGGATAGCCTCTTCGCGATCTGCGGCCGGAAAATCGAAGCTCAGCGCGACAAAGCGCTGGCGCGTCGAAGGTTTGAGGCCCTTGAGGAAGTTCTGGTAGCCGGGGTTGTACGAAATTACCAGCATGAATCCGGCCGGCGCCTCGAGCAACTCGCCGGTGCGTTCGATCGGCAGCACGCGCCGATCGTCCGCCAGCGGGTGCAGCACGACGGTGGTGTCCTTGCGCGCCTCGACGATCTCGTCGAGATAGCAGATGCCGCCTTCGCGCACGGCACGGGTCAGCGGTCCGTCGCACCAGCGCGTCTGGCCGTCGCCGATCAGGTGGCGGCCGACGAGATCGGCCGCCGTCAGGTCGTCGTGGCATGACACCGTGGTCAGCGGCAGGCCGAGGCGTGCGGCCATGTGGGCGACGAAGCGCGTCTTGCCGCAGCCGGTCGGCCCCTTGATGAGCAGCGGCAGGCGGTTGCGCCAGGCATGCTCGAACAGGTCCACCTCTCCGCCGGCGGGCGCATAGAAAGGCAGGTCCTTGTCGACGGGCGTGGTTTTCATGTCCATGGTTCGATCGATGTCTTGCAGCGCAGTATGCACAGATTCGGCATGGTTGTTCACCCGGGCAAACCGTTCCTTGATCGGGAGCAAGCCGACCGGACGCCCCTGGCCGGAATCGCCTTGCGCCGGGTGTATAATTCGCGGGTAGCAGAATCCCTTGAAACATGAAGGGTTTTGTTCCTTTCGCGGGCCGTCGTGTCGAGGCGACCGACGTCCTCATCTTCAATCGCCTTGGCGCCCGGGCTACGGGCGCCGAATACGGACGATCGTCCAGTTCCTGAAGTCACGCAGCCGGTGCGCCGGTTGTGCCCCCTTCGCGGGGAAACACGCAGAATCAATCGTCGCCACGAGAAGTGGCGCAGTACTCGGTTACGACGCGTCCGCTCGGTTCGGCGCGTCGGGAGGAGGCACCGACATGGTGGAATCCCTGATCTGGCCCGCGTGGCCGTTGCAGGGCAACGAGCTGATGCGGCTCGCCTTTGCCCTGCTACTCGCTGCGGTCTGCGGCGAAGGGGTAGCGCGGCTGGCGGGGTTGCCGCGCGTGACCGGCTATTCGCTTGCCGGGCTGCTGATGGGGCCGGCGCTGCTTGGCTGGTTCGGCCCGGCGGACCTCGACAACGTGCGCATCGCGATCGACCTGGCGTTGGCGCTGCTGCTGTTTGAACTCGGCGTGCGTCTCGACGTGCGCTGGTTTCGCGCCAATCCCTGGGTGCTCGTGTCGAGCTTGGCGGAGGCAACGCTGGCCTTCGTGCTGAGTTTCGCCGTGATGCGTGCGCTCGGACATCCGAACGGCCTTGCGGCAACCGTGGCGGCGATCGCCGTCGGCACCTCGCCGTCTGTGGTGATGCGGGTGGCGGCGGAATCACGCGCGGAAGGCCAGGTCACGCAGCGCCTTTTCGTGTTGTGCGCCTTGAACGTCGCCTACTCGATCGTGTTGTCGAAGCTGATCGTCGGCGGCATGCACGGCGTGTTTCGTGGCGACTGGCTTTCGGCGGTGCTGCATCCCGTCTATCTGCTGGCGGGGTCGCTGCTGGTCGGTGCCGTGCTGGCCCTCGCCTTCCGCTTGTTGCGGCGCGCCTTCGACCTGACCGACGAGCAGGGCGTGGTGGTGCTGTTCGGCCTGCTGCTGCTGACGTTGTCGCTATTGTCGATGCTCAAGCTGCCCAGCATGCTGGCGCCGCTTATTGCCGGCGCGATCATCAAGTATGGTGACCCGCGCCCCCATCTTTGGCCACGTCACTTCGGCACCGCGGGCGGCGTGCTGGTAATTGCGCTGTTCATGTTGACCGGGATGACGCTGACGCCGGCCTCGGTGGCGGCGGGCGGTGTGGCGGCGGTGGCGCTGCTTGCCGCGCGGCTGGTCGGCAAGCTGGGCGGCGTGATGCTGATCGGCGCCCCGAGCGGACTCAGCGTGCGCCAGTCGACCGCGCTGGGCATGGCGCTGCTGCCGATGTCCGGCGTGGCGTTCCTGCTCACCGAGGACATCCGCGCGATCTATCCGTTCTTCGGCTCGCAGCTTGCGCCGATCGTGCTCAGCATGGTGGCGATACTCGAACTGTTCGGGCCGATCGCGGTCCAGTGGGCATTGCGCAAGACGGGCGAAGCCCGCACCGGAGGCTGACCATGGCACTCGAAGCATTTGCGGAATCGCGTTCCCTGACGCTTGGCGTCGAACTCGAGCTGCAGATCGTCAATACGCATGACTACGATCTGGTCGGCGGGGCGGAGGATCTGCTGCGTGCACTGGCCAAATGCACGCTGCCCGGCGACGTCAAGCCGGAGATGACGGTGAGCATGATCGAAATGTCCACCGGCGTGTGCGAGCGCCATGCCGACGTGCTCGACCAGCTCGGCACGATACGCGACGCCATGGTCGACGCCGCGAAGAAGCTCAACATCGGCGTTTGCGGCGGCGGTACCCACGGCTTTCAGCGCTGGGACGAGCGCAAGATCTTCGACAAGCCGCGCTTCCATTACCTCTCGGAGCTCTACGGCTACCTGGCGAAGCAGTTCACGATATTCGGACAGCATGTCCATGTCGGCTGCCCGGGCCCGGACTGCGCGCTCTACCTTGCGCATTCGTTGTCGCGCTACATCCCGCATTTCATCGCGCTATCGGCTTCGTCGCCCTTCGTGCAGGGCGCGGATACCGGTTTCCAGTCGGCGCGGCTCAACTCGGTGTTCGCCTTTCCGCTGTCGGGCCGCCTGCCGTTCGTCGAGAGCTGGACGGAGTTCGAAGCCTACTTCGACAAGATGACGGCCACCGGCGTGGTGCAGAGCATGAAAGATTTCTATTGGGACATCCGGCCCAAGCCCGAGTACGGTACGGTCGAGGTGCGCGTGATGGATACGCCGCTCACCGTGCGCCGCGCAGCGGAGATCGCCGCCTACATCCAGGCCGTGGCGCGCTGGCTGATGGTCGAGCGCCCGCTGCGGCCGTGCGACGACGATTACCTCGTCTACACCTTCAACCGCTTCCAGGCCTGCCGCTTCGGGCTGGCCGGCACCTACGTCGATCCGCGATCGCACGAGCATCGCACGATCGCCGACGACATACTCGCCACGCTGCAGAAGATCGAACAGCATGCGATCGAGCTGGGCGCGGATTCGGCGTGCCGCGTCCTGCGCGAGGTTGCGCAGTCGGGCGTAAACGATGCGACCGTCCTGCGCGGCGAATATGCCGATGCGCGCTCGCTGAACGAGGTGGTGCGCAGGCAGTGTCTGCGCTGGCAGACCTGAGCGGGATTCCGACGGGCGGGACCTCGTGCGAACCCTGCGCATCGGACTCTCGGCGCGGCTGCTGCACACGCCGCCCAAGGAGCTGGGCTTTCCCGGCAAGACACTGCAATATCTGGAGCAGTCGGTCGCCCACTGGATCATGTCGCACGGCGCGCTGGCCTACATGATGCCGACCGTCAGCGCGGACCTCGCGGTCGAACGTGCGGCGATCTCGGTGCGGGAATACGTCGCGGCGATGGACGGCCTGGTGCTGCAGGGCGGTGCGGACGTCAGTCCGGAGAGCTACGGCGAGCTGGCGCAGAAGCCGGAGTGGGCGGGCGATCGTGTGCGCGACCTCTACGAGATCGAGCTGCTGTGGGAGTTCGTGATCCAGGCCAAGCCGGTACTCGGCATCTGCCGCGGCGCGCAACTGATCAACGTCGCGTGCGGCGGGTCACTCTACCAGGACATCATCGAGCAGAACCCGGGCGCCAATGCGCACCGTGACGAGGGCCTCTACGACCGCTTCCACCACGAGATCGATCTCGAGCCTGGCACGCGCCTCGCGGCGCTCTATCCGGGGCATGCGAGCGGGCGTGTCAACAGCATCCACCATCAGGCGATTCGCAAGCTCGGCGACGATCTGCGCGTCGAGGCGCGATCGAGCGGCGACGGCATCATCGAGGCGATCCGCTGGCAGGGCACCGGTTACATGTTCGGCTGCCAGTGGCATCCCGAATTCCACGGCGACACGCCCGACCTGCTCGACGGCGGGCCGATCATGGCCGAGTTTCTCGAGGCGGCGCGCGTGGCGGTGAAGTGAAAGCGCGCGGGCCGTCGCTACGATTTGCGCCCTGGCGATGGCTCGAAACCGGCATGCACAGAGCGTCCCAAGCCGGCATGCGCCACGTGCTGCATGGCATCCCGCTCCTGGCGATGCCGTGCCTGCGCGCGCCGATCCATGCGCCTCGCAGGCCGGCCGCTTTCAGGCGAACAGGTCGAACGGCGCCAGCGGGGCGAGTTGATTGGTGACATCGTCGAGCAGGCGGTAGAAGTCGCCCATCATCATGTCCTGGTTGTTGCCGGCGGCGGTGTTGGGCTGGCGCGTGTTGACCAGCGCCGCCTGGCTGATGCCGTTGGCGTAGCGCTTGAGCACGCTGAGCGAGCCGGGCAGGGCGCCGTTGTGGTTCCAGTTGCCGGCGCCGTCGACCCCCCATCCGAGCGCCACGTTGGGATTGGCGGCGCAGCCGGTGGTCATGCGTGTGATGCTGGTGGCGTTGAGCAGGTCGCCGGGTGGCGAGAAACCGTCGACCACGCGCAGGAAGCGCAGCAGGTCGATGGCGGTGGCGACCCAGCCGCCGTGCGCATCCATGCGCGCGATCTTCATGCCGTACGGGTTCTCGCCCGACTGGCCGTGGTAGACCACTTCGTCAGGCAGGCGCTGCGCCAGCGTGTCGCCGCCGATCGCGAAGGATGCGGCACCGGCCGGCTGGAAGAGCGCCTGCTTCACGTGATCGGCATAGGATTTGAGCGTCGCCTTTTCGATTACGCGGCCGAGCACGCAGTAGCCGAAGTTGGAATAGTTGCACGCGGTGCCGGGTACGGTGGCCGGCGTGCGCGTGTCGAGCACCCAGCCGATCAGGCTGGCATGGTCGCGCGCCGGTTCGCTGAACATCGGGTCGCCCGGCACGTTGGCAAAGCCTGCGGTGTGGGTGAGCAGATGCTCGATGGTGATCTTCAGTTCATCGACGTCGTAGGGCGGCGTGCCGTAGCTGTTACCCAGCACGCCGTTGCTGCCGAACACGCGCCGCGACGTGGTGAGCTTGAGCTGCTGCGCGAGCAGCATGATGGCGGCGGCGGTAATCGGTTTCGACACGCTGGCGATGCGCATTCGATGGCGCACGGTCAGCGGCGCCTGCGTCGCCTGTTCGGCCACGCCGAGGGCACGCGCATAGACGAGCCGCCCGCCGTTGCTGATGGCGAGCGAGAGGCCCGGCACGTTGTAGCGTGCCATGAAGGTGCGCGCGGCCTGCTCGGCGGCGGCCAGCCGCGCGGCGTCGTAGTGCTGGCTTTCCCACACCGCGGCGAACTGTGTGCCGGCCGGCGTGGCGTAGCCGCACACCTTCAACAGGCGCTGGCCCTGGTAGAGCGCGTCGTCGAAGGCACGCTGGTAGGTCGCCGAGTCTATGCCGTGGCGCGCCTGCCAGCCGATGCTTGCGCGCTGTTGCCAGATCGCGGCGTATCGTGTGATGCCGCCGACCGTGTAGCCGCTGATGCGCAGGGGCACGTAGCCCTGTCCGGCGAGCTGGGTGAATTGTGCCTGGTACTGCGCGGCGTCGAGCGCGTGGAAGGCCTGCCAGGCCGGGCCGGGCGACATTTCCCAGATCGCGGCATATTGGTCCTGTCCGCCTTCTTCGTAGCCGCACACATCGACCAGCCGGTAACCGGCCGCCGCCATCTGGTTGAACTTGGTGTGGTAGGCCGCGGCGCTCATGCCGTGCTGCGCCTGCCACTGCGCGACCGGCGATTTGTCCCAGATCGCACTGAAAAGGGTGCCGCCCGGCGTGGCGAAGGCGCTGATCCGGCGTAGCCGGTAGCCCTGGGCCGACAGGGCATTGAACGCGGTCTGGAAGTTGACTGCCGTCATTGCGTGGCGCGCTTGCCAGGCCGGTCCGGCCTGCTTGACCCAGACGCCGGCGAAGCGCGGCGTGCCGCCGTCGAGATAACCGCTGATGTCGATCAGGCGGTAACCGACGCCGACGAGCTGGTTGAAGGTGTTCTGGAACGCGGCCGCGTCGAGATCGTGCCGTGCCTGCCATGGGTCCATGCGGCGCCTCCCCTCATCCGATGGTCGTCCCGACCCGCTGGCCGGGCACAAACAAGCTGCAGTAACGAGACTGCCACGCCGGCGGCCGGAAGAGAATAGGCCGGGCGGATGATGGGCGGGAGGATGGGAACCGCCGGGCGACAGGCGACGAAAGGCTGCGTTGCGCTGCGCAAGGAGGCGGCACCCGGCCACGCCCGAGGGTGCGGCCGGTATGCGTCAGTGTGATCGGTAGCGGTCGGTCAGGGGTCGACCAGTTCCACGGTGGCGGTTGCCGTGCCGCCACGACCGTCGCTCACGGTGTAGGTGATGTACTGCACCGTGAACTTGCCGGCGCCGGTGTAAACGAGCCGATTGCCGGACTGCGAGACGGTGCCGAGCGCCGGCTGGGTGAACGAGACAATGGTCAACGCATCGCCATCGGGGTCGTTGTCGTTGGCGAGCACGTCGAGATCATTGGTGCCCTCGTAGCGCACCAGATAGCGGTCGTCGCGCGCCGAGGGCGGCCGGTTGCCGCTGGTGCCTTCGACGGTCACGTTCACGCGCGCCGTCGCTCGGCCGCCTTGGCCATCGTCGATGGTATAGGTGAAGCTGTCGCTGCCGGCATAGCCGGTCCCTGGCGTATAGACCACCGACGTGCCCGAGATCGTCGCCGTGCCGTGCGACGGGGTGCCGACCGAAGCAATCGAGAGCGTGTTGCCGTCGGGGTCGGAGTCGTTGGCCAGCACGCCGATCGTGGCGGCTGCGCCCATGGCCACGGTGATCGCGTCGTCCAGCGCGACCGGCACGCGGTTGCCGTAGACGCGCGTGGTGGTCGCGGTGCGGCGTGTGTCGGCACCGCGATAGGTGTCGACGGTCTGCTTGTGGCGCACGGTGTTGTGCAGCGCGCGGCGCACCCAGGCCGGCTCGGTTTCGACGACCTCGGTCTTCCATTCGACCAGCGGCACGTCGCGTGTGGAGGCCGGCGTGGCCGGCGTGACGACCGGCGCGGGCGCCGGCACCGGCACCTCGACCGACTCGCTCTTGTCCTGGTACTGGATGAACTCGAGGTCGACGCGGCGGTTCTTCGGTCGCATGTCGGGCGTGTTCGGGAACTTCGGATCGCGTTCGCCCATGCCTTCGGTCAGGAACACGTCGGCGTTGCCCGCACCCTTGCTCACCAGGTAGTCGCGCACCGCGGCGGCGCGGCGCATCGAGAGCTTGAGGTTGTAGGCGTCGCTGCCGAGGTCGCAGGTGTGGCCGGTGATCTTGATGTTGCCGGCGTGGCCGCTGGCCTTCAGCACGTCGACGATGCGGTCGAGCTCGCGCCGCGCGGCGTCGGTGAGCGTTGCCTTGTTGAGTTCGAAGAAGGCATCGCTCGTCATCGTCGCCGTGGTCTTGACGATGCGCGTTTCGCTGCGTGTGAGCATCGCGGGCGGCGGTGCGGGCGGAGCCGGCTCGGTGCGCGCCGCAGTGCCCGAGGTTTCTACCGGCAGCTGGCGCGCAACGCGCGTCTGGCGCCAGCCGGCCGCGTTGGCCCATTCCGAGCCGCCGAAGCTGTAGCGATACATCACCTGCACGCGCGTGTTGCTGCCGCGGGTTTCGTAATCACCCGACTTGTTGTAGTGCTCGACGTACAGCGCCAGGCTGTGCGGCGAGCCGGCGAAGAACTTCTCGGCATTGAGCGAGACGGTGTTCTGGTGCGAGGAAAACTCGGCCCACTCGCGGTCGTAGCCCAGCGTCAGGCGCAGCAGCGCCGGCGTGTAGTAGTGGCCGGCGCGCACGCCGATGCCGTGTTCGTAGGCGCGCTCGAACAACTGCGTCGTGGTGGTCGTGGTGATGGTGTCGACATAGGGTCGGTCGTTGTCGAAGCCGCTTTGCTGCGACGTTTCGGT
>JAEUNL010000015.1 GCA_016791115.1 Rhodocyclaceae bacterium
ACTTTCAGACGTCGATGTTGCGCGCGTTGAGTGCGTTGGTCTCGATGAAGTTGCGGCGCGGTTCGACGTTGTCGCCCATCAACGTGGTGAAGATCTCGTCGGCGGCGATGGCGTCGTCGATCTGCACCTTGAGAAGGCGGCGTATGGCCGGATCCATTGTGGTTTCCCAGAGCTGCTCGGGGTTCATCTCGCCGAGGCCCTTGTAGCGCTGCTTGGTAAGGCTGCGCTCGACTTCGGCAAGCAGCCATTGCATGGCTTCGGCAAAGCTGGCGATACCCTGGCTCTTTTCCCCGCGCCGGACCACCGCACCCTCGCCGATCAACCCGCTGATAAGCTGGGCGGCGTGGCGAATCTGCTTGTAGTCGCCGGAGAGCAGGAATTCCTCGTCGACATGGCCGACCTTGAGGTTGCCGTGCACGGTCTTTTCGACGCGCAGCATCCAGCGTTCGGTCTTGTCGTCGAAGCGGGCTTCGACATGTACGCCGTTGGCGATGGCGCGGCTCAGGCGCTCGACCGAGGCACGTGCGGCGGCCTCGTCAGCCAAAGAAAGCTCGACATCGTGGGCCAGCAGCGCATGAAGGGCCTGGCTGTCGATGTAATCGGCAAGCCGCGTGATGACGGCTTCGGCGAGCAGGTAGGCACGCGCGAGTTCGTCGAGCGTGTCGCCGGCGATGACGACCGCGCCTTCGCGCGGCGAGAGTTCGGCACCGTCGAGTGCGAGTTTGAGAAGGTGCTGGTTGAGCTCGTGGTCGTCCTTGATGTAGCGCTCGCTCTTGCCGTGCTTGATCTTGTAGAGCGGCGGCTGGGCGATGTAGATGTGACCGCGCTCGACCAGTTCCGGCATCTGGCGGTAGAAGAAGGTGAGCAGCAGGGTGCGGATGTGCGCGCCGTCGACGTCGGCATCGGTCATGATGATGATGCGGTGATAGCGCAGCTTGGCGATGTCGAAATCGTTCGCGCCAATGCCGGTGCCCAGCGCGGTGACCAGAGTGACGATCTGCTCCGAGGAGAGCAGCTTGTCGAAGCGCGCCTTTTCGACGTTAAGCACCTTGCCGCGCAACGGCAGGATCGCCTGGAACTTGCGGTCGCGGCCCTGCTTGGCCGAACCGCCTGCGGAGTCACCCTCGACGATGTACATCTCACACAGCGCGGGGTCTTTCTCCTGGCAGTCGGCGAGCTTGCCGGGCAGGCCGATACCGTCGAGCACGCCCTTGCGACGCGTCATCTCGCGCGCCTTGCGGGCGGCTTCGCGCGCGCGTGCGGCGTCGATGATCTTGCCGGTGATGATCTTGGCATCGGCCGGCTTTTCGAGCAGGAACTCGGCGAGCTTGGCAGCGACGACTTCCTCGACCACCGGGCGCACTTCGCTCGAGACGAGCTTTTCCTTGGTCTGCGAGCTGAACTTGGGCTCGGGCACCTTGACCGAGAGAACGCAGGCGAGGCCTTCGCGCATGTCGTCGCCGGTGGTTTCGACCTTGGCTTTCTTGGCGGCCTCGGTTTCCTCGATGTACTTGTTGATGACGCGCGTCATCGCGGCGCGCAGGCCGGTGAGGTGAGTCCCGCCGTCCTTTTGCGGGATGTTGTTGGTGAAGCACAACACCTGTTCGGCATAGGAGTCGTTCCACTGCATGGCGACTTCGACGGTGATGCCGTCCTTGGCGCCGGTGGAGTAGAAGACATTGCCGTGGAGCACGGTCTTGCTGCGGTTGATGTATTCGACGAAGCCCTTGACGCCGCCGCTGAAGGCGAAATCCTCTTCCTTGCCGCTGCGCTGGTCGAGCAGCTTGATACGTACCCCGTTGTTGAGGAATGACAGTTCCCGGATGCGCTTGGCGAGGATGTCATAGTGATACTCGACATGGCCGAAGATCTCTTCGTCGGCGAGGAAATGCACCTCGGTGCCGCGCTTGTCGGTGTCGCCGATCAGCTTGAGCGGCGAGACTTCGACGCCGTTCTGCGTTTCGACCAGGCGATCAGCCGGCACGCCCCGCTGGAACTCCATGAAATGCTTCTTGCCGTCGCGCCGAACCGTGAGCCGCAGCCACTTCGAGAGACCATTGACGCATGAGACGCCGACGCCGTGCAGGCCGCCCGACACCTTGTAGGAGTTGGAGTTGAACTTGCCGCCGGCATGGAGAACTGTCATGACGATCTCGGCGGCGGAGCGCTTGGGTTCGTGCTTGTCGTCGAACTTTATGCCGGTCGGAATGCCTCGCCCGTTGTCGGAAATGCTGATCGAATTGTCCGGATGGATCACGACGAGGATTTCGTCGCAGTAGCCCGCGAGGGCCTCGTCGATCGAATTGTCGAGTACCTCGAACACCATGTGGTGCAGGCCGGTGCCGTCCGAGGTATCGCCGATGTACATGCCGGGGCGTTTGCGCACGGCTTCGAGGCCTTCGAGCTGCTGGATGCTGGATGCATCGTAGGCGTCGGGATCGTTTTTCGGCGGTTCCTGGGGCAGGTTCGGATCAGTCATCTTTTCTCCGGTGGATGTGATGCGCTCAGCTAGCCGGGTGCTAGATGCGCATCGGCATCACGACGTACTTGAAGCGCTCGTTACCCGGCAGGGTGATCAGGGCGCTGGAATTCGAATCGTTGAGGCGGCATTCGACGTTCTCGTTGGACACGTTGCGCAGCACGTCGAGCAGGTAGGTGACGTTGAACCCGACGTCGAGCGCCTCGCCCGAGTAGTCGATCTCGATTTCCTCGACCGCCTCTTCCTGCTCGGCGTTGGCAGCGATGATTTTCAGGCTGCCTTCGGCGAGCACGGTGCGCACGCCGCGGAACTTTTCGTTCGTCAGGATGGCGGCACGCTCCAGCGAGTGCAGCAGTGTGAGGCGCGGCACCGTGAGCAGCTTCGGATGGCCCTGCGGAATCACGCGCTCGTAGTCGGGGAACTTGCCATCGATCAGCTTCGAGACCAGCTCGACTGCACCGAAGCGGAAGGTGACCTGGTTGCCGCCGAGCAGGATTTCGAGGGGCTCGTCGCTGTCGGCGAGCTGGCGCGCCAATTCGAGCACCGTCTTGCGTGGCAGGATGGCTTCGGTACGCGCGAGGTTTTCCTCGATCGGCTCCGAAGCGTATGCGAGCCGGTGGCCGTCGGTGGCGACGACACGCAACTCGCCGCCCGCAACGACCAGCAGCAGACCGTTGAGGTAGTAGCGGATGTCCTGCTGCGCCATGGCGTACTGCACTAGCCCGAGCAGACGCTTGAAGCGCTTCTGAGTCAGCGCGAGTTTGAGCGACTCGCCCTCCGCCTGGGCCATGCGCGGATAGTCCGCCGCCGGCAGGGTCTGGAGCGCGAAACGGCTCTTGCCCGCCTTGACGGTGAGGCGCTTGTCGTCGAGCTGCAGGCTGATGTCGGTGCCTTCCGGCAGCGAGCGCAGGATGTCCTGCAGCTTGCGCGCGCCGACGGTGAGCGAAGCGTCGGCGCCACCGCTGGTGGCAGCGGTGGTCTTGATCTGGATCTCGATGTCGGTGGCAAGCAGAGTCAGGCGATCACCCTGCTTTTCCAGCAGCACGTTGGACAGGATCGGCAGGGTGTGGCGCTTCTCGACGATGCCGGAAACGGACTGCAGTGGCCCGAGCAGGGCATCGCGCTGGGTGTTTATTAGAAGCATTATATTTATACCTCTTATAAAGACTATGCTACGCCGGTTTCTGTGGATAAGCCCGAATTATCTCGGAAAAACAAAAAGTTGTAACACTCGTTAAACTGTGGCCAAGGCAGTGGAATGCCTCTGGACGAATTGTCGATGAAATCGGCCTGTCGTCCGGTCGGGGCGTTTATCCACAATCCGCTCCGGTGTTCATACCCAGCTTGCTCACATGGCGTGGACGCATGAATACTCATCCACGCAGCACCTGAGTGAGTACATGCAGATCATGGTTGAGTCCGTGGTCACCCAGACGCAGCTCGCTGATTGTCCGATAGGCGTGCAGCACGGTCGTGTGGTCGCGACCGCCGAACGCATCGCCGATCGCCGGGTAGGACTCGGGCGTCAGTTCCTTTGCCAGCCACATGGCCACCTGACGCGGACGCGCAATGGCCCGGGTGCGCTTCTTCGAATACATGTCGGCGACCTTGATCTTGTAGTAATCGGCGACGGTCTTCTGGATGGTGTCGAGCGAGATCTGCCGGTTGTAAGCGCCGAGCAGATCCTTGAGCGCTTCCTTGGCGAGTTCGAGCGAAATGTCCCGGCCGTGGAACCGCGCGAACGCCAGCACCTTCTTGAGCGCACCCTCGAGCTCGCGCACGTTGGAGCGCAGGTTCTTGGCGATCAGGAAGGCAACGTCCTCGGACAGCCTGATGCGCTCCGATTCAGCCTTTTTGTTGAGAATGGCCACGCGCATCTCGAGCTCGGGCGGCTCGATCTGCACCGTCAGGCCCCAATCGAAGCGCGAGATCAGACGATCTTCGAGACCCTGGATGTCCTTCGGATAAGTGTCGCAGGTGATGACGATCTGCTTCTTGGCTTCGGTCAGCGCGTTGAAGGCGTGGAAGAATTCTTCCTGCGTCCGGTTCTTGTTGTTGAAGAACTGGATGTCGTCGATCAGTAGCAGGTCGAGCGAGCGGTAGTAGCGCTTGAAGACGTCGAAGGACTTCTGCTGATAGGCGCGCACGACATCGGCATAGTAATCCTCGGCATGAACGTAACGGACGATCGCGCGCGGATTGCGGCGCAGCACCTCGTTGCCGAGTGCGTGGATCAGGTGCGTCTTGCCGAGGCCGACACCCCCATACACGAACAGCGGGTTGTAGGACACACCGGGATTCTGCGAAACCTGCATGGCCGCGGCCCGCGCAAGGTCATTGGCGCGGCCTGTGACCAGCGTATCGAACGTGAAATCGGCATTCAGCCTGGTCTTGTCGTAGGCGGCGGCTTCGGGAAGCGGCTGCTGCAATGCCACTATGGGTGACTCGACAGGCGTGGCTACTTCAGGCGCGGTGGGTGCGGTCGGCGCGACAGCCGGCTTATTGACCACGACGGCCGGCTGCGGCGCAGATCCGGCTTCGGGTAACGTGAGCGTGATGCTGACCGGCGTGTCGAAATATTCCTGTCCCAGCTCCTCGATGCGTCGCAAGTAGCGTTCGCGCACCCACTGCAGGACGAAGCGATTCGGCGCAATGACCCTGACTCGCTGCGTTCCGTTGTCGTGGGCAGCGTCCTCGGTACGCAGTGTCTTGATCCAGGTCTGGAATTGCTGTTGCGAGAGTTCTTGCTCGAAACGGTTCAGGCAGACGGTCCAGAACGCGCTCGAGTTCATGCCTGGCCCTGCCGCCATACGGCCGGCCGGAGGCCGCCACGCAGATCTCGTGACAATGCTGAACGAATTGAAGGAGTGAGGCTCGCGTCCACGCCGCAACCCGGGTTGATGCTCAAAGGGGAATTCAAGTGTCTGAAAATATTATTGAATTATATCTCCGCCAACCTGCCGGAAAACGCGCCAATTGGGGCGCCAAGCAACTTCGGTTCGCGGACCGGAGACGAATTCTAACCCTGCGCAGGAAAGTTATCCACAGGCGTACCGAAGAAAAAGCCATTGACTTTGGCACGTGGTCAGTATGTAATCACGCGTTTGATCCAAGTCCGAGTTAAATCATGAAACGCACTTATCAACCTTCCGTGGTCCGTCGCAAGCGTACGCACGGGTTCCTGGTTCGGTCGCGTACGCGCGGCGGCCGGGCGGTTCTTCGTTCCCGCCGTGCCAAGGGCCGGGCGCGCCTGTCCGTCTGAGCGCACAGCCGCGCAACAGGCGAGAGCCGGCAGCCGAGGCTTTCCGTCGTGTCGCCCGAATCTGCAAAACGGATGAATTTTCATCCGTTTTTGCTTTTCGCAGGTCGCTTCGCAGTACGCATTTCCAGCTCAGCTACCGGCCATCCAGCCGATGTTCGGCGCGGTTGGGTTTGGTGGTGGCAAGAAAGTTTGCCCCGCTTGCAGTGAGGCGAAATCTGGTCAAGCGCCTGGCGCGGGAGGCTTTCAGAATGAAGCGCGTGGATCTTCCGCCGTTCGATCTGGTGTTGCGCCTGTCTGCACGACTTGGCGATGCCGATCGCCGGGTGCTGCGTGCAGAGATCGACGATTTATTGCTGCGTCTGCCGGCATGAGACAGCTCGTCGCGGCATTGTTGCGTGGCTACAAGTACCTGATCAGCCCCTTGATGGGCCAGAACTGCCGCTTTCACCCGAGTTGCTCCGACTACGCGCGCGAAGCGGTGCTCAAGCATGGGGTAATGCGCGGCCTGTGGCTGGCGATCCGACGAGTGGGGCGCTGCCATCCCTGGAACCCGGGTGGGTTCGATCCGGTACCGTGATCGAACTGAAACCTGCGTGATTGAGTATTCTCGCGAAGTTGGCCACGATTCGGCCTCCAACGCCTAGACCGGAAAGACGTTCCGCACATGGATTCCCAACGCTTGATTCTGTTGATGATCTTCACCTTTTCGCTGGTGATGCTTTGGGACGGCTGGCAGCGCCACAATCAGCCCGCGCAGACCGCGGCTGTTGCCGGGCCGGCGACCAGCGGCAGTGCGGCTGCGCCTACGCCGACCACCAGCCTGTCGGTAGATAGCAATGCCGTGCCGGCGGCGAGTGCGGCGACGCTGGCATCCGATGCGCCGAAGGCCGTGATTTCCACCGACCTGTACGTGGCCGAGGTTTCGGCGCAGGGCGGCGATATCGTTCGTCTCGAACTGACCAAGCACAAGGCCAAAGAAGACAAGGCCAAGAATTTCGTTCTGCTGCAGGCTGATTCGCAGCATGTGTACCGGGCGCAATCGGGTTTGATCGGCGACAAGTTGCCGACGCACAAGACGTTGTTTGCGTTGAAGGAAGGCAACTACAACCTGCCGGAGGGCAAGGACAGTTTCGAACTCAGACTCGATGCGCCGGAAGCAGATGGCGTGAAAGTGTCGAAGGTGCTGACATTCCGTCGCAATTCGTACCTGATCGATGTCGCCTATGAAATCACCAATAATGGACAGGGTGCGATCGCCCCGAACGCGTACTTCCAACTGGAGCGCGACGGGAGCGAGCCGGAAGGCGACACCAAGATGGTGCAGACCTTCACCGGTGCTGCGCTTTACACCGAGTCGGAGAAGTACAAGAAGATGTCGTTCTCCGACATCGCGAAGGACAAGGCGAAATTCGCGCCCAAGGCCAACAACGGCTGGATCGGCATCGTGCAGCATTATTTCGTCGCTGCATGGCTTCCCCAGGGAACCGCCGAACGCGAGTTTTTTGTGCGCAAGCTTTCCGAGAACCTGTTTTCTGCCGGTGTGATCCTGCCGATCGCCAGCATCGCGCCGGGAACGACCGGCAAGGTCACTGCGCCGCTGTTTGCCGGTCCGCAGGAGCAGGGGCGTCTTGCGAAGCCCGATCCGTCCGATCCGTCCTTTGCCGCTACCGGCTTCGACCTTGTCGTCGACTATGGCTGGCTGACGATGATTGCGGCGCCGCTTTTCTGGGTGCTCGAGTGGTTCCACAAGCTGTTCGGCAACTGGGGTTGGGCGATCATCGCGCTGACCGTGCTGATCAAGCTGATCTTCTTTCCCCTTTCCGCGGCCAGCTACAAGTCGATGGCCAAGATGCGCCTTGTGATGCCCAAGCTCACCCGGCTCAAGGAACAGTACGGGGACGACCGGATGAAGCTCAATCAGGAAATGATGGAGCTTTACAAGAAAGAGAAGATCAACCCGCTGGGCGGCTGCTTGCCGATCGTGGTGCAGATTCCGGTGTTCATTGCACTTTACTGGGTGCTCCTCGGCAGTGTCGAGATGCGTCATGCGCCGTGGATAGGCTGGATCCAGGATCTCTCGACGAAGGACCCGTTCTTCATCCTGCCCTTGGTAATGGGTGCGACGATGCTGATCCAGACCAAGCTCAACCCGACGCCGCCGGACCCGATTCAGGCCAAGGTCATGATGGCGATGCCGATCGTGTTCACGGTGATGTTCCTGTGGTTCCCTGCCGGTCTGGTGCTTTACTGGGTCGTCAATAACGTTCTCTCGATTGCCCAGCAGTGGCAGATTACCCGGATGATCGAGGGTGGCAAGGAAAAGTCCGCCTGACATCGTCGCCGCGATTGCCACCGCGCACGGGCGTGGCGGCATCGGGGTCGTGCGGCTTTCGGGGCCGCGACTGGCTTCTATCGCACTAGCGTTGATCGGGCGCGATCTCCCGCCGCGCGTGGCATCCCTTGCAACTTGGCGTTCGGCCACCGGCGAACCGATCGACCAGGGTATCGCGATCCACTATCCAGCGCCGCATTCCTTCACCGGCGAGGATGTGCTGGAGCTGCAAGGCCACGGTGGTCCCGTGGTGTTGCAGATGCTGCTCGCGCGCTGCGTGGAACTCGGTGCGCGGGTGGCCGAGCCCGGCGAGTTCTCGCGCCGCGCATTTCTAAACGACAAGCTCGATCTGTTGCAGGCGGAAGCCGTCGCGGATCTGATCGAGGCGTCGAGCGCCCAGGCGGCGCGATCGGCGTTGCGCTCGCTTTCCGGTGGATTCTCGCACGCGATCGATGCATTGCAGTCGCGGCTGACCGCGTTGCGCATGCGCGTCGAGGCCTGTCTGGACTTCCCCGAGGAGGAGGTCGATGCCATTGAATTCAGCCAGGCGGAACGTCAATTGCAGGCGTCGCGTGTTGCACTGGATGAAGTGCGGGCGAGGGCAAAGCAGGGGAGCCTGCTGCGTGGCGGCTTGCAGGTGGTGCTGGCGGGGCAGCCGAACGTAGGCAAATCCAGCCTGCTGAACCGGCTGGCGGGCGAGGAACGGGCGATTGTCACCGATATCGCGGGTACCACGCGCGACGCGCTGCGCGAGGCGATTCAGATCGAGGGTGTGCCGATACACGTGATCGATACCGCCGGCCTGCGCGAGACGGGGGACGCGATCGAGCGCATCGGCATCGAACGAAGCTGGAGCGAGATCGCACGCGCCGATGTCGTGCTGCACCTCCTAGACATTCGACTGGGCTGGACGCAGGACGACGACGTGATCGAGGCGAAACTCCCCGCCGGCATCGAGCACATCGTCGTCGCGAACAAGATCGATGCCGCGGAGATCGCGAGTTTCGAAGCATGGCGAGCCGGAAGGCTGTGGATCGGCTTGTCCGCCCGGACGGGCGAAGGGATTCCGCTCCTGCAACATGCCTTGTTGCGGGCTGGTGGTTGGCGCGAAGGTATCGAGGATGCCTTTCTGGCACGTCAGCGCCATCTCGATGCGCTGGATCGCGCCGGACGATGCCTCGACCGGGCGCAAGGACTGCTTACGCGCACCGAACTGTTTGCCGAAGAATTGCGCCTGGCCCAGGCTGCGCTGAGCGAGATCACCGGTGAATTGACGCCCGACGATCTGCTCGGCGAGATCTTTTCCCGTTTCTGCATCGGAAAATGACGCAATTCCCGGCGGGCGGTTGCGACGAGCGAGAGCTGATGGCGCCGGCGGAGTTCGAGCGGCTTGCGGATCTGCTGGCTCGAGGCAAGTACGCAACGCTGGAGCAGGAAGCGGCGCGACTTGCCGTGCGCTTCCCGGAGGATGGCCGAACCTGGCAGTTGCTCGGGGTTTCGCACCTTGCGCGCGATCAGGATCAGGCCGCACTCGGGTATCTGGAGCGCGCGAGCCGGGCGATGCCGGAGAATGCCGCGATTTGGGACAACCTCGGCCTTGTGCGGTATCGCCTGCGTGAGTTCGCGCCGGCAGATGACTGTTTTCGGCGCGCCACGTCGATCCAGCCGGATCTGCTCAGCGCTTGGGTCAATTGGTCTGCCAACAGTCGTTCGGCTGGTGATGCGGCCGGTGCTGAACGTCAGGCGCGGCAGGCGCTTCAGCTCCAAGGTTCGAGTGCGGCGGCATGGCTGAACTTCGGAAACGCCTTGTTCGATCAAGCGCGGCTGGAAGAGGCCGAGCGCGCGTTCGTTAACGCGCTGCAACTGCAGCCGTCATTGCTCGATGCCCGGATCGGCTATGGCATGGTGATCGATGCGCGCGGAAGGCAGGACGATGCGGTGCGCTGTTTCGAGAGCGTGCTGGCAATGGCGCCCGGTGACTGGCGTGCTCTTAGCAGTCTGGGCAAGATACATTCTGCGATGGGCAACTCCTCGATGGCAAGCGCTTGCTATCGCCAGGCAACACAGTCGTCGGGCGTTGCAGACGAGGTATTCAGCGGGCTCTTGTTCCTGCGCTTGTATGAGGAGGGAGCCGATCCGGCAAATGTGTTCGCCGATCATTGTGCGTTCGGTGAGCGCCTCGAGGCACCTTTTCGGGCGGTGTTGCCAAACCATGCCAACGCCAGGGATCCCGACAAGACGATAAAACTGGGCTTTGTCTCGGGCGATTTCCGGTCACATCCGGTTGCGCATTTTTTCGAGCCCTTTCTTGCGGCCCTGGACCGTGCCCGGTTCGAAGCCTGCCTGTATTCGAGTCATCCGGTAGAAGATGATGTTTCGCGCCGCTTGCGCGGCTGTGCCGACAGCTGGGCGAACGTTTCCGCGTTGCCGGATACGGAATTTGCGCGGCGCATACGGCGCGACGGGATCGACGTCCTGGTCGACCTTGCCGGGCATAGCTCATACAACCGGCTTCGGGTTTTCGCGCAGCGCCCGGCGCCGGTGCAGGTTTCGTGGCTGGGCTATCCGGCAACAACCGGGTTGCGGAGCATCGATTACCGGCCCATCTTCGCCGCCGCCGATCCGGATCGTACGTTGCAACAGCAGTTCAGCGAGCGGTTGGTCCATGTACATTGCGCACCGGGTTTCAGACACCCCACGTACCTGCCGGACGTGGGGGTGCTTCCGGCGCTGAAGCGGGGTGGGGTGACGTTCGCGAATCTCAATCGGTCCGACAAGCTGGGGGATGCAGTTGTTCGGACCTGGTGTCGCATTCTGGACGGCGTGCCGGGGGCGCGACTGCTGCTTGGCGGCGTGCCGAATCCAGAGGTGGCCCGAAGCCTCGTCGAGCGATTCGCTATGTCGGGAATTCCAGAGGGGAGACTGAAGGTCGAGATGCGTGTGTCGATGGATGCGTATCTGGCCCTGCACCGGGACGCAGACATTCTGCTGGACCCTTTTCCATTCTCCGGGCTGACGACGTCAGAGCATGCGTTATCGATGGGATTGCCGGTGCTGACGCTTGCCGGCAGGTCGCTTGCAAGTCGTCAGGGGCTGGTGGTCATGGGCTCGCTCGGATTGGATGAGTGGGTGGCTTGGAGCGAGGACGCGTATGTGAGGAAGGCGGTCGAGTTTGCGAGCGATCGAGATCGGCTTGCGGCTCTGCGTTCGGATTTGCGGCAGTGTCTGATGTCGGTTTCGGACTCGGCCATCGAGGCGGCGTGCATGCAAAGCGCTTTTCGGGAGATGTGGCGTCGCTGGTGCTGCGGTTTGCCGGCTGTGGGGTTCGAGGTCTGCCGAGATGGGGCTGTTCTCGTGGCGTCGGACCGTTGTGGTTCCACGTGAAACGCTGAACTATGGAGCTGGGTTTGCTCGTGGCGGGTGCATTCTTCGCCGGACTCGTGGATGCAGTGGTTGGGGGAGGTGGCCTGATACAGATACCGCTACTGTTTGGTGTCTATCCCTTGGGGTCTCCGGCTTCGATCTTCGGGACGAACAAGCTGTCTTCGGTGTTTGGTACGTTCAGCGCAGCGATCAGATATACACGGCTTGTCGACATCCCATGGGCTGCTGCGCTTCCGGCCTCGGTAGCAGCGTTCATCTGTTCGTACCTCGGTGCCATGTCTGTATCAGCCATCCCGGCCGAACTATTGAAGCCGTTCGTGGTCGTTCTGTTGGTGGGCGTCGCTACCTACACGTTCATGCACAAGGGTTTCGGGCGCCGTGATCGCCGGGTCGCCATTGGTCGAGGCCACATGTTCGGCGCGCTGGGTCTCGGCGGCCTGATCGGGTTCTACGACGGTTTTTTCGGTCCCGGCACCGGAAGTTTGCTGATTTTTCTGTTCATTCGTTTTTTTGGAATGGACTTTCTGCGGGCGTCTGCAACGGCAAAGATTGTCAATGTGATGACCAACGTTGCGGCAATAGGCTATTTCGGGCAATCGGGTGACGTGTATTGGTCGGTTGGGATTGCGATGGCGGCTTTCAATATTGCTGGCGCCTTGGCTGGCGCGCAGCTCGCGCTGCGATTCGGGACCGGGTTCGTTCGGCGACTGTTCCTGCTCGTGGTTTCGGTGCTGATCCTCCGGCTGAGTTGGGACCTGATTCGGTGAGTTGATGTGCATGTAGTCGAAGTGAAGGTTCCACGTGGAACAATTCAGAAGCCGATAAGCAGCGGTGGCACCGAGATCATGACACCTGGGCGGCTGTAGCCCCTTTCGTAAAAGACGGGCGCCGGATAGACCACCGGCGGCGGCGCATACACGACCGGCGGTGCCACATATCGCGGGTAATACACCACGGGTGGCGCCAGATAGACGCGGCCACGCCAGTGATCGTGCTGTCGATGGTGGTGATGCCTCCACTCGTGCCGATCACCGTGCGCTTCAGCAGGAGCCGTCTCGACAAACATCAGGGCGCCGCTTACAAGCAGTGTCGTCAGGGATTGCTTCATGGGCTCTTCCATTCATGCCGATCCATGGAAAAAATCATAGCCAACACAATGCGGGAAAGAAGAAACCGATTGTAAGCAAATGAAATCCGGGGCATACCGTCCGCTCTGGGATTTCCCGTCGCTGCGGCGTATCATGGCGTCCCTCGCGCCTGGGTTCGATCCGCATGCTTTTCCCTTCTCGATTCGACGTCATCGTTGTCGGCGGTGGCCATGCCGGCACCGAGGCGGCGCTCGCCGCTGCGAGGATGGGCGCAAAGACAATGTTGCTGACGCACAACATCGAGACGCTGGGGCAGATGTCGTGCAACCCGTCGATTGGCGGAATAGGCAAAGGCCATCTGGTCAAGGAGCTTGACGCGCTGGGTGGTGCAATGGCTTGTGCTACCGACGAGGGCGGCATCCAGTTTCGTATTCTCAACTCGAGCAAAGGCCCCGCGGTGCGCGCGACCCGCGCCCAGGCCGACCGCGTGTTGTACAAGGCTGCGATCCGCCGCAGGCTCGAGAATCAGCCGAATCTCGTTCTGTTTCAGCAGGCGGTCGACGATCTCCTGTTGCGCGGTGATCGCGTCGTTGGTGTCGTCACCCAGATCGGATTGCGCTTCGAGGCGGAAGCCGTCGTGCTGACCGCCGGTACCTTCCTGTCCGGGCTGATCCACGTTGGCCTGTCGCACTATCAGGCAGGCAGGGCAGGTGATCCGGCCTCCACCACGCTGGGCTCGCGGCTCCGCGAACTGAATCTACCGCAAGGCCGACTCAAGACCGGCACGCCGCCGCGGCTCGATGCGCGTAGCATCGACTTCTCCGTGATGACCGAACAACCGGGCGACGATCCGGTGCCGGTGTTCTCGTTTCTCGGTACGGCGAGCCAGCATCCGCGTCAGCTGCCGTGCTGGATTACGCAGACGAACGAGCGTACCCACGACATCATCCGCGCCGGCCTCGACCGTTCGCCGATGTTCACCGGCGTCATCGAGGGTGTCGGACCGCGCTATTGCCCGTCGATCGAAGACAAGATCCACCGTTTCGCCGACAAATCCAGCCACAACATTTTCCTCGAGCCTGAGGGGCTGGACACCCACGAAATCTATCCCAACGGCGTGTCGACGTCGCTTCCGTTCGACGTGCAGCTGGCCCTGGTGCGCAGCATTCGCGGCCTGGAGAACGCGCACATCCTGCGCCCCGGGTATGCGATCGAATACGACTATTTTGACCCGCGCAACCTGAAGATCTCGCTGGAAACCAAATCGATCGCCGGACTGTTCTTCGCCGGCCAGATCAACGGCACGACCGGATACGAAGAAGCAGCGGCGCAGGGTCTGCTCGCCGGAGCCAATGCCGCGTTGATGACCCGCGGCGAGCCCGGCTGGTGTCCGCGCCGCGACGAGGCCTATCTCGGCGTGCTCGTGGACGATCTGATCACCCGCGGTGTCAGCGAACCTTACCGGATGTTCACGTCGCGAGCCGAATACCGCCTTTCCCTGCGCGAAGACAACGCCGACTTGCGCATGACCGAAACCGGTCGGCGCCTTGGTCTGGTCGACGACGCACGCTGGGACGCCTTCAATCGCAAGCGTGACGCGATCGCGGGCGAAAGCGAGCGCCTAAAGCGCACTTGGGTGCGACCGGAAACCTTGCCAGCAACCGAGGCGGAGCGCGTGCTTGGCAAACCGATAGAGCGTGAATACAACCTGTTCGAGCTCCTGCGCCGGCCCGACGTAACCTATGGCCAACTCATGACGCTGCCTGGCGCACCCAGTCCGATTGCGGACGTCCAGGCGGTTGAGCAGGTCGAGATCCAGGCCAAATACCAAGGCTACATCGACCGCCAGCAGGACGAAGTCGCGCGGCATCTGGAAGCTGAAACCATGGCGCTTCCGCTCGACATCGATTACGCGAGCGTGCGCGGGCTGTCCAGGGAAGTCCAATCCAAGCTCAATTCGCATAAGCCCCAGACAGTCGGGCAGGCTGCGCGCATCCAGGGCGTGACGCCCGCGGCTATCTCGCTGCTGCTGGTGCACCTCAAGCGGGGTGCGTTCGCCAAGAATCAGAACGACAACGACAACGCCTCGGAACGCAGGACGGCATGACAATGGAATCAGAACTCGCGCGTGGCATCGCCGCGCTCGGCGTGGATTTGCCTGCAGAAGCACAGGCTCGCCTGATGGCTTTCGCGACGCTGCTTGCCAAGTGGAATCGCGTCTATAACCTGACTGCCTTGCGCGATGAGTCGCAGGTGCTCACACATCACCTGCTGGACTCGCTCGCGGTGCTGCCCCACCTCGAGGCGACGCGCCTGGCCGACATCGGCAGCGGGGGCGGGCTGCCGGGCATTCCCCTGGCGATCGCGCGTCCCCAGTGCCAAATCGCACTGGTCGAAACCAGCCACAAGAAAGCAAGCTTCCTGGAACAGGCGCGCATCGAACTCGGCCTCGAGAACCTCGATGTCATCAACGATCGCGTCGAGCAGTGGCATCCCGCGACGCAATGCGATGCCATCATTTCGCGTGCGTTCTCCGATATCGCGGATTTCGTACGCCTGACCGATCACCTGCTCGGAGAGGGCGGTCGCTGGTATGCGATGAAGGGCGTGCTGCCGCACGACGAAATTGCGCAATTGCCGGCCGGTTATCGCGTCGAGCGCGTGATCCCGCTTGACGTGCCCGGCCTCGGCGCTGCACGCCATCTTGTTGTCATAGAACGGGGTTGAGCACGAGCATGGCACGCATATTCGCGATCGCAAATCAGAAGGGCGGCGTCGGCAAGACAACGACCAGCGTCAACCTGGCGGCTGCACTGGCTGCCACGGGCCAGCGTGTGCTGCTGATCGACCTCGACCCGCAGGGCAATGCCACCATGGGCAGCGGGATCGACAAGCGCAGCCTCGTGAAATCGGTGTACCACGTCCTGGTCGGCCTCGCCACGCTGACGGAGGCACGCGCGCCGGCGCCCGAGGGCAAGTACGATGTGCTGCCGGCAAACCGCGACCTTGCTGGCGCGGAAATCGAACTCGTCGAACTCGAGCATCGCGAGACCCGCCTCAAGCGCGAGCTCTCGGCGCATGACCACGAGTACGATTTCGTCCTGATCGACTGCCCTCCTTCGCTTTCGCTGCTCACCCTCAACGGCCTGTGTGCAGCGAACGGCGTCATCATTCCCATGCAATGCGAATATTTCGCGCTTGAGGGACTGTCCGATCTCGTCAACACGATCAAGAAGGTGCATGCCAATCTCAATCGTGATCTCAAGATCATCGGCCTGCTGCGCGTGATGTTCGACCCGCGCAACACGCTCGGCCAGCAGGTCTCGGCACAACTCGAGGCGCATTTCGGCGACAAGGTGTTCCGAACCATCGTCCCGCGCAATATCCGGCTTGCCGAAGCGCCCAGTCACGGCATGCCCGGCGTGGTATTCGACCGCGCAGCGAAGGGTTCGCAGGCCTACATGGCATTTGCAGAAGAAATGATCGAGCGCATGAAGACGCTCTGACGACACGGGAGACATGATGGCACCGCCAAAACTCAAGGGGCTCGGCCGCGGGCTCGACGCACTTCTCGCCGGCGACAAGGCTGACGATCCGGGACACCAGGGCACGCTTGCCGTGTCGTCGATGCAGCCGGGCAAATATCAGCCGCGCACGCGCATGGATCCCGGCTCGCTCGAGGAACTGGCGGCCTCGATCAAGGCGCAGGGCATCATGCAGCCGATCCTGGTGCGCCAGATTGCTGCCGAGCGCTACGAAATCATCGCCGGCGAGCGCCGCTGGCGTGCCGCCCAGCTCGCCGGCCTCGACGCGGTGCCGGTGTTGATCCGCGAGATTCCCGACGAAGCTGCGCTGGCGATGAGTCTGATCGAGAACATCCAGCGCGAAGACCTGAACCCGCTCGAAGAAGCTGCGGGTCTGCAGCGATTGATCGAGGAATTCGGCATGACGCACCAGCAGGCGGCGGATGCGGTCGGCCGTTCGCGCCCGGCCGCCTCGAACCTGCTGCGCCTGCTGCAGCTTGCGCGGCCCGTGCAGGAACTGCTGATGGCCGGCGACCTCGACATGGGCCATGCGCGCGCGCTTCTGCCCTTGTCCGGTGCCAATCAGGTCGCGCTCGCCAACCGCGTCGTCGCCAAGCGGCTGTCGGTCCGCGAAACCGAACGCGCGGTCGCACACGAGCTTGATCCGCCGTCGCACCGTATCAACAAGGCCGAGCTCAATCGCGATCTGCTGCGCTTGCAGGAAGAACTGGCCGATGCGATAGGCGCGACCGTCACCATCAAGGCCAACAAGAAAGGCGCCGGCCAACTCGCCATCCAATTCGGCAGTCTCGACCAGCTCGACGGCATTCTCGACCGGCTGCGCCGGGAAAACTGAGCCCGGTCCGAGGGCGTAGGTTCTTTCCTACCCGAACGGGTGTGCGGACCGTACTCTGCGGAGGAATTGTCCGCCTTCGGCCATGAATGGCCCAATCCACCTCCTGAGCCGTGGCGTGCAGACGCGCGTCAGCCAATCCTCGGGAGGATCTCATGCTTCGATCGATTTCTGCGTTCATCGCGACGGCTGCGCTCGCCTGCGGGCCGGTCATGGCCGCGCCGATGCTGATGTCCGGCGACTGGGCGAAAGACGCCTGCAATGCATGGAATCAGGATCCGCGCCTTACCGAAGACCTCAAGCAGAGCGGGTGGTCAGCCAATCACGACAAGGAGCGCGGCTTCAAAATCATGCAGCTCTATCGCAACGAGTGCCGAAACACGCCGCGTGCCGAGATGCACATTGCCGAGAAGGACGGCTTGGCAACCTGCGTCTTCGGCGGCAAGGCAACAACCGACAAGCTCAATGCCTCCGCCGACTACGTCATGCACGCGGACACCGCGCGCTGGATCGAGATGGGCAAGGGTGATTACGGTCCGATGCGCGCCATGATGTTCGGACGCTTGCAGTTCGAAGGGCCGAAAGGCGAAGCCATGCGGAACATGGGTCCGTTCGAGCGCTTCCTGCTTCTGGTGGGCAAGGTGGATGGCGACGCGAGTGCATGCCCTGAATAGCGCGACGAGGTAGATTTGCCGCTGCCGTAGCGGTTTCCGTGCTCGCATGGCGGGTAGCACGCCGTGCAACTGCCCCCGACAGGTGCGTGAGGTGCGACAGCGCCTCGCAACGCGTTTCCACCCGAACATCTCGCCGCGTGGTCGGTGCGAATCCGCCGCAATCTGCCCGGTTCATGCCGACTTCCGGTGGCCCGGCCCATGCGCCAATGCCACGCTACCCGTGACATTTCGCAAGATCGGGTTCCATTAGTCTCCTGGGTTCCGCAGCACGTGCGGTTTGTCATGCGGTTGCGCCGCATAGGCAAGATAGTCTGCACCCGTCGCTGTATATGCTCGAGAGATCATGAACGCCCAAGCCCCGGCTCAAACCAATATCGCCATCTATCTGGTGCCAGCAGTGGCCGTCGTTGCTTCGCTCGCATGGGGGGCGATGCAGCCTGATCGGGCGCTGGAAGCAGTGCTGGTGGCGGCTTTCGGCGTGGCGGCAGCCGCATGCATCCGCATGGCGGGGCTGCTCCGCAGTGCCGGCCATGCAGCCAGAACCCATGCAGAACGCTCGAACGCACTGATGCGCCAGGTCGAACTTGCGCAAACGGCCCATGCGTCCGAAAAGCAGCGGCTGCACGCCGAGATCGAAGGCCTGCATGCCCAGTTGCAGGTTGAGACGACGCGCCGTGAAACGGCCCAGCGACTGGCGCTGCAGACGACGCACAGCGATGCGCTGACCCAGCTGCCCAACCGCACGCGCCTGCAGGAAGACCTGGTCAAGGCCTTGTCGGCGGCCGAGCGCCGGCAAGGCAAGGTCGCGGTAATGTTCGTAGACCTCGATGATTTCAAGCGCATCAACGACACGCTCGGCCACTCCGTCGGCGATGAACTGCTGACGCAGGCCGCAGCGCGCCTGCAGGCCTGTGTGCGCACCGAAGACGAACTGGCGATCAACCGCGGCGGCGAGAAAGGATGCGTGGCGCGCGTCGGCGGCGACGAATTCGTGCTGCTGATCCGCGACGTCGAGGATCACCGTGCCATGGCCGCCATCGCGCAGCGCCTGGTCGAAGCCTTTCGCTCGCCGTTTGCCGTCGGCGGTCACAAGGTGCAGACCAGCGTAAGCCTCGGCATCGCGTGCTACCCGCGTGACGGCCACTTCGGCGACACCCTGCTCAAGCACGCTGACATGGCGATGTACCGCGCCAAGGAGCAGGGCAAGGACGGCTATCAGTTCTTCTCGCACTCGATGAGCGTCGCTGCCTCGCGCAGGCTCGCGGTCGAGGAAGGCTTGCGGCGTGCCCTCGACGATCAGGAGTTCGTGGTCCACTACCAACCGAAGGTCGAAACCGGCACGCTGCGTGTGATCGGCGCCGAGGCACTGGTGCGCTGGCGCAGCCCGGTGCATGGATTGGTTGCTCCCGCGAATTTCATCGAGATTGCGGAAGAAGCCGGTTTGATCGCGCATATCGGCGAATGGGTCCTGATGCAGGCCTGCCGGCAGCAGCGCGCCTGGCAGGAGGCCGGGCTCAAGCCGGTGCAGGTTGCGGTCAACGTGTCCAGCATGCAATTCCGCGAGGACCATCTGCTGACTGCCGTGGTCACCGCGGTCAAGAAGACCGGCATCGATCCCAAGTTGCTGCAGCTCGAAGTGACCGAAAACCTGTTCATGAAGAACATGAATGCCGCGCGCAACACGCTCGAATGCATACGCGGACTCGGCGCAACGGTAGCCATCGACGATTTCGGCACCGGCTATTCTTCGTTCAGCTACCTGCGGCAACTGCCGGTGGACAGCGTCAAGATCGACCGCTCTTTCGTACAGGATCTCGGCACCAAGGCGGACGACCGCGAGATCACGCGCGCCATCGTCAATCTCGCCCGCACGCTCGGTGTCAGAACGGTCGCCGAGGGCGTGGAGACCAAGCAGCAGGCCGAGATACTGGCCGAAATGGGGTGCAGCGAAATGCAGGGTTTCCTGTTTGCGCCGCCGGTGGATGCGGCGACCATGGCGCAGATCCTCAAGGCGGGCACGCTGGCGATGGACGGCTACGCAGGAAAGTTGCCGCGCGAAGTGCGCCCGGGCGCAGGCATGGCCAAAGACAGCTTCGAGATGCATTCCGAGGCGACGCTGATCGCGCCGATGCATTTGGGGAACGATTAGGGTCGGCCTTCACCGAGCTTCAGCGCGGCGGCTTGTCGCTCGTCGTGCCGCTGCCCATCTGCCGCCACAGCCGGTAAGCCATCGTACCCAGCAGCACGACGGCGATGCCGAGTACGCTCCACAGGATCCAGCGCCTGAAGTCCGTCTGCGGGCGCAGCCTGGCGTCGCCGCCAGACTGTGCCGGCACGCCCAGCGTCGCGTTGCCGATCAGTTCACGCGTAGCTTCGACCTCCCGTTCCGAGTAACCGGGTACCAGACTGGCGATCGGATACGCCGCGGTACGGGCCTGTGCGTTACCGTAGGCCAGAACGAAAGGCCCGCTGCCGCGCGCCGCAAACACCAATGTGTGCGGCACCCAGCCAATTTCCAGCATCGGCGTGCCGCTGCCGAGACCGCCGCCGCGTGTGTCGAAGCGCAACATCAGTTGCTGTGACGCATTCACCGGCAGGTCCGGGTTCTCGAACTCGCCGTTCGACTGCACCAGCCGGTAGGCGACATGGCTGCCGATGATGCGCCAGTCGCGCTCGTTGCCAGCGCGCGCCAGCACCGTGACCGGCACGACCGTGTTGTTCTGCGACAAATGAATGCGCAGCCTGTCCGCCGGTGCGCCGGGTGGCAGCGCATAGATGTATTCGCTCTCGCCGGCATTCACGCGTATCGGCTCGATGCGTTGCCATATCCGCGCCGGCTCGCTTGCGACCTGTGCCGGTTCGAACCGGGCGCTGCCGAACGCAACCCCGTGCGCGGCGCCATCGGCCCAGCTCAGGCGCCAGTACTTCGCCTCGGTCGCCGGCCACTCGATGCGCAGGCGCGCCAGCGATTGCGCACCGGCATGGGCAACGAGCAGCGGCGCGCTTCCCGCGAGCACGCGCCAGTGCTCGAGGTCGTCGCTCCCCTCGACGCGCATGCGGCCGGCGAACTGCGCTTTCGCATCGGCGGGCACCAGTTCGAGCGCCCGCACGCCCTGCTTGAGCTGAGAGGCGTCGAGCAGCCAGGCATCGGACGATGCCATGCCGCGTTCGGCTGACTCGCGCACGTTCACGACCGTACCGTCGCCGCGCCGCTCCACCTGAACGGCGATGCCGCCACCCGTGGTGGTCGAGTGCGGCAGCGGAAACAGCGGGACTTCGCGCATCGCCACCGAATCGAGTTGCGTCGCCGGGCGCGGTTCGAATGCATGCGGCACCACCTCGCCTGTGGCGTTGAACACGCGCAAGTCGCGCATGTCGCCGTGCGTCAGCGTGCCGTACACCGGCGAGGGCAGCGCAATGCGCTGAAACGGCGTGCCTGCCGATGCGGTGATCGGTGCGACATAGGCGTAGTCGGTCTGCGATTCGGCCCAGACGAGAACCGGGGTCAGCAGCAGCAGCGAGAGCAGGCGTTTCATGCGACTTTCTCCGCTTTGGGCGGCACCGGCGCGAAATAGCCGACCACCAGCATCAGCACACCGACACCGAGGAAGGACACCACGCGCTCGATGCCGCCGACATTGGACAGGTCGATCAGGAACAGTTTGGCCACGACGGCTGCCATCAGTACGGCACCGACCATCCACAAGCCGCGTACCGCGCGCCGTGTGGCGACGACCATCAGCGTCAGCGCGATCAGCGTCCAGAAGATCGAGAACGCCGACTGCACCAGGCGCGAGGCCATCATCGCGCCGAAATCCCAGGGCGCGCCGCCCCAGTGGTGCAGGCCGCGCAGCAGCATGCCGTTGAGCAGCACGAACCACAGCGCGCCCCAGGCGGCGAGCGCGATCCGCGCACGGCTGGGTGCGATCTCGACCAATCCGCGCCCGCGCAGTGTGGCCCACCACCCGGCGATCAGCAGCATCGCCGCAATCAGGGTGAGGTCGAGCGGGTTGAGCAGCGGAACCCAGGGCAGCGGATCGGCGCTGCCGTCGCCATGCCAGTTGGCGGCGAAGCACCAGAGTGCCAGTCCCGCCGCCAGCGGCCCGGCACCGAACAGCAGGTAGGCGCGCTTGCGCGACCACGGCCAGCGCGCAGGATCGGTACGGCAGAGCAGGCCCAGCAACAGCGCGGGTGCCAGGCCGATGCCGATATCGGCCCAGGTGGTGGACTCCGGCACCGCGTCGAACAGCGCGAATTGCAGCGACTTGCCAGCCACCAGCGCCAGCGTCCATACACCGATCGCATGGAGCCACGGTGCGCCGCGCGGGGTCGTCTCTTCATGCAGCCGCAGCGCGAACAAGTGTGCGGTGAACGCCGCCGGCCATACCAGCCAGCCCAGTTCGCCGTAGGGCGCGGCCGAGGCGTCGACCGCCTCCAGCGCGAACAACAACAGGATCGGCGCGAGCGCCAGGCTGACCCGCGCGCCGCCGCGCCAGCCGACACGCCGCGCAATGCCGGCCAATGCCGCGCCGACCAGTGCCAGCCAGGCGAGCGAGGCATGCGTCTGCAGCACGTAGTCGACATGCTCGTCGATCTGCACCAGTCCGGCACAGGCCAGCCAGAGGGCTCCCCAGGCCAGCAGCGCGTGGCCGACGGGGCGCTCGAACGAGCGCAGGTCTTCGCCATGGCGCTCGATGTACGCGGCGCTGAACAGCCCCCCCAGCGCGACCATGGTGCAACCCAGGAAGCCGGCATTGAGCCAGGGCAGGCCGCCATGCGGCAGGTCGGCGAGGAACATCGCACCGGCGCCGACCTGGAGCAGCACCGCGAACAGGCGCGGCGCGAGCCGCTGCTGGCGCACGCCGATCCACAGCACGGCCGCCGCTTCGAGCGCCCACACCGCGGCTGTCCAGCGGCCCTCGAAGGCGAGCGGAATCGCCAGCGTGGCGAACACCACGCCGAGCGCGAAGAACGCCTCGACCAGCAGGCGCAATGTGTCGCCGCCGCGCCTGAACAGGCGCGTGGCCAGTGTCAGGTAGAACGCCGCGAGCACCGCTGCGCTGATTGCCGAGGCGTACTCGAAGTCGCGGACCAGACCATGCTGCAGGCCGAAGGCGGCGAGCGGCACCCCGAACACCAGCGTCGCGTCGACTGGCGCGCGCAGCGACACCGCCTGGAGTCGTGCGAAGAAAATCGGCACCGCCACGTACATCAGGAAGAACAGCACGAGGAAGGGCTCGGTACTGGCGAAGAACGCCGGGCGATAGAAGCCCGCGCCCCACATCGCGCCGATCACGAAGGTGAACAGGAAACCGGCGATGTTCAGCTCGCGCCAGGCGCGCCGGTGCGCGATGACGAGCACGCCGGCATTGAGCAGCGCGTAGTAGGAAAACAGCATGACGTGGCTGCCGCTGCCGGTGGAGGCGAGGATCGGCGCGAGGAAGCCGCCGCTCGTGCCGAGCAGCGCGAGCGACCGGCCGTTCTGCAGCAGGGCAAGCACGGCCGAAAAGGCGGCGATGCCAATCAGCAGGCCCATCGCGGCGCCAGGGGGAATCAACTGGTAGAGCCGCAGCGCGGCGAATACGGCGAGGTAGAGCACGCCCACGCCGCCACCCTGCAGCGCCTGTGCGTAACCGCTGCGCTTGTCGCGCAGGCGCCAGCCGATTGCCAGCAACGCAATGGCAAAAAGCGCCACGCCGGTCAGGCGCAGTTCGATCGGCACCTGCACGCGCTCGTAGGCGTACTTGAGCAGGAAGGCCACGCCGAAGAACAGGATCACGATGCCGGCGCGTACCACGGTGTTGCCGCCGAACAGCCAGCGCGTGAGCCAGTTCGGTTCGGCGGGTTGGCGCGGCGCCCCGTGTGCTCCCTGTTGTGTCGCTTGGCGCTCGCTTTCCGACCTTGCGTCGCGTAGAGGCGTCGGCGAAGCGGCCATTGTGCCATCGGCCTGGCGGGCATATGTATCGGCCTTCTCCAGGGCATCGATCTGGAGATCGAGATCCGGCGCGGCTTCTGGCGTGGCATCCCCGGAAATCGCCGATTCGTGCGCCTTCGCGGGCATCGCCTTGTCGGGAACCGTGGCTGCCGGCGCTTCTGCCGGCGGCGCGGCGGCGTGCTGCTGCGCTTCGAGTGCGGCGACGCGTGCCATCAGTTCCTCATGCGCCGCGTGCATGCCGCGCGCCCAGGCGGCGAGTTGCTCCAGTGTGCTGCGCAGTTCTGCATCGCCCTTCGCGGCATCGCCGCGTCGCAGGCGGGCGCCGATCAGGCCGCCGGCGAAGCCGACCGCGAACACGGCGGCGACAATGCCGACGACGATACCTTCGAAGTTCATTTCCAGTCGCCTCGCAGGTCGGTGACGATGCGTTGCAGGTTGTCGGGTGTGGCCGCTTCCGGCGCCACCGGCGTGCTGGCGACCAGCGCGATCCGGCTGAACAGGCCACGTCGCAGAGGCCTGCTCATTGCCGGGCCGTCCTTGCGCGAGAAGAAACTGCCCCACAGGCCGCGCAGCGCCATCGGCACCACGCACACCGGCGTGCGCTCGACGATGCGCCGGATGCCGTTCTTGAACGGATACATCTCGCCGGTGTCGGTGATGCGGCCTTCGGGGAAGATGCCGACCAGGTCGCCTTCGGCCAGCGCGGTGGCGATGTCCTCGTAGGCTTTCTCGAGCAGCGCCGGATTCTCCTTCGCCGGTGCGATCGGGATGCAGCGGTTGGTGCGGAACACGAACGAGAGGATCGGCGTGCGGAAGATATTGTGGTCCATCACGAAGCGAATCGGCCGCCGGCACGCCGCGGTGATCACCAGCGCGTCGACGAAACTCACGTGGTTGCAGACGACCACTGCCGGGCCTTCCTCGGGCACGTTGTCGAGGCCCTTGGCGTCGAGGCGATAGACCGTGTGGATCAGCATCCACACGATGAAGCGCATCAGGAACTCGGGCACCAGCGTGTAGATGTAGACCGCCACTACCGCGTTGAATAGCGCGGTGGCGAGGAACAACTGCGGGATCGTCAGGCCGGCCTTGAACAGCAGCACGCTGACACCCGCCGACACCACCATGAAGGCGGCATTAAGGATGTTGTTGGCGGCGATGATGCGCGACTGGTGGCTCTTCTCGCTGCGTGTCTGGATCAGCGCGTAGAGCGGCACGATGTAGAAGCCGCCGAACAGCCCGATCAGCGCGATGTCGGCGAGTACGCGCCAGTGCGCGATCGCGACGTTCGTCCAGTGGCCGCCGTGCTCGGCGGCCGAGGGCGCGGCGAGGAAAAGATCGACGCCGAACAGCGTCAGACCGATGGCGCCGAACGGCACCAGGCCGATTTCGACCTTGCCGCCGGAGAGCTTCTCGCACAGCAGCGAGCCGATGCCGACGCCGAGCGAGAACACCGTCAGCAACAGGATGAACACACTCTCGTCGCCGCCGAGCACGTTTCTGGCAAAGGCCGGGAACTGCGCCAGCAGCGTGGCGCCGTAGAACCAGAACCACGAAATCCCGAGCAGCGACAGCCACACCACGCGATTGCCGCGCGCGAAGCGCAGGTTGGCGAAGGTCTCGGTGAGAGGATTCCAGTTGATGCTCAGTTGCCCGTCGGAGGCCGGCGTCGGCGGAATCGCGCGGCTCGCCAGCCAGCCGAGTACGGCGAGCCCCATCACCGTTACGGCGACATTGACGCCGCTGTCGCTGGCCGAAATCAGCGCGGCGCCGAGTATCTGGCCGACCAGGATGGCGACGAAGGTGCCCATCTCGACCAGGCCGTTGCCGCCGACGATCTCGAGCTGCGCGAGATGCTGCGGCAGGTAGGCGTACTTGACCGGTCCGAACACGGTGGAATGCAAGCCCATGAGGAACAGCGCGGCCACCAGCGCCGGCAGGTTGTGGGCGACGAAGCCCCACGCGGCAAGTATCATCACGAGGATCTCGAACACCTTGACCGCGCGCGCCACGGCGGCCTTGTCGAACTTGTCCGCGATCTGTCCGCTGGTCGCGGAAAACAGGAAGTAGGGCAGGATGAACAGTCCGGGCAGCAGCGTGGCCAGCGTGGCGCCGTCGAGCGTGGTTAACTGGCCGGCGCGAAAACTCACCAGGGTAATCAGTGCGGTCTTGAAGACGTTATCGTTGAACGCGCCGAGGAACTGTGTGACGAAGAAGGGCAGGAAGCGGCGCTGGCGCAACAACTGGAACTGGCTGCTCATGGTTGCGGGGCAGTCGTGGGTGAAGCCGGGGCGGCGGTGAGCCGCATTATGCGGTCATCTTGGCCGGAAAGCCGGTCGAGCAGGCGCCGGCTTTCGAACACGCAAGGTGCAAAGCGCTTGCCGTTCGATACCAGATGGCGCTTGAGAACGAAGTCGAACAGCAGCGGGTTGTGTTCGCGGATGTGCTCGAGTACCGGTGCGGCCGCTGCGTCGAGCATGCGGTCACGCGCCAGCGATGCCGGCGACATCAGCGGCAGGATGCCGGGCAGCGGGTAGTCTGAACCGTAGAGCAGGCGCGAGTGCCATTCGGTGCGTTCGATCACCGCGCGCAGCAGCGCGGTGTCGCGGTTGCGCAGGGTGATCGCCGAGATGTCGCCGAACAGCCGGTCGGTGTAGCGCGGGTCGTCCATCAGGCGCGAAAAGAGGGCGAAACTCGGCACGCGCCGCCCCTGTGCGCCGCGGTCGAGGTCGGTGTCCTCGCCCAGCGTCGCACAGTGCGCGACGATCACCGGCACGCCATGGTCGAGCGCGCGGCGTAGCCGCATTACGTTGCCGAATGCCGGCGAGCCGTGGCCGTGCACCGCCTTCTCTTCGCCGCCGTGGCTGATCAGCGGCAGGCGCAGGCGTGCCGCGGCCTCGTAGAAACGATCGCACTTCGGCGATGCGGGATCGATGCCCATCGCCGGCGGCAACCACTTGATGGCGCGTGCGCCGTCGCGTTTGGCCGCTTCCAGTGCCTCGACGCAATCCGCGCGATAGGGATGGACCGAGCACGCCCATTCGAAATGTTGCGGGTCGCGCCTTGCCACCTCGCGCGCGTAGATATTCGGCACGTGAAATGCGGTGCGGTCCGGTAGCGGTGTGCCGGCTTCATCGTAGGCGCGGTCGAAGGCGAACAACAGCAGCCTGAATCCTGGCGCCATGCCTTCTGCCAGGTTGTGCAGTCGGTCGACGAAACTCGCGTCAACGCGGCCCGGATCATCGTGCGCGCAACCGGCGTTCAGATAGAACAGCCGCTGCAGATACTCCATCGGGTACAGCGGACTCAACATGCGCGGCGAAATCGTGATGCCGCTTCCGCCATCGCCGCTGCCGGCGAGATGCGCATGCACATCGACTACCTGCGCGGCATCGAGGCCGGCCCACGCGGCCCGCACGATCTCGTGTTTCGCCAGCTCGAGCGGCAGCGCAGCGCGGCACGGATTCATCAACTGCGTGCGCGCCGCGGCCTGGATGCCCATGCCGGCGGCGCCCAGTGCAGCCAGCCCAAGGCCCGTGCGCAGGAAGCGGCGTCGTTGCGGGTCAGTGCGCATGGGTGTTCCATACGACGGAGGTCGCCGCATCACCTCCGGATTGATGCGATTGTCGTGTCGATGTACCTAATTTCATGGTTATTTCAGGGAAAAATCAGGCCGAACCCTGCACGTAATCGAGCACGTTGCGCAGGGTTTGCTCGAGCCAGGATTTGTTGATCCAGAAATACACTTCCTTGCCGAGCTTTTCGCTGTCCAGTACACCGGCCTCACGCAAAATTTTCAGATGGTGCGATACCGCAGACCGCGACAGCGTGGAAACCTCGGCGATCTGGCCCACGTTCAGGCGCTCACCGGCGTCGAAGAGAAGAAGTATCCGCTGCCGATGCTCGTCACCCAGCGCGGAGAACACCCGCGACATGGCTTTCCATTCGGCAGGGATGGCAGCGGTGTAATCACGTTTCATGTCGATATATTTAGTCATTTCGTTTTGTTTGTCAACACCCTTTGCGGGCAACAAGTTACGGCGACCAACTCGCACTTGTCCTACTCGAAGCGGAAATTTGTCAGATCGTGCTTTGCGTTCGACAGACCGTAAAATGGTGCGCTGCAAACAAAAATTTGACTTTCCCAAGGGGAAACCCTTAGACTTGCAAAGTTTTTCGTACGGCAAATAGTGCAGAGCCAAGCACCTATCAGGACGGGGCCATGTTCAAGGCGGTTGGGTTCCAGTTGGGTGCGACGGTCGTGGCGGTGATCATCGCGGCGATCGTGTTCGGAGTGCACGGTGCGGTGTCGGCAGCGTTGGGAGGCGCGGCCTGTTTCATTCCCAACCTCGTCTTTGCCCTGCGGCTCAAGGCCTTGGCCTCCAGCCCGGGGGCGCCGTACGGCTATGTTTTTCTCGTTGGCGAGGTCGTCAAGCTCGCCGCGATAGCAGTGTTGTTGGTGGCAGCACACTTCCTCTATCGCGACCTCCACTGGGGTGGCCTGTTGATCGGAGTGTTTCTGGCACTGCAGGCAAACTTCTTGGTATTTGGAACTCGAACCTGATCATGGCGACCGGTCACGAAGCAGCAGCTGCAGAACACGCCCCCACGGCGTCCGAATACATCGTCCACCACCTGACCCACCTGAAGAGCGCCCAGCAGACTTCGCTCGTCGATTGGTCGGTCTTCCACGTCGACACGCTGTTCTGGTCGGTCTCGCTCGGTTTGCTGGCGATCTTTCTGTTTTCGCGAGCGGCTTCCAAGGCGACCGCCGGTGTTCCCGGCCGTTTCCAGGCTGCGGTCGAAATCATCGTCGAGATGGTCGATTCGCAGGCCAAGTCGATCATCCATGGCGATCGAAGCTTCATCGCGCCGCTGGCGCTGACGGTGTTCGTCTGGATCTTTTTCATGAACGCGATGGACCTGCTGCCGCTTGATCTGCTCCCGAACGTCTGGGGCTGGATCTACGGCGCTGCCGGCCACGATCCACATCACGCCTACATGCGCGTCGTACCGACGGCCGACCTCAATGCGACGCTCGGCATGTCCCTGGGTGTGCTTATTCTCTGCCTCTACTACAGCGTCAAGATCAAGGGTATCGGCGGCTGGATGCATGAACTGTTCACCGCGCCGTTCGGTAGTCATCCGGTTCTCTACCCGATCAATTTCGCGATGCAGCTGATCGAGTTTGTCGCAAAGACCGTGTCGCACGGCATGCGTCTGTTCGGCAACATGTACGCCGGCGAACTGATCTTCATGCTGATCGCCCTGATGGGTGCGGCCTGGGCGGGTACGCTGGGCAGCGGCCTCCTCTGGATTGGCGGGGTGCTGGCCGGCGCCATCTGGGCCATCTTCCACATCCTGATCATTACGCTGCAAGCCTTCATTTTCATGATGCTGACGCTGGTTTACATCGGCCAGGCACACGAAAGCCACTGACCCTTCGTATTTCTTTTTCAACCTTAAACCCCCTAAACACAAAGGAGTTGTCATGGAAAACATCGTCGGTTTTGTTGCTCTTGCCGCCGGCCTCATCATCGGTCTCGGCGCGGCGGGCGCGTGTATCGGCATCGGCATCATGGGCAGCCGCTTTCTCGAGGCATCCGCCCGGCAGCCCGAGCTGATGAACACGCTGCAAACCAAGATGTTCCTCCTTGTCGGTCTGATCGATGCCGCGTTCATTATCGGTACCGGTATCGCCCTCTGGTATACGACTGCCAACCCGTTCATCAAGTAATCGGCTCCCCAATCAACCGCTAAGGAGCGATTACCGTGAATTTGAACGCAACGCTGTTCGCGCAGCTGGTTGTGTTCCTCATCCTGGCGTGGTTCACGATGAAGTTCGTGTGGCCGCCCATCATGAAGGCACTCGACGACCGCGCGAAGAAAATCGCCGATGGACTGGCGGCTGCGGACAAGGCGAAGACCGATCTCGCGCTCGCCGAGAAGAAGGTCGTTGACGAACTGCGCAAGGCGCGTGAATCCGCCGGGGAGTTCCGTACCGCTGCCGAGAAGCAGGGCGCGACCATCGTCGACGAGGCGCGCGCCGAGGCTGCGCGCATCATCGCTGCCGCGCGCGAGGCTGCCGAGAAGGAAGCCGGAGCCGCTGCCCAGCGAGCCAAGGAAGCGCTGCGCGACCAGGTCGCCCAGCTCGCCGTGGCCGGTGCATCGCAAATTCTTCGCCGCGAGATCAACCCGCAGGTGCATGCCGACCTGCTGGCCAATCTCAAACAGGAACTCAAGTAAGCCATGGCCGAAAACCTGACCCTCGCGCGCCCTTACGCCGATGCCGCGTTTTCGCTGGCCCAGGCGGGCAATGCGCTGGGGCCATGGTCCGAGGCGCTCGACCGCATGGCGGCTGTCGTGGGCGATGTCCAGATGCAGGATTGCATCGGGAACCCCCGGCTGACGCCGTCGCAACTGGTCTCGTTCTTCGTGGACGTCGTCGGAAACCTGACGTCCGAGCAGAAGAACTTCGTCCAGGTGCTGGTCGACAATGAACGACTCGGGGTGCTGCCCGAGATTCGCGATTTTTTCGTCGATCTGAAGAACCAGTTCGAGGGCGTCAGGGACGCCGAGATCGAATCGGCCTTCGCCATCGACAACGCGACGCTCGCCCAGCTCACCGCCGACCTCGAAACCCGTTACCGCTGCAAGATCAAGACGACCGTTACGGTCAATCCGGATCTGATCGGCGGCGTGCGGATCGCGATCGGCGACCAGGTCATCGATGCCTCGGTCCGCGGCAAGCTTGCCGCCATGGCCTCCGCGCTAAAGAATTAGGAGCATTCTCATGAACCTCAATCCCTCCGAGATCAGTGACCTGATCAAGAGCCGGATCCAGAACCTCGAGTTCGCCGCACAGGCGCGCAACGAAGGCACCGTCGTTTCGGTGACCGACGGCATCTGCCGCGTCCATGGTCTGACTGACGTCATGCAGGGTGAAATGCTCGAGTTCCCGGGCAACACCTTCGGCCTTGCGCTCAACCTCGAGCGTGATTCGGTCGGCGCGGTGGTACTCGGCGACTACGAACACATCACCGAAGGCGACACCGTCAAGTGTACCGGCCGCATTCTCGAAGTGCCGGTCGGCAATGCGCTGATCGGTCGCGTCGTGAATACGCTGGGTCAGCCTATCGACGGCAAGGGTCCTCTCGCACAGCACGAAACCGACAAGATCGAAAAGGTTGCGCCGGGCGTGATCTGGCGGAAATCGGTGTCCCAGCCGGTGCAAACGGGTCTGAAGTCGATCGACTCCATGGTTCCGGTTGGCCGTGGTCAGCGCGAGCTGATCATCGGCGATCGCCAGACCGGCAAGACGGCCGTCGCGGTTGATGCCATCATCAACCAGAAGGGCCAGAACATGATGTGCATCTACGTCGCGATCGGGCAAAAGGCCTCAACGATCGCCAACGTGGTGCGCAAGCTGGAAGAGAACGGTGCCATGGCCTTCACGATCGTCGTGGCCGCTACGGCCTCCGACTCGGCCGCCATGCAGTACCTTGCCCCATACGCGGGTTGCACCATGGGCGAATACTTCCGCGATCGCGGCCAGGACGCGCTGATCATTTATGACGACTTGACCAAGCAGGCTTGGGCGTATCGTCAGGTTTCGCTGCTGCTGCGCCGTCCGCCGGGCCGCGAAGCCTATCCTGGCGACGTGTTCTACCTGCACAGCCGTCTCCTCGAGCGCGCGGCTCGCGTGAACGAAGAGTACGTCGAGCGCCAGACCAACGGTGCGGTCAAGGGCAAGACCGGCTCCCTGACCGCCCTGCCGGTCATCGAAACGCAGGCTGGCGACGTGTCCGCGTTCGTTCCAACCAACGTGATCTCGATTACCGACGGTCAGATCTTCCTCGAGACCGACCTTTTCAACGCCGGCATCCGTCCCGCCATCAACGCCGGTATTTCGGTGTCCCGCGTCGGCGGTGCTGCCCAGACCAAGGTCATCAAGAAGCTCGGCGGCGGCATCCGTCTCGCGCTGGCGCAGTACCGCGAACTCGCGGCCTTCGCCCAGTTTGCTTCCGATCTCGACGAAGCCACCCGCAAGCAGCTTGAGCGCGGTCGTCGGGTGACTGAACTGATGAAGCAGGCGCAGTACTCGCCGCTGCCGGTGCCCGAAATGGCCGTCTCGCTGTTCGCGGTCAACCAGGGCTCGTTCGATGATGTCGACGTCAAGCGCATTCTGCCTTTCGAAGCTGCGATGCATCAGTACATGCGCCAGAAGCACGGTGCGCTGATGGACAAGATCGAGCAGACCAAGGATCTCGACAAGGACGGCGAAAAGGAAATGGCCGCCGCCATCGAAGAGTTCAAGAAGAGCTGGGCATAACCTGGCTTAAGGAGCTCGAAAATGGCAAGCGGTAAAGAGATCCGCACCAAGATCAAGAGCGTGCAAAACACGCGCAAGATCACCAAGGCCATGGAGATGGTCGCTGCGTCGAAGATGCGCAAGGCGCAGGAGCGCATGCGCGCCGCGCGTCCCTACGGGGAGAAAGTGCGTCGACTGGCGGCCAATCTCTCGCAGGCCAACTCCGAGTACCGGCACCCTTTCCTGACCAAGCAGGCCGAGGTCAAGAGCGCAGGCCTGATCGTCGTCTCGACGGACAAGGGCTTGTGCGGCGGCCTCAACACCAACGTGCTGCGCGTCGCGCTGAACAAGGTGAAGGAATGGGAAGCCGAGGGTGTTGACATCAACGTCACCGCCATCGGGGGCAAGGGCCTCGGCTTCATGCAGCGTCTCGGCGCAAGGGTGATCTCCCACGTCACGGCACTCGGCGACACGCCCCACCTTGACAAGTTGATCGGTCCGGTGAAGGTCATGCTCGACAAGTTCCAGAGCGGCGAAGTCAACGCGGTTTACCTCACCTACACCAAGTTCATCAACACGATGAAACAGGAACCGGTGATCGAGCAGCTCCTGCCCCTGACGGGCGAGCGGCTGCAGACCTCGGGTGAGCACAACTGGGACTACATCTACGAACCCGATGCACAGCCGGTGATCGACGAGTTACTGGTCCGCTATGTGGAAGCGCTGGTTTACCAGTCGGTCGCCGAGAACATGGCGTCCGAGCAAAGCGCACGCATGGTGGCCATGAAGGCGGCGTCCGACAACGCGAAGAACGTGATTGGCGAACTGCAGCTGGTCTACAACAAGACCCGCCAGGCGGCGATCACAAAGGAGCTGTCGGAAATCGTCGGCGGCGCTGCGGCGGTCTGATCTTGCGGTCAAACGAAATTACTAGCTTTTGAGGAAACAACGATGAGTAACGGACAGATCGTTCAGTGCATCGGCGCCGTGGTGGACATCCAGTTCCCCCGCGAATCCATGCCCAAGGTCTACGACGCGCTCCAGCTCGACGAAGCGGCGGGTACCCACACTGCCGAAGACGGGCTTACCTTCGAAGTCCAGCAGCAGCTGGGCGACGGCGTGGTGCGCACCATTGCGCTGGGTTCGTCCGACGGCCTGCGCCGCGGCATGAAAGTGAAGAACTCCGGTGCGCCGATTTCGGTGCCGGTCGGTACCGGCACGCTCGGCCGCATCATGGACGTGCTGGGTCGCCCGATCGACGAAGCCGGCCCGATCCCCTGCGAAGAAAGGCGCGCGATTCACCAAAAGGCTCCGAAGTTCGACGAGCTTTCTCCCTCGGTCGAACTGCTGCCCACAGGGATCAAGGTGATCGACCTGATCTGCCCGTTCGCCAAGGGCGGCAAGGTCGGACTGTTCGGCGGCGCCGGCGTCGGCAAGACCGTGAACATGATGGAGCTGATCAACAACATCGCGAAGTCCTACGGCGGCTACTCCGTTTTTGCCGGCGTGGGCGAGCGTACCCGCGAGGGCAACGACTTCTACCATGAAATGGAAGAGTCGAAGGTTCTCGACAAGGTCGCGATGGTGTTCGGTCAGATGAACGAGCCGCCGGGCAACCGTCTGCGCGTTGCGCTGACCGGCCTGACCATGGCCGAGAAGTTCCGCGACGAAGGCCGCGACATCCTGCTGTTCGTCGACAACATCTACCGTTACACCCTGGCCGGAACCGAAGTGTCCGCGCTGCTCGGCCGGATGCCTTCCGCGGTGGGCTACCAGCCGACGCTGGCCGAAGAAATGGGCCGCCTGCAGGAGCGCATTACCTCGACCAAGGTTGGCTCGATCACCTCGATCCAGGCGGTGTATGTTCCGGCGGATGACTTGACCGACCCGTCGCCCGCGACGACCTTCCTGCACCTCGACGCTACCGTCGTGTTGTCGCGCGACATTGCCGCTCTGGGTATCTACCCCGCCGTCGATCCGCTCGATTCCACCAGCCGCCAGCTCGATCCGCTGGTCGTCGGCGAGGAACACTACAACACCGCTCGTGCGGTGCAGGCCACCCTGCAGCGCTACAAGGAACTGCGCGACATCATCGCGATTCTGGGCATGGACGAACTGTCGCCGGAAGACAAGCTGGCGGTGGCGCGTGCACGCAAGATCCAGCGCTTCCTGTCGCAGCCGTTCAACGTGGCAGAAGTGTTCACCGGCTCGCCCGGCAAGATCGTCCCGTTGGCCGAAACGATCAAGGGCTTCAAGATGATCGTCAGCGGCGAGTGCGACGCGCTGCCCGAGCAGGCGTTCTACATGGTCGGCGGCATCGAAGAAGCCTTCGAGAAGGCCAAGACCCTGCAGTGACAAACGTGACGCGAGACGGGGGGTGCGACCGCGCCACCTGTCCGGGTCACCCGTAACGGAGTCGATATGGCAATGACCGTTCAAGTAGACGTGGTCAGCGGCGAGGAGCAGATCTTCTCCGGCTTGGCGGAGTTCGTCGTGCTGCCGGGCGAATCCGGCGAGCTCGGCATCCTGCCCGGCCACACCCCGCTGATGACGCGCATCAAGCCGGGCGCGGTGCGCCTCAAGCTGCCCGATCGTGCGGATGAAGAACTGATCTTCGTCGCCGGCGGCATGCTCGAAGTGCAGCCCAACGCCGTGACCGTGCTGGCCGACACCGCGATCCGCGGAAAGGATCTGGACGAGGCCAAGGCGCACGAGGCAATCAAGCAGGCCGAGGAAGCGCGTTCCCGCGCGACCGACAAACTCGAGATCGCCACCGCCACGGCAGAACTTGCTGCGCTCGCTGCCCAGCTTGCGGCGATCCAGAAGTTGCGCAAGCGCCACTGAACCTGCAGCACGCGGAACAAAAAAGGCAGCCTCGGCTGCCTTTTTTCTTGCTCGGTTGCGATTCTAGTTGCCGAGCACCGGGAAGCCGGCGGGAAAGACAGCACCGATGTCGGTCGTACCGGCTACCATCGCGATCAGGCTGACCAGCAGGGCGCTCGCGAAAACCGCTGCCGCCAGACGGCGCCACTGCTTGCCGCGCTGCACCTGTGCCGCGGCAGGCGGCGCGACCGCCGCGGTCACGCAATCGGCCGGCCAGGCGCATTCCACGCCCAGCGCTACATCGAAAGATTGCAGCCCGGATTTTCTCATTTCCCCGGCGCCGGGCTTTCCTGCCTGTTTCCGGAAAGCTGCAAGCTGCTCGAGACGCTCGTTTCCATGCTCTGCACTGGCTCACCGGCTGGCGCAAGCAACAGCACGATTCCACCCAAAGCGACCGCGACTGCGATGCTCACCGAAGCGAACAGCAACGAAAACGCCAGATAGTCGACGATGGCGTGACGATTGCGAGGGGTAGTAGAAATGCGGGCAGTACTCATCAAACGCTCCAGTCGATCACGATTGCCATGCTGCCATTTAAAGCCCGGACCGGGGCGCACGCATGCAGCAATTCGGGCGTCATGGCGAGCAATTGTGGCAGGAATCTGATTTGCACCTGCCTCCGCACGGTGCCGCGCGGCGCTTCGGGCCCCTGCGGTATAGTCCGCGCAACTGCATAGACAGGGAAGAACCGCCATGGCCCGCCGTATCGCGATCGTCGAAGACGATGCCGCCATCCGCAACAACTACGCCGATGCGCTGCGCCGCCACGGCTACGAGGTCGCGGCCCACGCCGGACGTGCCGAAGCGATGACCGCATTCCGCTCGCGCCTCCCCGACTTGGCGGTGATCGATATCGGACTCGGCGAAGACGTCGACGGCGGGTTCGACCTGTGTCGCGAACTGCGCGCCATGTCCGCTTCGCTGCCGATCATCTTCCTGACGGCGCGCGATTCCGAGCTGGATGTCGTCTCCGGCCTTCGTCTCGGCGCCGATGACTATCTGACCAAGGACGTCAGCCTGCCACAGCTCGTTGCCAGGATCGCCGCGCTGTTCCGTCGCGTCGAGGTCGCGCGTGCTCCCGAGCAGGCAGAAGAAATTCTCGAGCGCGGACCGCTCAAGCTCGACCTCAAACGCTTCGTCGCGCGCTGGAACGACCAGCCGGTCGACCTGACCCTCACCGAGTTCTGGATGGTTCATACGCTGGCCAAGTTTCCGGGTCACGTGAAAGACCGCGAACAGCTTATGCGCGATGCAGAACTGGTGGTTGACGATGCCACCATCACCTCGCACATCAAGCGCATTCGCAAGAAATTTGCCACCGTGGACACCGCCTTCGACGAGATCGAAACCGTCTACGGCATGGGATACCGCTGGCGCGGATGACATGCGCCTTCCGCGCCTCGACCTTTCGCTGCGCAGCAAACTTGCCCTCGTTTCGCTTGCGTTGCTGGCCCTTCCCTGGGCGGGGTATCGCTACGTGCGCGAGATGGAGCGCTTTCTGCTCGAAGCGCAGCAATCGGCGCTGCTCGGCACGGCCCGCGCAATTGCCACCGCACTCCATGAGCGTCCGCGCCTCCTCGGCGTGCGCCCGGACGAATCGGCCCTGCGCCGCCAGGCGCAGGAAGAACTGCAGCGCCTTGCCGAGGCGCGCGGTGAAACGATTGCGCCCGAGGGCCCGGGCGAACCGGACGCCGAAGAAAGCTTCGATGAAGTCGCCGCGATCCTGCGCGGCCTCGATCGGGCCAGCTCTCGAATCTGGGTGGTCGATCGCCGCTATCGCGTCATTGCGCTGGCCGGCAGCCTGAAACCCAAGCGCGCCGAGACAACCGTCCCGGTATGGCGCGGCTGGATGGAAGCGCCCCTGCGCTGGCTGATGCCGCCACCGCCGGACGATTTCGACGACACCATCGATGCCGACATCATCTCCACCGCGCAGGAAATCAGTGCTGCATTCCTCGGCGCCGAGCGTACCGAGGTACGCCAGACGCCGGACGGCAAGGTTGCCATCGTCTCGGCCGCCCACCCGATCTGGGCTGGCGACGAGGTGATCGGCGCAGTCGTCGCCGAGGAAACCACCAATGCCATCCTCGTCGCGCGCAACGCGGCGCTCGAGCGCCTGCTGCTGATCACCCTCGTCGTGTTTGCGCTGATTGCCCTTGCGCTGCTCGGCTTCGCCTCGCGCCTTTCATGGCGCATCCGCCACCTGCGCGACGAGGCCGATTCGGCGATCGACGCGCAGGGCCGCATCACCGGCACCATCGCGGGCTCGACTTCCGGCGACGAGGTCGGCGATCTGTCGCGCAGCTTCTCCCGCCTGCTCACGCGCCTGGGCGAACACCACGGCTACCTCGAAGGCATGGCGAGCCGTCTTTCTCACGAGTTGCGCACGCCGATCGCAGTGGTCCGCTCCTCGCTCGAAAATCTGCGCCTGACCGAGCTGCCACAGGACGCTGGCGTCTATCTGGACCGTGCCAACGACGGGCTGACTCGCCTCACCACGGTGCTGACGCGCATGTCCGAAGCCACGCGGCTGGAACAAAGCCTGTCGGTCGCCGAGCGCGAGCGCTTCGACCTCGCCGCGGTGGTGGCCGGTTGCGTGGAAGGCTATCGCCAGGCGTTCAAGCCGCAGGTGTTCGACCTGCGCATCGAAAGCCAGCCGCTGAAGCTCGATGGCGCGCCCGACCTTGCGGCACAGATGCTCGACAAGCTGATCGCCAACGCAGTCGATTTTGCGCTGCCGGGCAGCCCGATCCGCGTCGACCTCGTGCGGTTTGACAACGCGGCGCAACTGATCGTGACCAACCGCGGCCCGCAACTGCCGGCGGAGATGCGCGACCGCCTGTTCCAGTCGATGGTCTCGGTCCGAAAAGATCGCAGCGGCACCGAACCGCATCTCGGGCTTGGCCTTTACGTCGCCCGCATGGTTGCCGAATTTCATGGCGGCACGATTGCCGCGCACAACCTGAGCGAGGGCGACGGCGTTGCCTTCGTCGTCACCATGCCGCTCGCCGCTGACAGCTGAACACGGCTGCGTGGGCTGCGCACAGTGAGAGCGATCACCCACTGTTGTCCGTTGTCATGCGACTTGACCATCGTCAATGGCCGCTGCCGGCACCGCGGCTAGCATGACCGGCATGTACGCCACTGCGCTGCTCCTTCACCTGCTCGGCGCCGCCATCTGGACCGGCGGCCACCTCGTGCTCGCCACCGCCGTGCTGCCGCGTGCGCTGCGAGCGCGCGACCCGGCGGTCCTGTTGAATTTCGAGCAGGGTTTCGAGCGCATCGGCATTCCGGCCCTGATCACCCAGGTGCTGAGCGGGCTGTGGCTGGCCCACCTGCAACTCCCGCCGGGAGAATGGTTCGCGCTCGCCACGCCGCAAAGCCATCTGATTGCAGCCAAGCTCGGGCTGCTCGCCACCACGGCCGTGTTCGCGCTCGATGCGCGCCTGCGCCTGATTCCGCACCTCACCGCCGCATCGTTGCCGGCCATGGCTTGGCACATCTGGCCCGTGACCCTGCTGTCGATCGTGTTCGTGATGGTCGGGGCAGGCTTCAGGCTGGGTTGGGGTTGATCCCTAATCGCAGGCCTGTGAGCCGCATATATAAAGGCGTTCAGGCAGGCATGGCCTGAAATCAATGTGTGGCGCGGTGTCTCGGTGTTGTGCGCTCGAGACGCCCTATCCATGGGCCTTCCGAACCGGTCTACTGAAGTTCGATGCGCTCGATGCGCTTTTCGAGGCGCGCCAGGTCGTCCCGCAAGGCATCGGTCTCGCTGGCGAATCCGGCTGCCGCCTGCGGGCGCAGCAACACCGGGCGTTCCTCGGTCAGGTAGTCGGCAGTCGATTCGGCGAAGTTGCGCGCCGCCGACTGCTGCCAGGCGACGAACTGATTGAATCCGCCGACAAGGCGATGGGCGATGATGTCACCGAAGACTTTCGACAAATCCTCCTCCACGTCCCAGCGCAGGTTGCGCAGCACGTGGCCCAGCGTCTCGGCAAAATCGGCATTGCCGCTGACCGACACCTGGCGCGACACGGCATCGAAGCCGTGCAGGATCTGCGGTAGCGCAGCGGTCGGCAACTCGATCGTGGCATCGGCCGGTGTGTCTGCCGCAGCCTCGGCGAATCGTCCGTCGGCATCCACCTGCAGGCGCAACGCGACCGGTGCGGAAACCAGCAGCGCAACGCGGCCGGTGTGCGGCTTGAGCTTTTCGCACGCCCACGCCGCCTGCGCGAGCAGGTGGTTGAGGGTGGCGATGGCGAACTGGTTCAGCATGAAAAAGGGGCTCCGAAGAGCCCCCATTTTGCCTCAAGCCGAATCAGGCGGCTTCCATCTGCTGGATGCCCGCCACCACCCAACCGCCGCCGGTCACCGGTTTGGTCAGATGCCAGACTTCGTCGAAGGACTGCAGCGGTGCATTGCGATCCTCGCGCAACTGGCCCTGGAAGCGCACGCTGACGACGTGCCGGGTGGCTTCTGAGGTGACGTCCAGCACCTCGGCTTCGAGGGCGACCACGTCGGTCGGCTGCGAGCCTGCGCTGCGTTCGGTGAGTTGCAGCTTCAGTTCGGCGAACACCTCCGGCGTGGTGAATTCGCGCAGGTCGTCCGCATTGCCAGCGTCAAACGCGGCCTGCAGACGCACGAAATTCAGCTTGGCATTGCGCACGAAGGCCTCGACGTCGAAATCTGCCGGGATCGTCCCGCCTCTTGTAGAGTGGGTGCTCACCGTCGCACCAACCGAGGTGGAAGGCCGGATCCCAGGCACCGGATCGGTCACGCCGCCGGTCGGTTCGAGTCTCACCGGCTCGCGCGCGGGTGCGCCGGCTCCGGCGTACTGCATCGGAGAAGACTGCGCGGCAGGCGCGGAACGCCCGCGCAGCATGCGCAGCACCATGAATACCGCAGCGGCGATCAGCAGGCCCATCAGCAGGGTGCCCATCATCCCGCCGAGTCCGGAACCGGCGAGCAGCGCGCCAAGGCCGAGGCCGGCGGCAAGACCCGCGAGCGGTCCGAGCCAGGAACGTTGCGGTTGCGCTGCCGGCGTGGCGTTGCCGGCCATGCCGGGACGTTGTGCCGGTGCCGCTGCGGCGGGCGAGGCCGGCGCGTCCGGCGTGGCATCGCGCTTCATCACGTTGCTATCGCGCTGCATGCCGAAGGACTTGCCGCCGCCCAGTTTGCGCCCGGCTTCGGCATCCATCGGAATCACCGCGATTCCGACCGAAGCAAATGCGAGGGCAACTGCTGCGAGAAAACGTTTCATCCTGTTCATCTCCTTGGGTTGGTCCGACATCGTCGCGTTTTCCGTCCCGCATCATGGCGATGCGCATTCGGCGGAAACGTTCAGAACTTGTAACCGCGATGCAGGGCAACCACACCGGCGGTCATGTTGAAGTATTCGACACGCTCCAGGCCCGCCCGTTCCATCATGCCCTTGAGGGTTTCCTGGTCCGGATGCATGCGGATCGATTCCGCTAGGTAGCGGTAGCTGTCGGCGTCCTTCGCGATCATGTCGCCGAGCCAGGGGAGGATCTTGAACGAATAGATGTCGTAGGCCGGTTCGAGCGGCTTCCACACTTTCGAGAACTCCAGTACCAGCAGGCGGCCGCCCGGCTTGAGCACACGGCGCATCTCGGCCAGTGCGACATCCTTGTGCGTCATGTTGCGCAGGCCGAATGCAACGGTGCAGCAGTCGAAGTAGTCGTCCGGAAAAGGCAGCTTTTCGGCGTCGCATTGCGCGACCGGGCCGAGAAAGCCATGGTCGACGAGCCGGTCGCGGCCGCGCGCGAGCATGGCGAAGTTGATGTCGGTAAGCCACACCTGCCCGCTCGGGCCCACGCGTTTGGCGAAAGCGAGCGAGAGGTCGGCGGTGCCGCCCGCGACGTCGAGCACCCGGTCGCCGGCGCGGACACCGGCGATCTGCACCGTAAACGCCTTCCACACCCGGTGCAGCCCGGCCGACATGAGATCGTTCATCACGTCGTAGGAATCCGCAACCGAGGAAAACACCCCGGCAACGCGCCTGGCCTTGTCGCTTTCGGCGACCTTCTCGAAGCCGAAGTGGGTTTCGCTATCGCTCAATTCTGTATCCGTCTGCCTGTGAATCGTCGATCGTGGCTCAGTGATGATGCCCGCAGCCACCTGCCTTGGGCGGCGGTGGCGGATTCAGGGCAGCGTCGCGACTGGCGCCCGCCTCGTCGATGCGGCGCAGGTATTCCGCCCACAGCTCGTCGTGGTGCTGGCCTAGCAGGTGCAGGTGATCCCACGAGTAGATGCCGGAATCGTGGCCATCGGAGAATACCGGGCGCACCGCGTAGGTGCCGACGGGCTCCAGTCGCACGATATCCACGTCGCGCTTGCCGACCTGCAGCACTTCCTGCCCCGGCCCGTGGCCGCGCACTTCGGCCGACGGCGAATAGACGCGCAGGAACTCGAAGCTCATCGAATAGTGCGAGCCGTCGGAGAACGACACCTCCATGAGGTGGGATTTCTGGTGCAACTTGATTTCGGTGGGGATCGGGGTGTTCTTGTCGAGGCCGGCCATGGCTGCAATCTCCTGTCGGTCAGGCATCCAGTTTACCCCAACGCGCGCGCTAGCCAGAAACATGACGCGTGTCACAAAAGCGTCATCGCCCGGAAATAGAATGAGGCAGATCCAAAATCACGGTGCCTGCCACATGGCTGCAAACATATTGCTCGTCGAGGACGAGCCGGCGATCCAGGAGCTGATCGCCGTCAATCTGATCCGCGCCGGCCATCAGGTGATGCGCGCCAACGACGCCGAGACCGCATTGCGTCTGGTGCGCGAGGCGTTGCCCGATCTCGTGCTCGCCGACTGGATGCTGCCCGGCATGAATGGCGTCGAACTGGCGCGCCGCCTGCGTGCCGAGGAGCGCACACGCACCGTGCCGATCATCATGCTCACCGCGCGCAGCGAGGAGCAGGACAAGGTCAATGGCCTCGAAAGCGGTGCCGATGACTACATCACCAAACCGTTCAGTCCGCGCGAGCTGGTGGCGCGGATCAAGGCCGTGCTGCGCCGGCAGCGTCCGCAGGCCACCGACGACGTGGTGGACGTCGCCGGCTTGCGCCTCGATCCGTCGACGCACCGCGTGCTCGCGGGCGATGCGCCGGTCAATCTCGGACCGACGGAATTTCGACTGCTGCATTTCCTGATGACGCACCCCGAGCGCGTGCATTCGCGCGCGCAACTACTCGACCAGGTGTGGGGCGACCATGTTTTCGTCGAGGAACGCACGGTCGATGTGCACATCCGCCGCCTGCGCAGTGCGCTCGAGGCCACGCAATACGATCGCCTGATCCAGACCGTGCGGGGCAGCGGCTATCGCCTGTCGGCCGATGCCGGGGCGGGCGTAGAATAACGTTCGTTCCTTTCCGCGGTCGCTCCTCCGGTTTGAATCCGATCTGGTTACGCACCGCCGCGTGGCTGGGCGCCGCGCTCGCGCCTGCCGGCATCCTCTGGCTGCTCGCCGGTCCGGCAGCAGCATTCGCGCTGCTGCTCGCCGTGGTACTCGGCTTGCTGGCCCATCATCTGCTGAACGTCGGCCGGCTCGATGCCTGGCTGCGCGCCCCCCCCGATACTCCGGTACCCGACAGTCGCGGCGTGTGGGCGCATTTGTACTCGGCGCTGCACCGGCGACGCCGGCTGGTCAATGCCGACCGCCAGCAACTGGCGCAGGATCTGGAACGCCAGCGCGCGGCCACCCAGGCGATGCCGGACGGCGTGGTGATCTTGCGCGATGCCAATCTGATCGAGTGGATCAACGGGGTTGCCGAGCAGCAGTTCGGTGTCGATGCCGAGCGCGACACCGGCATGCCGCTGGCAAATCTGGTGCGCCACCCGGAGTTCGTCGATCTCCTTGATCGCGGGGAGTCTGCTGTACCGCTGCTGATGCCGGCGGCCGCGCCGGTCGGCCGCATGCTGTCGGTGCAGCTGATTCCATTTGGCGTCGACCACCGCCTGCTGTTGTCGCGCGACGTCACGCATGTCGAACGGCTCGAAACCATGCGGCGCGACTTCGTCGCCAACGTGTCACACGAGATGCGCACACCGCTGACGGTGATCCACGGCTATCTTGAAATGCTGGCCGACGATCCGGCATCGATCGGCAGCGAGGAGGGGCAGCGTTTCATCGCCGCCGCGCAGGAGCAGAGCGCCCGTCTGCAGCGGCTGGTTGCCGACCTGCTGACGCTGTCGTCGCTCGAAACGGGCTCGCCGGTGCCTGCGGAGGAAAGGATCGACGTACAGGTAATGCTGGAGACGGTTGCGCGCGAAGCGCAGACACTGTCGTGCGGCCATCATAAGGTCGTGGTCGACGCGGGGCCGGCTGCCGCCATCGTCGGCTGCGAGCGCGAGTTGCACAGCGCGCTCGGCAACCTTGCCAGCAACGCCGTGCGCTACACGCCCGCCGGCGGACGCATCCGCCTGTTCTGGCGGATGGAAGAAGGGCAGGGGCTGCTCGGCGTTCAGGATGACGGCATAGGCATCGAAGCGCGCCATGTGCCGCGCTTGACCGAGCGCTTCTATCGCGTGGATCGCAGCCGTTCCCGCGAATCGGGCGGAACCGGGCTCGGGCTGGCCATCGTCAAGCATGTGCTCGAGCGCCACCAGGCGCGGCTCGATGTCGACAGCATGCCGGGCGAGGGCAGCACTTTCACGATGCGACTGCCGTCGCGCCGCGTCATGCGCGCCGAGACCCCGCTTCAGACCACTACGTAGGCGACGCGCTCGAAATCGACGCCCTGGAACAACAGGGCGCCCAGCCGGGCGCGCACCGGGTGGTCGATATACAGCTCCAGCACGCGGTCCTTCTGGTACCAGCCGCGCGGCACGATCAGCGAGTTCGGTTCCTTGAGTGCTGCGACGGCCGGCAGCACGAAGGCGCGCGAATAGGGGTTCGAGGTACTGCCGACATTCACGCCGACCTGGCGTGCCGCCAGCGTTTCGGGCGTGCCGGGCAGCAACGCTATGCCGATCATCAGCGCACCGCTCGATTCGTACATCGTCCAGCTTACGTGGCCCAGCAGCATGCACTCGCCGTCGGGCGGGAACACGCCGACCAGCTGGTTGTTCTCGATGCGGCTGCCCATGCGCGACTCGGCCGATTCATAGCGCAGCCGAAATCCGGCAACCGACTGATTGACCACGTCCCAGGTTTCGAGTCCGAAACCGATCTGCGCGGCGCGCAACTGCAGCTTTTCGCCGCCCTCGACACGTTCGCCGAAGGTCAGGATGCTGTCCACCTGCGCGCGCGTGTAATTGCGCGTCGGCTCAGGCTGCACGAACTCCTCGCCGCTGGTGTGGTAATGGATCGCGTCCAGCCCGAGACTCAGTTGCGCCGTGCCGCCGCCGACGCGGCGCTGGTAGCGGCGCGTCGCCGCAGCATGGCACCAGGGCCGGTACAGTTGCAGCAGCAGGCGTGCGCCTTGCGGCATCACGATGTCGTCACCGAGCCCGAGGTCGGTCGGCTTCTCGCCCTCGCGCAGCTTCAAGATCAACTGCTGCACGCGCGGCGCCAGCTTCGAGCCGTCGAAGCGGTGCAGGGTGGCGCTGTGCGCCAGCATGGTCAGCGGACGCAGGCCGTGGTCGAGCATCAAATCCACGCCGTAGCACTTGGATTCCTCGGCCGAACCGGTTGGCGGGACGATGCTCGTTTCCTGCGCGAACAGCGATGCCCAGCGCAACACCCAGATGAATTCGCGCGGCAGCCGGCTGTACGGGTTCGCCAGGTCCACCAGCAGGATCGTGCTGTACGCATCCTGGCAGGATTCCGCCGCATGCAGTTCGTTCAGCGGCTCGACCACGCGCACCGCGGCGATGTTCCATTCCTCGGCGGTTGCGTAATAGCCGTGCAGGTCGATCCACAGTCCGGGCGGAATCTCGCGCCGGGCGCGGAAGTGCTCGAGGATTGCGCGCCCGGAGTAATGGATGCAGCGCTGGCAAATCAGCGCGAGCCGGCTCTGGATCGTTGCCAGGTCGCCGCCGCGGTTCGCCACTTCCGAGTACGAGTGGGCCATAGCCTGCAGCAGGGAAACCACTTGCAGCAGCAGATCCTGTTCCTGCAGGGCCGGCGGCAGGGGCTGGAAAGCGTACCGCCGGGCCAGTTCGCCGGTGACGAAACTCACCGACGGACGCGCCTGCTCGAGCACCTCGAGGTGCGCCAGCGGCGCCGGCGGCGTTGCGAGCATGCCGCGGATCACGCGCACCAGTACGTCGCGCGCAAGGTCGAGATTGGTCAGCGGAACCGACTGAAGCAGGTCCAGGCACTGCTTTGGGTCGGCGTAGTCGAACTGCAACTGCGGAAAATCCATGGAAACCCCGGGGCAACGCGCGTGCGATTCATCCAGCTAGTCGTTCTAGCTCAAGGTCTCGAATAGTACGCGATCGAAATCCAGCCCACGCTGCATTAATGCCGTAAGGCGGACACGGCCCACCGTCGGATTGATCAGCTCGATTTCCCGTGGCCCGCGGAAGCTGTTGAGCGGCAAGATGATGCTGCCGGGCACCTTGAGCCGCTCGATCTCCGGCAGCACGAAGGCACGCTCGAAGTTCTCGCGGCCGGCAAGCTCGGCAGTGCGCGCGGTCACGCCGAGCGGGACGCCGGGAATCCACATCACACCCGCCTGCACTTCACCCTGGCCGACGGCCACCAGCCAGCGCGAGATGGCGAGCAGGAAGCTCTCGTCGCCATGCCCCTTGAGCGCCAGCAACTGGCCCGCGCCAATGCGCCGCTGCGGTGAGCCGGCGTCGCGCGAAATGCGCAACCCGCCTGCGCTCTGGTCGAGCAGGCGCCATGTCTCTGGCAGGAAGTCGCGTGCGGCGCGCGATTCCTCTTCGGCGGTTGCCACGCGGCCGAGCGTGGCGAGTTCGGCGGCGTGCTGGCGCGTCATCGTCGACGTGCTGCCGGGTTCGCGGAACAGCTTGCCGCTGACGTGGTAATGAATTCCCGACAGCCCGCTGATCAGTTTGACCTCGCCGTGGGCGTCGCGGCGCGGATGCACACGCGGCAGCGAAGTGCGCGTCGTGTGCCGGTAAAGATGCAGCAGCAGATCCTCGGCCACATCCGCCGAAATGTCATCGCCCAGGTTCAGTTCGGCGGGCGGCACCCCCTCCTTCATTTTCACCAGCCGGCCGCGGATCGAGGTGCGTACCGCGGTCGTGTCGAGCCAGCGCACATCCGGCGATGGCGAGACGATCACGCCGGCCGGCGCGGAACCGGCCAGGTCGACCGGCAGGGCGGCCGGGTTTTCGTCGGGCGGAGACTGGCGGTGCACCGTGACCTTGGTGCACCAGCGCGCAATCCAGCGGCGCAGGGCTACCACCTGCCGCTGCGTCAGCTGATAAGGGCTTGCCGCGCACAACAGCAACGCCAGCGCGTATGAGGCGGCCGGCGTGGCGCTGCGCGCGACGAGGCGCTGGCCATCGTCCACCTCGGTTTCGGCGCAGCCCAGGCGCTCCGCCGCCGCATACAGGCGGTGCAGGTTCTGCCAGAAAACGCTGCCGACTTCATGCTGCGCGCGATACGAGTCGTACTGCAACATGGTCGCGATCGCCAGCGCGCGCTGGCAGATCAGCGCCGCATCGCGCCGGCACTCGGGATTGCCGCCCTCGGCCGCATCGAGGCAGACGCGATAACCGTCGCCAAGCAACTGCCACAACGTGCGGCTGGCCTCGAAGGCGGCTTGCTCGTGCGGGGCCAGCGGCAATGCGCGGCCGGTAAACTTTTTCGCACACTCGGTCTGCGCGTAGGCCACGGCTTCGCGCAGGAACTCGAGCAGTGCCAGACGCATCGCCGGTGCAATCGTGGAATCGCGATTGAGATGCCCGATCTCGGTGGCGAGTGCGGCCTGCAGTTGTGCGGGATTAGCTTGCGGCTGGCGCGACAGCCAGTGCTTGGCACTCGGCACATCGGAAAACGCCACACCGGGCGCGACGGGAACGCTCATGCGCGTTGCCTCCCAAGGGTCAAGGTTGGTTCGTTGTCGTAGCGGGTCGTGCGTCCGCAAGGCCGTTTTGTTGTCGATCCCCGCTTCGCGGGGCCCCTCGCCAGGTGGCTCATACGCCACCCCCCTGTGCTTCCGCCAGCACCTGAACGATGGCGTCGCGCAGGGTTTGGTCCGGGACGGCCGGGCGCGGCGCGGATTTGTCGCGTTCCGGCACGGCCCAGACCGGCTTGGGAAAATGCCGATCGTCGCGCCAGCGCGGGATGATGTGCCAGTGCAGGTGCGGCACCACGTTGCCAAGGCTCGCGAGGTTGATCTTGTCCGGCCGGTAGAGCTTGCGCAGCGACGCCTCGACGGCATTGACTACGCCCATCAAGTGTCGTTGTTCGGTGCCAGTCAGGTCGCTCATCTCGGCGACGTGGTCGTGCCAGATGACGCGGCAGAAGCCCGGGTAGTCGGCATCGTCCACACGCACCACGCGGCAGGCGCCGTCCTGCCAGACGGGCGTTCCGCCCGTCTGTTCGCACAGCTCGCAACCTTCGACCCGGTGCGTCAATGCCGTCTCCCGATGCGTTATGAATGGCGAATGATACGCGCCGCCGGCGCCGCCGTCAGGTCGACCCCGGGCGGCGAACTCATTCACCCAGCAAGTGCAATGCCACCTCGCGTTGTGTGCCGTGCCGGCGATGCTCGAAAAGATAGATGCCCTGCCAGGTTCCCAGCGCGAGCGCGCCGGCGATCAACGGTACCGAGAGGTGGGTCTGGGTCAGCGCGCAGCGCACGTGGGCCGGCATGTCGTCCGGCCCTTCCTGGATGTGCTCGAACAGCGGGTCGCCGTCGGGCACCAGGCGTGCGAAGAAGCGTTCGAGATCGGAACGCACGTCCGGGTCGGCGTTCTCCTGGATCAGCAGGCTTGCCGACGTATGGCGGACGAACAGCGTCAGCAATCCGTCGCGCATGCCCTGCGCGCGCACCCAGTCGCGCGCCGCCGCAGTGAATTCGGTCATGCCGCGGCCGCGGCTGACCAGGCGCAGCATGGTGTGGACCTGCCTCACGGTTTCTTCTTCTTGGCGCCCGTCGGCTGCAGCACGAGGTTGCGTGTCTTCGGGTTGCCGGCGGTGAGCACGCGGTTGGTGCCGGTGCTCTTCATCACCGGCTCGCCGCCGACCTCGATCTGCGCATTGAGCTGATAGCGCTTCTTGGCCGAAATCGCGGCCGGATCGTAGGCCACCTTGAAGTCGATCGGCACCTGTTTGCCGGCTGCCTCGATCACCTGTTCGCCGATTACCTTGGCGGGCGTACCGCCCGAAGCCGCTTCGACGAGCTGGACGCGGATCACCGCCTCGGGCGGCAATGCCTGCCGGGTGCGATAGCTGAGCTTGCCGCCGACACTGGTGGTCAGGGCGGGCGCGGCTTCGGCGGCCGGCGTGGCGTCGGGCGCGGCCGCCGCGGCAGCGGGCGCGACTTCGGGGCTGGTCGCGGCCGGTGCAGCCGGCGGCGGCGGTGCCGGCTGCTGCGAGGTTGGCGCCGAGCTGCACCCGACGAGCGCAAGCGCGATGGCGAGTGGGGCGAGGATCTTGATGTTCGGCATGGCGCACTCCTGATGAACGGGGAATTCGATTCTGCCATGCAGGACATGGGCTTCGATGTGATGAAATGACGGCACCAACGGCGCCAAACCGCTGCATGTGGCGAACCGTAGCCCTGCGATGCGCCGCGATCCGATTCGTTGATGGAGGAGGGAAGCCATGATATTTCTGATTACCGGCGCAACCGCGGGCTTCGGCGCGGCAATCACGCGCCGCGCGGTGCGCGAGGGTGCACGCGTCATCGCTGCCGGGCGGCGCATGGAACGCTTGGTCGCCTTGCGCGACGAACTCGGCAATGCCGTGCTGCCGCTGGAACTCGACGTGACCGACCGCGCCATGGTCGAGCACGTGCTCGCCGGCCTGCCGGCCGAGTGGGCGGCGATCGACGTGCTGGTGAACAATGCCGGCCTCGCGCTCGGACTCGAGCCGGCGCACATGGCCAGCCTCGACGAGTGGGAGACGATGGTCGACACCAATGTGCGCGGCCTGATGACCGTCACGCGCCTGGTGTTGCCCGGCATGGTCGAACGCAATCGCGGCCACATCCTGAACATGGGCTCGATTGCTGGCGAGTACCCGTATCCCGGCGGCAACGTCTATGGCGCCACCAAGGCCTTCGTGCACCAGTTGAGCCTCAACCTGCGTGCCGACTTGCTCGGCACGGCCATCCGCGTCACCGACATCGAGCCCGGCCTGTGCGGTGGTACCGAGTTTTCTGCGATCCGCTTTGGCGGCGACGCGGGCAAGGCCGCCAGCGTCTATGCCGGCACCCAGCCGATCACGCCAGAGGACATCGCCGACACCGTGTGGTGGGTCGTCAGCCGCCCGGCGCACGTCAACATCAACGTCATCTCGATGATGCCGGTCTGCCAGGCTCCCGGTCCGCTGGCGGTGCATCGCGAGAAAAGCTGAAAATCACCGGCCTGAAAGGCTCGTGGATAGGCAATTGCAGGCCTGGCACCGCCAAATGCCGCACCAGATGTCGCTTTCCACGGCGCATGCCCGGAGCGCGCCATCCGGCGCGCTTTCCAGGGCAGGCACTTGAGGGCGGCGGGTCATCCCGCCGCCCCTGCCACGCTTAACGCCGTCAGAACCAGTCGCGCCAGACGCGGCGCACCTCGCCCGTCTTGGCGTCCACCTTCACGTCCCACTCGCGGCCGTCGGCATCGACGATCTCGAACTCGTAATCCCAGCCCTTGCCGAAATCTCGATCGTCGAGTTCCGCCTCGACCACCACGCCCGGTTTAGCGGCAAGCGCCTTTTCCGTCGCCTGTTCCAGGCTGATGAAGCCGAGCGACTTGGCGATTGCCTCCGACTTGGCGTGATCGTCATCCGCATGGGCGGTGGCGATCAGGCTTGTTGCGGCGACGAGCGTGACGATGCAATTGCGTACGGTGTTCTTCATGTCGTGACTCCTGTCGTGGGTTCGTGTGTGCCCACGATAGGCAGCCTGGCTGAAACCAGGCTGAAAACCGGACGAACGGGTTAACCCGTCGCGACCCTTTGCGGCGGGTGCATCACCCGGGCACAATCGGATGCAATGACCCGCCGGAGCCCGTGCATGCGCAGAATCTTCCTTGCTTTGCCGCTGACACTGCTGCTGGGCGGGTGCGCCAGCATGTTCGCCGACAAGGCGTGCACCGAAGGCAAGTGGCACGAGGTCGGCTACAAGGACGGATCGGAAGGGCGCAATGCGGTCGAGTACTGGCGCGCGAACTGCGGCGCGCACAACATTTCGATCGACGCCGCCGCCTACGAGCGCGGCCGGCTGGAGGGCGTGGCGCGCGGCTACTGCACGCCGGACAAGGCATTCGCCGAAGGTCGCGCCGGGCGTGTGTTCGACGGGCAGTTGTGCGGCGCTCGCGGCGAGCTGCGCAACCGCCACGAGGCCGGGTTGCGCGAATACTGCACGCCGCAGGTGGCCTACGAGGCCGGCGGCAAGGCCGCCAAGTATGAGCACGAACGCTGCGGCCGCGCCGCCAACGACTTGAAGCGGTCTTGGCAGGACGGTGTGACCAACGTCTATTGCCGGCCGGCGGATGCCTACCGAGCGGGGCGCGAGGACGAGAAATTCCAGCTCTCGCTGTGTCCGCCGCAGAGCGAGAGCGCTTATCGCACCGGCATCGAGGTCCGGCTGACCAAGAAATCGCTGAGTGACGTGGAAAGCGAGTTGTACGACCAGAAGCGCAAGCGCGACGACAAGCACGCGAAAGACGACGACAAACGCTACCGCGATTCACGCATCCGCGACCTCGAACGCGAGCAGCGCCGGCTCAAGGAAAAGCTCGAAACGCTGGAGCGCGTCGCGCGCAATTACTGAAGCGCCCCGCTCACAGCAGCACGCGCTCGATACCGCCGGCGTTGGCTTTCGCCACGTACTCGGCCATCCAGTTCTCGCCCAGCAGGTGCTTTGCCATCTCGACCACGATGTAGTCGGCCTGGGTGCCCGCATCGTCGTTGTAGCGCGATAGGCCCTGCAGGCACGACGGGCACGAAGTGAGGATCTTCACCGCGCCGGTGTAGCCGCCGCCGCGCAGGGCCTCGGCACCCTTGCGCATCTCTTCTTCCTTGCGGAAGCGTACCTGGGTGGAAACGTCAGGCCGGCTAACCGCGAGCGTGCCGCTTTCGCCGCAGCAGCGGTCGCTCAAGGCAACCTTCGTGTCGTCGGCGGTGCGGATCAACCGGTTCACCACCTTGACCGGCGCGTGCTGCTTGATCGGCGTGTGGCAGGGGTCGTGGTACATGTAGCGCACACCGGCGATGCCCTCGACCTTGACGCCCTTTTCCATCAGGTATTCGTGGATGTCGAGCAGGCGGCAGCCGGGGAAGATCTTGCCGAACTCGTACTTCTGCAACTGATCCATGCAGGTGCCGCAGGAGACGATCACCGTCTTGATGTCGAGGTAGTTCAGCGTGTTGGCCACGCGGTGGAACAGCACGCGGTTGTCGGTGGTGATCTGCTGGCCGCGATCTGCGTCGCCGCCTGCCGTCTGCGGGTAGCCGCAGCAGAGGTAGCCTGGCGGCAGCACGGTCTGCGCGCCGACGTGCCACAGCATCGCCTGCGTTGCCAGCCCAACCTGCGAGAACAGCCGCTCCGAGCCGCATCCGGGAAAGTAGAACACCGCCTCGGTATCCTCGGCCGCTTGCGCGGGGTTGCGCACCACCGGCACGATCGCAGGGTCTTCGATGTCGAGCAGTGCGCGCGAGGTCTTTTTCGGCAGCCCGCCCGGCATCGGCTTGTTGATGAAGTGGATCACCTGCGCCCTGACCGGGGCGCGGCCCAGCGTGGCGGGCGGGTGCCGCGTCTGGTCCTTCACCAGGCCGAGCGTCTTGCCGATGCGGTGGCCGAGGCGTTGGGCGGTGTAGCCCCACTCGATCATGCCCAGCCGCAGCGCCTTGATGGTGCCCGGGTCGGTGGCGTTGAGGAACGCCATCGACGCCGCGGTGCCCGGGTTGAACTTCTTCTTGCCTTCCTTGCGCAGCAGGTTGCGCATGGCGATCGAGACGTCGCCGAAGTCGATGTCCACCGGACATGGATTGACGCACTTGTGGCACACCGTGCAGTGGTCGGCCACGTCGGAGAACTCGTCGAAATGCTTGAGGCTCACGCCGCGGCGCGTCTGTTCCTCGTAGAGGAAGGCTTCGATCAGCAGCGATGTGGCGAGGATCTTGTTGCGCGGCGAGTAGAGCAGATTGGCGCGTGGCACGTGCGTCGAGCACACCGGCTTGCACTTGCCACAGCGCAGGCAGTCCTTGATCGAATGCGAAATGCCGCCTATCTCGCTCTGCTCCATGATCAGCGATTCGGCGCCGAGCAGCGAGAACGACGGCGTGTAGGCGCGCGACAGGTCGGCGCCCGGCAGCAGCTTGCCCTTGTTGAAATGGCCTTCCGGATCGACGCGCCGCTTGTAGTCGACGAAGGGTGCGATCTCGGCCTCGGACAGGAACTCGATCTTGGTGATACCGATGCCGTGCTCGCCGGAAATCACGCCGCCGAGCGAGCGCGCCAGCGCCATGATGCGCACCACCGCGCCGTTGGCTTCCTGCAGCATCTCGTAATGGTCGGAGTTCACCGGGATGTTGGTATGCACATTGCCGTCGCCGGCGTGCATGTGCAGGGCGACAAACACGCGGCCGCGCAGCACTTCCTTCTGGATCGCGGCGATGCGCTCGCGCACCGGGCCGAAGAACACGCCGTCGAAAATCTCGTCGAGCAGCGGCTTCAGTTGGGCCTTCCACGAAATCCGCAACGAGTAATCCTGCACGCGGTGGAACAGCGTCGGGTTTGCAGCGCGGTTGGTCAGTTCGCCGGCTACGATACCCAGCCCGGCGAAATTCGCCTCCGCTTCGGCGAGCGGCAAATCGAGGTGGTCGAGGATCCAGCGCCAGCGCTGGCGCACCGACGCGATCTGCTCGAGCGCTTGGGCGCGGCGGTCGCCGATCAGTTCGTCGGCCTCGAGGTTGGCATCGCCCTTGTGCAGCGGCAGATCGCCACCGAGGAATCCGCTCAGCGCGTCGCACAGGCGCAGCTTGCTGCGGATCGAAAGCTCGATGTTGATGCGCTCGATGCCGTCGCAATAGTCGCCCATGCGTGGCAGCGGAATCACCACGTCCTCGTTGATCTTGAAGGCGTTGGTGTGGCGCGCGATCGCGGCCGTGCGGGCGCGGTCAAGCCAGAACTTCTTGCGCGACTCGGCGCTCACGGCGATGAAGCCTTCGGCGGCGCGCGCGTTGCACAGGCGCACCACTTCCGAGGCGGCGGCCATGACGGCATTCTCGTCGTCGCCGACGATGTCGCCGATCAGCACCATTTTCGGCCTGCCGTGGCGCTTGGCCTTGGTCGCGTAGCCGACGGCACGCACGTAGCGCTCGTCGAGGTGCTCGAGGCCGGCCAGCATCACGCGCGCGTCGCCGGTCTTGGGCAGGCTGTCGATGTAGTTCTTGATCTCGACGATCGCCGGCACTGCTTCGCGCACCTGGCCGAAGAATTCCAGGCACACGGTACGCGTGACCGGCGGCATCTTGTGCAGGATCCACACCGCGCTGGTGATGATGCCGTCGCACCCTTCCTTCTGCACGCCAGGCAGGCCGGCGAGGAACTTGTCGGTGACGTCCTTGCCGAGGCCGGTCTTGCGGAAACGCGCGCCCGGGATCTCGAGCAATTGCGGATTGCCGTCCGGCGTGCTGCCGTCGGCGTGGAAACGCTGCACCGAAAAGCGCGCGACTGCGGCGTCGTGGATCTTGCCGAGGTTGTGGTCGAGGCGCGTGATCTCGACGAAGCGCCCCTGTGGATCGACCATGCGCCACGAGGCGAGGTTGTCCAGCGCCGTGCCCCACAACACCGCTTTCTTGCCGCCGGCATTCATCGCGATGTTGCCGCCGATGCACGAGGCGTCGGCCGATGTCGGGTCGCAGGCGAACACGAAACCGGATTGCTCCGCGGCGTCCATCACGCGCCGTGTCACGACGCCTGCGCCGGTGCGTACCGTCGCGTAGTGCGTCGAAAGGCCCGGCAGCAGCGTCTGCTCCACCGGCCCGAGGTCGATCAGCTTTTCCGTGTTGATGACGGCGGAGTAGGGCGTGAGCGGTACCGCGCCGCCGGTGTAGCCGGTGCCGCCGCCGCGCGGGATGATGGTCAGGCCCAGCTCGATGCAGCCGCGCACCAGCGGCGCGATCTCGGCCTCGGTGTCGGGATAGAGCACGACGAAGGGATATTCGATGCGCCAGTCGGTGGCGTCCGTCACATGCGACACACGTGCCAGGCCGTCGAAGGCGATGTTGTCGCGGCGCGTGTGGCGGCCGAGCAGTTTGAGCGCGCGGTTGCGCAGTTTCCCGGTTTCGGCAAAATGCGCTTCGAATGCCTCGACCGATTTGCGCGCAGCATCGAGCAGCAGGCCGACCTTTTCGTCGCGTGCGCGCCAGGCTGCGTCGGCCGGGTCGGTGGCCGAGCGCCGCTTGCCGATTTCGGTCAGCCGGTGTCGCAGGGCGCCGACAAGTGCGGCGCGCCGCGTCGGATTGTCCAGCAGATCGTCTTCGAGATAAGGGTTGCGCTGCACGACCCAGATGTCGCCGAGCACCTCGTAGAGCATGCGCGCCGAGCGACCGGTGACGCGTTCGCCGCGCAATTCGTCCAGTACCCGCCACATCGACTCGCCGAGCAGCCGGATGACGATCTCGCGGTCGGAAAATGACGTGTAGTTGTAGGGAATTTCGCGCAGGCGCATTCCTGTGCCTGTGTGAGCTTCGGTGAATTCTGCGGCGGGCTGCATGGGGTCGGGCGCAAATTTCGCTTACGATGGAGCAAGCCCCTTAGTCTAGCTTATTGCGGCGCAAAATTCGCGGCAAATGAACCCCTTATGCAATCAGGGGCTTGCCCGGGGCGTCGCGCATGCTGGCCTCTTTTGTCATGCCTCCCGAAGAACGTGGCGTTTTTCGGGGTGGCCAGGAATCGAGACGTCCGGATGATCAAATTCACGGTTTTCGCGGCGGCCCTGTTCGCCGTCGCATCCGCTGCCGCGCAGACGCATGCGCCCGTTCGCGAACTGCTTTCCGCGCCAACGACCGTTGGAACGCAATCGACCTTGCCGGGCGCGCAGCGCCAGGCAGGCAAGTCGCGCGGACGCGTCGACCACGCGCTGTTGCGCGAACTCAAGGCTGGCGAGCAGTTCGGTTTCACGCCGCAGGGCAGAAGCCAGGCGACCTACGTCGTCGAGCGCACCGTCGAGCATGCCAACGGCGATCGCACCATTGTCGCGCGGTTGCAGGCGGCCGGGGAGACGCGCCGCGCCATCGTCACGACGGGGGCGGGGGGCAGCGTCGGGCGTCTGGATACCGCCGACGGCCGCTTCGATCTGCTGGCGGAGAATGGCGATGCGGAGATTGCCGATTACAAGGCGCTGGGCCGCCGCATTGCACCCCCCAGACACAACGATGCCCGAGTTCCGCCGGGCGCGGCTGAAGCCAGGGCGCGCGCTGCAGCCGAAGCCGCCGCGATCGGGGCGGCGAGTTCGACCACGTCGGCCCCGACGGCCGCGGCACTGATTCCGTCCGGCAACTCGGTGATCGACCTCCTGGTGTTGACCTCGCCGAAGATGGCGACGCGCTATCCCGGCAGCCTGCTGGCGACGCGCATCAACAACGTGGTCGAAGTCGGCAACCAGGCCTATCTGAACAGCCAGATCAAGATCAGCCTGCGCGTGGTCAAGGTTCAGGCGGTTAACTATGGCGACGCGCAGACAATGGATACGGCACTGAACGCTCTGACCAGCGGCAGCGGCGTGCTGAGCGGCGTGGCGTCGCTGCGCACCCAGTATGGTGCCGATCTGGTGACGCTGATCCGTCCCTACGACGGCGCGGTGGACGACGGCTGCGGACTGGCCTGGCTGCTGGATTACGACAACCCGGTGTCGTTCAGCCGCTCGCACGCGATGTCGGTCGTGTCGGACGGCGACGACTTGCAGGCCGGCTCGCTGTACTACTGCCCGGACAATGCGCTGGTGCATGAGATCGGGCATAACCTGGGCAGCGCACACGATCGCGCCAACAGCCTCGACGGCAGCGGTGCGCTGATGCAGGGCACCTACCCGTATTCGTTCGGCCACGGTGTCGAAGGCATTTTCGGCACCATCATGAGTTACATCGATCCGGGCGTCGACCTGTTCTCCAACCCGCGCATCCAGTGCAACGGCCGTCCTTGCGGTGTCGCCGTCGGCAGTGCGGGTGAGGCGGACAACGCGACGTCGATGAACAACACCCGTACCGCGGTGGCGGCATTCCTCGCTACGGCGGTGCCGCTGGTCAGCGCGGCCAACAACGATCTGTTGGTTGATTTTGGAGGATCGATCGGACTGTGGCTGCGCAGGAACGACAGCACGTGGTTGCAGGTGCATTCGGTGTCGGCCGGTCCGATGGCGGCGGGGGAGGTGGACAACAACGGACGCTCGGACGTGTT
>JAEUNL010000071.1 GCA_016791115.1 Rhodocyclaceae bacterium
ACGGTGCTGCCTTCCTACTGGCATGGGGACTGGAACGACTCCCTGCAGCCGGCCGACAGCAGCCTGCGCGAACGCCTGTGCAGCGCCTGGACCGTCACCCTGCACCACCAGACCCTCAGCCAGCTGGGGCGCGCGCTGGCCCGGGTCGGCGAGCCTGACCCCAGCTTGCAGCGCGATGCCGACGCCGTCGCCGACGCCTTCCGCCGCGATCTGCTGGCCGACGGGGTGGTGACGGGCTACGCGCTCTACGCTGAAGGGCAGCCGCCGCAGCTGTGGCTGCACCCACGCGACCGCCTGACCGGCCTGCGCTACAGCCTGCTGCCGATGATGCATGCGGTGCTGGCCGAGCTGCTCACCCCCGAGGAGGCGCAGGCGCAGCTTGCGCTCATCGAAGAGCGCCTGCTCGGCCCCGACGGCGCACGCCTGTTCGACGCCCCGCTGCCCTACCAGGGCGGTCGCACGCAGCGCTTCCAGCGGGCCGAGACGAGCAGCTTCTTCGGCCGCGAGATCGGCGTCATGTACATGCACGCCCATCTGCGCTGGGCGCAGACCCTGGCCCACCTGGGCCGCGCGCAGGCGCTGCAGCAGGCCTTGCAGCAGGCCCATGCCATCGATCTGCAGCAGCGCCTGCCGCAGGCCAGCCTGCGCCAGAGCAACTGCTACTACAGCAGCAGCGACGCCGCCTTCCCCGACCGCTACGCCGCCCACCACGACTACGCGCGCCTGCTGGCCGGCGAGGTCGCGTTGGACGGCGGCTGGCGCGTCTATTCCAGCGGTCCGGGCATCTTCCTGGCACTGCTGGTGCAGCAGCTGCTCGGCGTGCGCCTGGAGCACGAGGCGCTGCTGCTCGACCCGGTGATGCCGGCCGCCTGGCGGGGCCTGCACGTCGAGCTGACGCTGGCCGACTGCGTGCTGAACCTGCACTTCGAGCCCGGCCCGCTCGGCTGCGGCGTGCAGCAGGTGCTCGATGCCGCAGGCTGCCCCTTGCACTTCGAGCGCCGCCCCAACCGCTACCGCCTCGGTGCCGCCGCCTTGCCCCGCCCGCCCGCCGGCAGCCGGCTCCAGTTGCACCTCCACACCGCCTGAACGAGCCCCCGACGCGCTGCTACACTGCGCGCCTCTTTCGGTGGGGGGGTCGCTCAGCTGGGAGAGCGTCGCGTTCGCAATGCGAAGGTCGGGAGTTCGATCCTCCTCCTCTCCACCAGACCGAACGACAAGGGCCTGCACGCGCATGCGCCTTGACGCATAAAGTTGCCGCAACGGCAACTTTATGGATGTATTTCGAAGTGGCAAGTTTATGGATGGCCATGCCGAACCTGACTCTCGTGACCTAACGAGAGGCGGGTTCGGCTGAAACCCTGCTTAGCTAGATCAAGAGATCTGCTGACTCTGGTTGTCTCGATCGCTTCTCAGGTCTTCGGCAAACGCACTGAGATGTCACACTGTTTCCCGCTAGACTGAATTCGCGGCGGTAGGTGGCGATGTGTGCGGTTCGGCCAAATCGGTCAGCCACCTCGCGCTTAGTGACTCCTTACGTCCGGGCGGTTTTCGGCCGATTGCTGGGCAGATCGACTATTAGGCTCGGATTGTGCAACGCGGCGATTTCGCGGATGTACGACAGGATTCCTTCTCTCAGGCTGTCAAGACTGGCGTCGCACCGGCTGCCGAGGATCATCGATATCGCCTGATCGGCGTCCCGGGCAGGGCAGACATTTTGGAGAAGCCAGTCGCGTCCCTTGGCTTCAAGGCACAGCCAGACGATGTGCTCGACCATCATGATCTTTCCTGCAAATTGCCGCGCGCAGTCGAGACCTGCAAGGGCGCGTAACGCCCGCTTGTCGCCCGTGAGAAAACGACCGTGTGGGTCATTGGCGATCGTGGCCAGCAACACTGCCTCGCCGGAATCAATCTGATTCGACGCGCTCAATTCATCGAGTACTTCGTCTGAGGGACCCTCAAGGTTGGCGCGCATGCGCGAAATGGCGTCGAGGGCGGCCGTCGCCGCAACCGAGGTGCGGAACAGCTTGCCGTCCGGAGTCGATACCGCGCGCCGCGCACGGTGAGTCAGCGATGAGACCGTCCCGATCTCGTCCCAGCCACATCCAGTGAGTTCGGGCAGTAGGGGGAGGATGCTCCAATGTGCAAGCTTGGCGACTGCATCAACGTCGATGACCAACATTTGAAGCGAACCTATTCGTTGATGCCCGTCATCTGGCAAACGAGGTCGCGAATATCGTCAGCGACGAGCTCAAGGTCGAGATTGCGGCTGAGCGAGGATTTCATCAGTGTCTCGGCGTCGGCGTCTTCGCTGAGAAAACGAAGTGCGTTCATGGCATCCGGCCAGCGCTTCGTTCGGAAGGCGAATCGAAGAACAAGGTGACCGCTTTCGACACCGAGAATCGGCGCATTCTCACGTGCTCGCACCGCGAGTTCGACTGGCGAGGCCCATTCCGGCCAGCGGGCGATCTCTGTGTCGACCGCCGCACCACCGAACAGTGATAGCGCAAATGCATCGGCTTCGCGTTCCTCCGCATCAGATGAGGACTCGGCCGCGTAGGTGGACTGCTCCTGAAGCGAGACATCAATGATCGAACCGTCGCGGTTCAGATGCCCGCAGCCGATGTGCCCAATCTCGTGGGCAACAATGAAGGCGAGCCATGCGCGTGACGATTTCTTCTTCGAGACGATGATGGCAGGGCGTTCGCCTGCGCGAATGACCGCACCGTCCATTTTCCGGATGCCGACCGGCAAGTTGGAAAGCGGGATTACCGGGACACCCAATGCCCAGCAGGCATCGATCAAGGAGGCAAGACTGACAACACCCCCGCCGATCTCTTTCGCGCGGGCAGCGAACTCCTCTGGCCTTCCGGAGATGCCTGAGTACGGCTGCGGCAGTGCCGCTACCACAGCCTGGGCGAGGGAAGTGGCGATGCAGGTGGATGCTCGTAGCGACTGGGGCGTCGCATCGGCTTGATGTTTGTAGGCCACCGTCAGCGCACTTTCTTTCTGCCGGATTTCGCCGTTGAGGAGGGCGCGGACATCAAGGCTGAGCCGCCGGCCGACAAGCATGCAGAGCTCGGCGATGCCGTCGGGATGCTTTTCGGCCTCGGGCGACCACCAGTCGGGCAGGATCTTGCGGACTTGCGCCCGATTCAGACCTAGCCCCTTCAATCCTTCGTAGATGGCTTTTGCGTCACGCACCGTCATCCTGCTCCCCTACTTCTACGGTCGCCCCTCTGAACCGCAGCTGCATCGATCACCGGCTTGAGCGCGCGAATGACAGAAGCCAGCGCTTCTGCGAATTGAGGTCCCCCGTCCAGGATCGTACGAACGGCATCCTCGACAACTGGCGGGAGTCTAGCATGACTATGCCAATTATGCCGTTCATGGCCGTTTTCGATGAACTCCAGTACGATGCGGGCGGTCGGCGTCAGTGTTTTTCGTTCGCCATTCAGGAAGCGTGCGAGAGCGGGCTGGCTGACCTTTGATTGCTTGGCCAGTGAGAGAGTAGAGAGAGATGAGCGCTGGCGATACGCGTTGATCCGCCCGATCGCCTCAGCGACACCGTCTTGGGTAGGGGTTGCCTTTCTTGGCATAAATAGCATAATAGCGCAATGCTTAGCACACCGCCAGCCGCCGCTGTGTCGGCCCCAATCGAGGAACATGAGATCCGTGCGGCCTTGCTCGCACGGTTGCGCATGGAATGGCATCGCGACGCGATGGTCTTGGAGGAGTTTCGGATCGAACGCGGCAGTTCGCGGATCGATGTAGCGGTGATCGATGAAGAACTCGTGGGGTACGAGATCAAGAGCGACAAGGACTCCTTCGCTCGCTTCTCGAACCAGATACACGCCTATAACCGTGTATTTGACCGGATTTGCTTAGTCTGTGGCCCCGCACTCGAAGAGAGTGCGCGCTCTGTAATTCCCTCTTGGTGGGGCGTCATTGTCGCCAAGCGGGACACAGTCGGTGCAGTCAGCTTGGAGATTCACCGGGATGCCGGCGTCAATTTGAGGCAAGACGCCTTTAGCCTCGCTTCTCTCCTCTGGAGGGAAGAGGCTCTCGCCGCCTTGGGATCACTCGAAACCTGTACTCCTGCACCAAAGCGCGTATCCGCTCATGTCCTTTGGGACTCCATGGCGAAGAACCTTCCCGTAGATGCCATCCGCGCCGTCGTGGCCGAATCACTGCTTAAACGGCAGGCCTAGAGTGCCTTGGCGGTAAAAACGATGTGATGGCTGGTGGCTTCCCGTCGCCAGGTCCAAGGAACGCCATTCTTGCCCCCACCGTTGGCGAGTGCGAAATACTTGCCGTCTCCGAAACTGAAGTGCTTTCCGCAGTAAACGGCTGGATTCGTTACCAACAGCTTGCAGAGGTTGGCATACTCGCCAGCTGGCGCGCCCTTGAAACCCCTGCCCTTCAATAAATGCCAGTCTTCCTTCGTGGCATATCGTATGGTGATTGACGGGTTCACGGTTTTGGGGTCGATCTCCGGCAGCGGCGCAGGATTTGTCACCGAGTAGTCGGCGTAGCGAAGCTGAGGAAACTCTCCAGCTTTCGCGATCATTTTCCACGCCCGCCACTCGATACGCGGAATATCCTTGACGCCGGCCTTGATGCCCGTCAGGGTCATCGGAAAGGAACCGCCTCCCAAGGTAACGCTGGCGCAGGAAGCCGCCACGGCCTCGGTCAGGTAAGGCTTGATCGTCGTTACGCAGTCACCAGGTTCTCGGCTCACCAGTGAGTACTGGTCGATGAGAAGGTGGATGGACTTCTTCCTGATTCCAGAGGAAACGAGATCGGCGACCAGCGGGGTGATCTGGGAGGCGTCGATCTGGTCCGAACGAACTCGCAAGAGCACTGGGGCCAGCTTGAGGAGGGTCTCTTTCGCGTTCGCACTGAGGGCCCCCATCGAGTCCATCGCGGCGGCGCCGACAACGGGATAGATCGCTCGCTTTGTCTTGCGACGAAGCTGCTCACAGATTACGGCCAGTAGACTTGCCTGCCTTGCGTACCCTTGAGACACGAGGTGAGTATCGACGAAGATCTGCCGTTCCTGGGGGATCGATTTCTCGATCTGCGCGGCGACTTCGGCGAGATAGGCAGGAAGCGCCGCCCTCAGCGCGGTCAGGTCTGGAGCAGCGTCAATGGCTTGCAGTTCAATGAGCGGCGTTACGCTATCCCATTGCTCTTGCGTCAGCTCGCGCAACGCATACTGTTCGCCTCGTTTCCACTTCAAGATCGGCAGATACTTCCAGTCAGCGGCCACCTATATCCTCGCCAAGCGAAAATAACATCGACATACGGTACCACAGATGCAAATGGCACGTTATGTAGTCTTCCTCGGAAGAGGTTGTTTCAGGATTCACGTCGTGATCAGGCACGTTTCTATCGACGAATCGTCATTTCCGTCGGTCATCTGAAATGGCGATTACATCCCGATACACGTCGATGTATCCCGGGTCTCGCAAGGAGAATCCTTTCGCCAGCACGGCAGCCTCGACATTCTTTCGTCCTGGGTAACGTCCTTGCTGGACCAGGTTTTCGACCGCCTCGCGGATCAGTGCCGTGCGTTCCTCCAGAGCTACCCGGCGTTTTTCGGCCAGAACCGCCTTCCTGCGCGCGGAAATCGCCCGGCATTGCGCCGGGAACCAATAAACGAGATAAGCGCGGCTCACGCCACGTGTGCGCGCAAGTTCCCGCAGGGTGGGTGGCATACCTGCGCAGTGCAGGGCCTCGCTCAGCTGATGCAATGCCGCCGTTCTCACGGCCAGGCTATGGCGTGGTCTCGGCCGCGTGTTCGCCTTGACCCGACCCGCGGCGAGGCACGCTCGTCGCATCGACCGCGGTTGCGGATCGGCGAAGATCGACGCCGGTGTGGCGCCCAGTGCCAAGCACACCGCAAGCAGGGAGTGCATTGCGACCCGCTTGCCCTTGCCCAGCCAGCCCTGCAGGCCTCTCGCAGGCAAGCCGACGTGTCGGCAGAGCGCGGCGCGCCGGTGATCGGGCAAGGCCGCCACTTGCTCAAGCAGGAAGCTCTTCCATCGAGAAAGAGGCTCGCCATCCATCCGGTCTTGGCAATCGATAAGGTCGCTGACCAGCGCCGCCATTGTCGAGCGTTCGTCCTCGTGCGGCGGCGCCCGGGAGCCAGACGCTTCGCTCTCCACCAGCAAACACCCGCAATGGTCGCAATGCACCAGCGTCGGCGCGCGTGGCACGGCCGGTTGATGCCTGCCGCAAGCCGGGCAACGCGACATCAACGCGACGTGGTGATCGGGGCACCAGCCGAACTGCGCGATGCTCCAGCGCAGCTGCCACCAGACAATGCCATTCGCAAGACCCTGCGCAAGGCATTCGGGACACCACTGCGGGTGGCTCGCGAGCAGCGTCTGTCCCTGGGGCGCCAGCAATTCCGACCACGGCAGGAGTGTCAGCTGCTGCAGATCGTTGCGGCCGGTTGCCTCATTCAAAGCGCTCGAGAACAAGCGCGCATACCATCCGAGACCATCTATCGGCTGCGCGTAGCGACTGTAGAAACGCGCGTAGTCGAGCTGCGCCACGGATTGGCTGGACGGTCCCAATACGCGTGCGATCAGATCCCGCGGGCGCACCTGGTGTTCGCAGGCTAGCCGCACCAGGTACCCGCGCAGGCCTTCGCGCTGCGCGGTACCGCGCGCAATCGGCACGAGCCCGAAAAGAGCCGTCCCCGCAACCGGCCGGATCAGCGCGCAGTCATCCCCGAAGGGGATGTGTGCCCGCTCAGAGGATCGAGCCACGCGTCGGCCCCGCAACCCGGTCCCGTATCGGCAACCGTTGCCCCGGGGGCAGCGCCCGCTTGCCGGTCGCCTTGGGGCCGGCCGCTTCCGCCCCGCCCGGAACCGCGATCGGCGCATCGGCCGGTATGCCGTAGATCCGGCGCATGCGTTCCGCGACGATCTCGCGCGGTTGCTTGCCGACCATCGCGCGCACTTCGTTCAGGGGAGTATCCTCGAGTTCCACGGCCCCGAGTGCCTCTTCTTCGAGAATCGTCTCGATCGCCTTGTTGGTCTGCGCCACTCGATCGACCATCGTGCGTGCAATCTTGCGGGACGTGTCCTGGATGGCTTCGCAAAGCGCATCGCGCAACAGATCGTGCAGGATGCCGACGCAGCCGGCCGTCTTGAGGAAGAAGTACATGTAGTCCTCTCTGAGATCCGCGGCCAGCGGAATCGGTAGCCATTCCGCAAATTGCGTCAGCACCGACTTGAACGCAGTCAGATCGCGTGCGTTGTCGATGCGATAGGGAGGGAAATGCACGATCTGGGTGCGTCGGCTCAGCTGCGCGCTGTAGTCACGGATCATCAGCAGCTTGTAGGTGCCTAGCAGGATCAGGGTTGCGTTGCAGGTGTCGGCCAGTGATTTGATGGTCTCGAACTGGTCGCCCAGCTTGCGCGGGTCGCCGCACAGCATGTGGTGGGCCTCGTCGACAATCATGATGCGTGTCTTGCGGTGCGCGGTCGCGGATTCGAGCGAGCGTCGCAGGACGTCGATGTCGATGGTGTCGGCACCGGTCCGACCGCGGATTTCCGGACCGAGCAGCGTCATCTGCATGGGGCTCCACACCTTGCGCTCGACCAGCGGGTCGCGGAGCTGCTCCAGCGAGCGTACGTAGAAGTCCTTCCAGCTGAAGGAACGGCCGTGATGGGCGATGGTCTTGACCAGGACCGCCGGGATCAGCGAGGAATTGGCCGCAAGGTCCGCTTCATGCGCGCGCTGGACGTACTTCAGCAGGCTCGTACCCAACGTGGATTTGCCCACGCCGGTGGGGCCGGTCACGATGACCACGCGCGAGCTGTGGCCGCGTGTCGCCAGCGACCAGGCGCGATTGAACGCAATGCTATAGCTGTCATGCGGGATCCGCCGGTTCTCGAACGCCTGCACTTCGGACCGGGTTCCGATATCGACGGGTACTTTCTCGGTCATGTTCGTTCCATGCTTGTTCATCAGAATTCTCCGTATCGTTTGACGGGCAGATCGGCAAACGGATCGGCGTTGTCGTTTGCGGCCGTGGCCGGTTCTGCCTGAGGGGGTTGTGCCGGCGTGGCGGCGGGCGACGATTTCGCGCGCAGGGCCGCTTCTTCGGCTTCGAGGCCGAGGAGGAAACGTGCAAGCACCTCGGCATTGACTTGACGATTGCGGTACTCGGACCGGTTCTTCTCGCGGATCTCCTGGGTTGCTGCCTGGATCTCGCGTTCGCTGTAGCGCGAAAACACGGCGTACCACAGCGACTTCAGCGCGATCCACCGGCCGTCGGCATAGGCATACGCGAGACCGGCGTTGAATGGATCGTAGCGGACCTCGACCTCGCGTTTCGGCATGCCGGGCGCGGCCAGTTCGGGCGCGTGGAAGAGGTTGTAGTCGATCTTGATGCGGCCTCCCGGCAGGACCTTGGCCCGACCCGAGCCGGTGGAGGGCAGGCAGATCATCTCGAAGGGGCGGTCGAACGCGATGCGCTGATGGTCGCGCGCGCCGAAGTTGCGCAAGCCCTGCGCAAAGGCCTCGTTCGGGGTGATGCCCAGGGCGCCGTGGATCTGTTCGCCATAGACCTTCTCGAGGTACGTCCGGCAACGCTCGGCAAAGCGCTCGATGGTCCACACGGCCCTTACGCGCGGATCATGCGTCCCGGACATCGAGCGCGGCGACTGCAGTGCCTTGTTGTTGCCGACCAGCTGATGCACCAGTGACTGGGTGAAGGTCTTGAACAGACGCTCGATCAGGGTTCCATGCCGGGGTCGGCCTTTCGGCCGGTGTTTGACCTGGATGCCCAGATAGGCGGTCAGTTGTTCGAAATGGCGGCTGCGGAAATCCGCGCCCCAATCGACGACGATGGTTTGCGGAACACGTCCATGGCGGCGCACGCATTCCCGGATCACCATCATGTTCGAGCGATAGCTCGGCGGATCGTAGGTGACGAACTCGGCCAGGGGTTTGCGCGACCAGGAATCGATCATCGCGGAGATCCAGCACTTCCGGGTCTTGCGCTCGAAGCGGCCGTCGACCAGTTGCAGGTCGATCTCCGTATGGTCGAGATGCGCGACATGGAACGGAAAGGCACCATGGCGCGGCGTGTCGTCGTAGAGATGCCAGTACCATTCCTCCTGTTGGTACGCCACCTTCTCGCCAGCGCGCGCCCGCGTGATGTCGATGTCGCGGTGCAGGCGCCGCATTTCCCGCCGGAGGCAGGCCTGGCTGGGCACGTAGGTTTGCGCCGCCTTGCATTGCAGACGTATCTTGCCGTAGGCGGACGTCGGGGATCTGCTCTCTGGGGTGAGCATGTGTGCGTCGATCACCTGGCGCACGATCTCGAGCGTGGTGTCGGGCAGGCGGCGCGTGCGGTTGCCGCGCAGATGCAGTTTCGGCAGCAGGCCGACGAATCCGTTGCCGTAGAGTGCCAGTCCGCTGTTGTAGTCGCGGCGCCAGTAGCGCAGGGTGCGTTCGGAGACCTTGCACCCCGGGTGGTCCGCGGCGGGGAACAGGGCGCGGTATCGCCTGACGGCAGCGGCGCGCTGGGCGTCGTTGGCCACCATCAGGCGTTGTGCTGCACGCAGGGCCTTCGGGTCCGGTTCGCCCGGCCCCGCAAGAATCCGTCCTTCGCCGATCAGCTTCTGCATCATGGTCCTGGAGATCTCGGCGTGGCGTTGCCCTTCGCCCTGCAGGAAATAGCCCTCGCTCCCGTCGTTGAGGATTGTCCATACGTTGCCGTCCCAGAACACGGCGTGACCCGGCGACAGGTCGATCAACGACAGGTCGGGAAGCGTCGCGGGGGCGGCGGTGCGGTGATAGGTTTCGTGCGCCTCGGCGGCGTCGCGGTCGCGATAGACGTAGGTACGATCCGGTTCGCCGAGTCGATCGCGCTCGAGGTCGGCGTAGAGCGTGCGCGCGGCGATCAGCGCGAAAACGTCGTCGGCCGCAAGCCCCGGCGTGTCGCGGACCAACGCCGCCAGTGTGAGCCATCCGGTCTGCGCCAGGCGGGCCAGCGCAAGTTCGCGAAGCGGCTGGCTGACGACCCGGGGCGGATCGACCAGAAAGTCGTCCAGGATCTGCAGGTTCTCCACCAGCGTCGGGTTGTTGTCCTGGTCCAGCCGAATCACGTACTGCATGCCCCATTGCCGGGCGAATTCTTCGCCGGGGCGGTAGTGGAAACCGTCTTCACCCTCCACGAAGTTGGCGTCGCCGGCGGCGATCCGCCTGGTCAGCCATTCCTTGGGTTTGCACTCGACCCAGCCGACGAAGTCGTCCTGCAGCAACAGGAAGTCCGCGCGTTTGAGCTCCGTTGACCGGATGCCGTCGCGGCGCGTGATGGGAAGCGGGACCGCCGCGGGCTGGTCCCAGAACTCCCGGGTGTGCGGGTCGAACTCCCAGTGCCACAGGGCGGGCAGTTCGCAGGTATGGCTCTCGGCCTGGATGGTGCGTCCCATCTTGCGGCTGGGAAAGCGCGTCGTGACGTTCCTGGCGCCGCAGCCGACCGGCCGCGAGGGTTCCGAGGCGCGGACCTGACGGATGTAGGCCTTGCCGGCGTCGGCAACGGTCATGCCGTGCAAATAGTCCTCCAGGGTTGTTTCGTTGAACATGATGTGCTCCTTGACACGCGGAGCGAACGGCCGGCCGGGAGCTTGCCGCCCTCCCCGGAAAACATCGGGCTGGCGGGCGCGACGGACACACACCGCCTGCGGGCGCCTTGACTATTCCGCGCCCGGATTCGAGAATTGACCATCCGGTTGTCGACTGGATGCGATGTGTGGTGTCGAGCGGCTCAGGTGCGTCAACACCTGGGCCGCTCTCGTCTGCGGCGAATCGTTCGTATGCGGGTTCTTGCTCGCTCCCAAAGTTGTTTTGTCCGGCAAACCGACGGGCCGGTCCCCGCAGGCAAATGTCGCCCGCGCGTGAACAGCATAAACCCGGGTCAAAAACCATTCCGTAAAATTGCCAGTTTCTTGGAAATCTCCTCTGAAAACCCGTCGGAATTCGTGTCATGACACCCACCCGAAGGCGTATGAAGCCTCGTGCGGTCGGACGCCCGAAGCGCACCGCCCTGGACCGTGTCCGAACCATGGCCTGGTTTCGCGCGGTGGAGCGGACTCATAAAGCCAGCCTGCTCAGTCTGTCGCGCAGCGTCGGACTCGAGAGCGGGTCGATCTGGACCCGCTATCGGGATGGAATCTGCTCGCCGCCCCCTGCACGCGTCGCCGCGGTGGATGCGGTTCTGCCCGGTACCGCGCGCTGGTATGAAACGCCGCTATGGTCGTTGCTCGAACTGGCGGATATCGGCCGGGTGCCATTGCGTCCTGCAATGGAATGGCTCGAGGGCGGATTGCACGCGCATTTCGTGCGCACGGATTCGGCGCCGGACGAACTGTTCTGGCGAACCCCGACGAAGTACGTCAATGACTTCTTCCTGGTGTTGAGTCAGGTTACGCATGCGCGGCGCGAGTCTCCTTGCGACACGCTCAACGAGGCGACGGCGTTGGCATGCCTGGTCCATGAAGCCGTGATCCGCCAGGATCCGGACCGACTGACCGCGGGGGCCGAGGCGTGGTCCATCTACTGCGACGGCGGCCTCATGGCTGACGCGATACTTTCCTATGTGCCAAGGGAACCGTTCATCGCGTTCCGCGATGCCATTTACATCACCGCGATTCGATTCGGCGGTGCCTCGAAGTTCGACGCCGTGCATTTTCGGACCCCGGGCGACGACTTGCTGGATGACGATGACGACGCCGAGAGCGACGAGGACGACGAAGCCTTCGGCACCTGATCGGATCGGTTCGCCTGTCGAACCGTTCCGGCCCCGCTTGACCGATGGCGTCGCTGCGTGACCATGAGTGCTCCACACAGGAGGTGTCATGAAACCGCATCCAAACGCATACGTCGACGCATCGGTCCTGCGCCGGATTCCGCTGAACCATTCGGTGGCCGTGACGGAAACGGAACCGGAAAGCCGGAAGTTCTGCCGCGCGACCGTCACCCGCATCAACGCCAGGCAGGCCGCGGTCGAGTTCCGCGACTGGTCGGGCGACCGGTTCGAACTTCGGGTCGAACTCGATGTGGATCTCGCCGTGCTGACTGCGCCGGAGTCCACACCCCGTCCTTGCGTCGATCACCTGATCCGCTCGGTCATCCGAACCACCAGCGAGCTGTTGTCGAACCGGGTGATCCTTGAATAGCCGGACCGACAGTGCGGCAGGCGCAGGATGACCGTCATGATGGCGGCTGGCGTAGTGCGAAGCCCTCCGACCGACTGCCGCACTGTCCGAGGTCGCGCCAACCGGTACTTGCCTGGTGCGGTCGAATTCGGCGCAGCGGTCTTCGGTGCCGACGATGCGCGGTGCGGGCGACCCGTTGCGGCGGCGACACGCCCGCGCTGCAATCGGCACCGCTTCACATTCTAATCCTGCGACGACATCCGGTCCGCCCCATCGCCGCAGTCACGGCAACCTGGACGGGGCAAGGGCGCCAGGGCGTGGGCAACGAATCGGTGTGCAACCGGATAGTTGCCCGTCATCGCCGGGTCGCGTAGTCTCCCGCCCGCACGGGTCGAGTGCCCGAGTATCCACTTGTGCTTCCAGGGGTTCGCACGGAATGAGCGCATCGCTTGCCCCGGGAAGCGGGTATGGTCGCGGGGAGACGGCCAGAACATGCGACTTGGCGTCAGAAGCAGTTGGCTGAGGTTCCGATTGGGCGCCAGCCTATTGGCGGCGACTTTCGCTGCCGCAAACGCCTTTGGCGACGTTTCCGCGTCTCGCTCGGGGGCCTCGCCGGATGGCGCCCTGGTCGCGCTTGGCCGCAGCCTCTTCTTCGATACCCGCCTCAGCCGTACCGGAAAGATCAGCTGCGGCAGCTGTCATTTGCCGGACCGCGCTTTTGCCGATGGTCTGCCACTTGCGGCGGGGGCCGACGACAAGGTCGGCACGCGAAACACCCCCTCGATCGTGGCTGCCGGCGCGAGCCAGTTTCTGTTCTGGGACGGTCGTCGCGAGCGCCTGGAGCAGCAGGTGCTGGATCCATTCACGAATCCGAATGAACATGGTTTGAAGAATATCGAGGAACTGGTCCGCCTTGTCGACGGGCGCGACGAGTATCGCTTGGCCTTTCGAGGGGCCGGAGGCGGATCGACGACCGGACCGAGTCCGGACGGGATAGCGGCGGCGTTGGCGGCCTACGTTCGCTCGCTCGACGTTCGCGACGCGGCGTTGGATCAGTATCTCTACGCCGGGCGGAATGACGCCTTGAACGCTGCACAGAAACGAGGGTTGGAGCTGTTCCGCGGCAGGGCGCAGTGTGCGACGTGTCACACGATCGGCGCCAACGAGGCGCCGCTGTCGGATGACGGCTTCCACAGTCTGGCGATCGGCCTCGACAAACTGGGGCCGCGACTGGCGAACCTGGTCCGCGTGGTGACAAAGGCGACGAAAGAATCACTCGATCGCCTGGTTCTCGGCGACCCGGATGTTGCCGCGCTGGGGCGCTTTGTTGTGACACTCGATCCGCGGGACATCGGCAAGTTCAAGACCCCCTCATTGCGCAACGTCGCGCTGACCGCCCCCTACATGCACGATGGCAGCATTCCGACGCTCGAAGCTGCGGTCGAACACGAGATCTATTACCGCAGTCAGTCCATGGGAAGGCTGCTGATCCTCACGCCCGACGAACGTGCGGACATCGTCGAGTTCCTCGGCGCGTTGTCCGGATCTGGCATGCGGCGATGAGATGTTGCGTCGCGGTTGCGGCGCTTGTCCTCTACGCTCGCGCCATCGTATCCAATGCAATTGCTGCAAGCGCGACACGAAAACGTCATGGCCGGGTATTGCAAGCGCAACCCGGATTCAATATGCTCGCGACCTGAATAGACGATTCCGACGGCATGCCACAATGGCATATGTCGAAGGATATAAGCGCAGGTTCCAGGGAGGTCAGAGTGGGCAAGCAGCGTCTTGCGCGCGTGTTCGCGCGCGGTTCTTCCGCACCCATCGCACTCCCGATACGCCAGAAATTCGCGCATGCGCTCGTCGGCGCAGCGAATCCTCGTGGCCTGCGCCGAACGCTGACGGCGCTATTCGTTCCGCTGCTGGTGGCCTTCTCCATGTTGACGCAACCTGCACGCGCGGACATCCAGTATTCGTATGACGAGGTTGGGCGTCTCGTCCAGATCATCGACAGCAACGGCGAGAGCGCCCAATACCAGTACGATGCAGCCGGCAACATCACCGCCATCACGAGGACGGGCTCGGCCCAGATCTCCATTGCAGAGTTCTCGCCGTCGTCCGGGCCGGTCGGATCGCAAGTGACGATCGATGGCGTCGGGTTCAGTACGACGCCCTCCAACAATTCCGTCAAGTTCAACGGCGTGACGGCCGTAGTGGTCTCGGCCACCGGCACGCGCCTGGTCGCAACGGTGCCGGCAAGTGCGACGACCGGCCCGCTCACGGTGACCGTCGGCGGCAATACTGCCACCGCCACCACGCCGTTTACGGTTGCGACGGATCAGATGAATCCGCCGCCCGTGGTCGTCGGCGTGTCGCCCACGATAGGAGCCGTCGGCACGGCGGTGACGGTCACCGGCCAGAACTTCGACGCCGTCGCGATCAACAACAAGGTTCGCTTCAATGGCGCGCTGGCGCCGATCAGCAGCGCGTCGCCGTTGCAGCTTATCGCCACGGTTCCGGCCGCGGCGACCTCGGGACGTATTGCCGTGGGCACGCCCTACGGAACGGCCTCCAGCACGCAGGACTTCTTCGTGCTGCCGTCGGGCTACACGGTGGCGCAGATCGGCAGCACGGCGCGCCTCGCGGTCGACGGCGCGCCGCTCGCGCTCAACTCTGGCGCGAGCGGGCAGCTCGCGATGATGGTCTTCGACGGCGTGCAAGGCCAGAACGTCAGCATTACGATCTCCTCGGTCGGCTTCACGCCGACGAATGGCGGTGCGAATTTCTACGTCAAGGCGCCCGACGGCAGCACGGTCGGTTCCAACTACTCCTTGCCGGCGCAGGGCACGATCGTCGATCTGCCGACGCTGCCGGCCAACGGTACCTATACCCTCGTCGTGGTCCCGGGCAGCGGTACGTCGGTCAATGCCACCTATGCGGTGTCGGGTGAGCTCACCGGCCCGATTGCCATCGATGGCGCCCCGGTCAGTTTCTCGACGACGCGGATCGGCCAGAACGGCCGCTACAGCTTCAGCGGCGCGGTAGGGCAGAAGCTCGGTCTGGGCATCAGCGCGTTGAGCACGACCCCGAGCGGCGGCACGGTCGCCGTGACGGTCTATGCCCCGGACAACGTGACCGTGCTGATGTCATGCGGCAGCTACAGCGCCACGGGCGGCAACTGCAACCTGCCGGCGCTGCCGAGCACCGGGACCTATACGGTGCAGGTCAATCCGTCGACCACCTACGG
>JAEUNL010000042.1 GCA_016791115.1 Rhodocyclaceae bacterium
CTCATAACCCGAAGGTCGAAGGTTCAAATCCTTCCCCCGCAACCAAGAAATATTGAAAAAGGCCAATCACTTAGCGGTGGTTGGCCTTTTTCGCTGTGGTTCAGCCCCCCGGCTGTACAGGGCAGACGATAACACCCCGGAACTTCCAGATTCCGGGCAAAGAACGGAACGTGAAGCGTCAGGGGGCGCCACCCACCGGACCGAAGCCGTGCTCGACTGCATACACTGCAGCCTGAACTCGACTTGAAAGCTCGAGCTTCTTCAGTATCGATTGAACGTGGATCTTGACGGTACTCTCGGCCAGATCAAGGACTCGCGCGATCTCCTTGTTACTCTGCCCGCGCGCCAGGCACACCAACACATCGCGTTCGCGCTGGCTAAGGCGATCGATCACCGACGCCTCGGGCCTTGCCTGCTCAGTGGCGAGGCTCCTCGTATTGTCTCCAAGCAAGGCGCCCATCAGTCGCGGCGAAATCACGAACTCGCCGCGCGATGCCATACGAATGGCATCGGTCAAGGTGGCGACTTCGATGTTCTTCAGCAGATAACCTGTAGCACCGGCGCGCAGACATCGCAGCAGGTCATCCGACTCTTCCGACACGGTCAACATGAGCACGTGGATCGTCGGGTCGCCTTCATGAATCAGCTTGAGGCTCTCCAGTCCGTTGATGCCGGGCATGTGCAGGTCGAGCAGCACTACGTCGGGCTTGAGCTGCTTGGCGCGCTTGGCACCCTCCAGACCGTCTCCGGCCTCCCCGACAATCTCGAACTCGTCGACCTTCTGAATGAGCGAGCGGACGCCGCTGCGGAACAAGGCATGATCGTCGACCAGGAGGATTCGAATGCGTTCGCTCATCGGGCCGCTATCATACCCACCTTCCGCTTGAGGTAAAGCGTGAGCTGGACGCCTTCCCCCGGTCGCGACCGGATGTCGAGCCGCGCGCCGATACGTGCCGCCCGTTCGCGCATGATGTGCAAACCCACTTGGGCGCCTACACCGCCGCCCTCGATCGCATCCAGATCGAAGCCTATGCCGTCGTCGCGTATGCGAATCTCCACGCTATCGCGATTGCGCCCTAGCGTGACAAGCACCTGCCTGGCGTTCGCGTGCTTGCGGATGTTGGAAAGAGCCTCCTGGACGATGTACAGGAGCTGAGTGTCGATCTCGGCATCGAACGACAGGCCGACGCCTTCGACTTCGTAGCTGATCCCGGCCGGGCACTGGCTGGAAAACTTCGCCACCGCAGCGCCGATGGCCGACTCCAGATCCTGATGGTCGAACCGTACCCGGAAGTGCTGCAGCAATTCGCGCACGTCCGAATAGCTTTCCTGTACGCCAACCCGAATGAGTTCGACAGCCTCGTTGGCCTCGTCGATTCTCCCCTGTTTGATCGCACCATCAACGACCTGCGTCTGCAGGTTCAGATAGGCCAGCCCTTGCGCGAGCGAATCGTGGAGCTCCTGCGCCATCAGGTTCCGTTCCTCCGAGACGGCCATCTCGCGTTCGCGCGCCTGCAGCCGCACGTGCTCGATCGCCACAGCGAGGTGCTGACCAAGACTCTCGAGCAGAATCCGGTCGCCGGCCGACAAACGCGTCGGCTGCGCAAAGAAAAGATTGAATAGACCGACCGCTTTCCGATTGTTATTCACCGGGACGGCAAACACGGTCGCAAAACCAGCGCGGGCGCAATGGCCCAAGCTGTCAGTACCAGATTGTGCGTCGAGCGCGCCGACGATCGCCGCCTCACCGTTGACCGCTTCTCCGCAGAGGCATTCGCCGCACCGCAGCACGGCCTCGCGATCGATGAATTCATCGGCGAGTCCGTCCTGCGTGGTGAGGTAGAGGTTGCCGCTACGGCGGTCGAACAGGCGCACCGACGCCGCGGCCGCGCCAAAGGTATCCTTCACGCGCGCGAGGAAACCGCGAGAGATGTCCTCGATGCTCCCTGGCGTATGGAGAAAACGGCTGACTTCGTAAAGAACCGCCAGTTCGCGGTTCTTCTCCTCGAGACGCCGCGTTTCGACCTTCACGCGTTCTTCGAGCGTACCGTACAGCGACTGCAGGTGCGCACCCATTCGATTGAAGCCGCGCGACAGATCGCCGAACTCATCGCGCGTAAGGACCGGCACCCGAGCCTCGAACTCTTCGTCCTCCATCCGCTGCATGCCACTCTGCAATTCATGCACCGGCCTGATAACCGCAACGAAGAAAAAACGGATCAGCACGATGGTGCCGAACACCGCCATTGCAATCAGCACCACCTGTGATGTACGGAGGATGGCCGTATTGCGGGCATAGCTGCCCTCCATGCTGCCGACCATCTTGTCCACTTCGGCAACGAAGCCGCCCGTCGTGGCTTGCAGGTCGACGAGCAGCGCTTCGGACTCCGCCGAGTCGCTGACCATGATCCTGCGCGCCAGCGGCAGCACGTGCGCGTTCCAGCGCCTGTCCGCCGCTTCGACGGCTTCCGGAATCCCTCGGTCGCGCGGGATGAACAACGGTCGCTGGGGATCGCCGGTACGCAGGCCCGCTTGGATAGCCGCCACCGCAGCCAGCTCGCGGTCTATCTCCTCGATGGACATGCGCCTTGCCTCAGGCTCATCGGGCAGGCGCGCAAGGTCGTGAGCAATATGCCAGGAACGCATGCGCAGGCTCCCGGCGTCGTTGATCGCCGCCGCCACACCTTCGAGCCTCCACGAGATGTACAGCGTCGTACCGATCGCGATCAGCGCACAGCAGAAGAAAGCGACCAGTATTCCGATGATGCGGGTCGATATCTTGCTGCCGAAGAAGCGATCGACCCAGGCAGCGCCCGGTCCTGCAATTGAGGCATCGGCGACTTTCCGCAAATCAGACCCGCGTTCGGCTATCGTCTCCACTGTCCGACTTCACTCCTTGCCGGCATTGGCCGGCCAATCGGCGGCACGCGGGATTGCCCCGCGCGCCGCCCAGGCAGTCCGGGTCAGGCCAGCCGCCGCTTGGTGCGCACCACCTGATAGCTGCGCATAAGATACCCGAAGGGTGCGCTCAATACATGGACCAGACGGGTGAATGGAAACAGAAGGAACACCGTCATGCCGAAAAACAGGTGAGCGCGGAATACGGGGTCGACATTATCCAACAGAGCGGGCTCGGGTTGCAGTGTCAGGATGCTCTTGACCCAGTCGGACAGTGCCAGCATCACGGCGGGATCGCCGTGGTTGGCGTGACCGATTGAAACAGGAATGGTTGCCAGCCCCAACAGCAGCGTCAACATCAGCCAGGTCAGAATGAACTTGTCCATGCGCCGGCCCGTGACGGCGATACGGCGGTTGAACATGCGTCGCATCCACAGCATCACGCCGCCGAGCAGGCACATCGTACCGAATACGGCACCTGCGATGATGGCGACCCATTGGTGCTGCATGTCCGATATGCCGAGCGCGAGCCACAGACCGTGGGGCAGCACGAGACCGGCAAAGTGGCCGAGAAAGATCGACAGGATGCCGACGTGGAAGAAGTTGCTTGCCAGCACCATGTTGGCCTTCGAGAGGAGCTGCGTGGAGTCCGTCTTCCACGTGTATTGCGCGTGGTCGAAGCGCAGCCAGCTTCCGATGATGAACACGGTCAGTGCGATGTAGGGATAAACCCCGAACACGATCGTCTTGATATTCATGGTCTTGCTTCCTTTGAAGTCGAGTCTCAGGCGGCGAGCCTGGTGAGCGAGGCGTGGTTCTCGACGATGCGAACGAGCGGCGCATAGGCGCTGCCGGACTTCTCGAGATTGTCCGCGAGCACCGTGAGAACCTTGCGGATTTCGCACAGGAACACGCTGGCCTCCTCGAGTGAAAGCGCCGATGCGAATTCGAGCATGACTGGCAGATAATCGGGAAGCTCGCGCTCGTCGACCACCAGGCCGTGGCTGCGGTAAAACTCGCTGAGGTCGATCAGCGCCGGGCCGCGCGTCTTTTCCTCGCCGAAGAGATGGTGCGTCAGGTGCAGGCTGTGTTCAGCGGTCATGTCGAACTCGCGCACATAGTCTCCCTGCAACTCGAGCGCATCGCGCCCGGCGATGCATTCGATGAACCTGGCAACGGTTGCACGCTCGATATTGTCCAGAATCTCCGACTCGTCCGCGGCGGCGACGAGGCCTGCGGCCCCCGTCTCGCCCAGCGCGGCACGCAGTTCGGCGAGAAAGTCGTCGTCCGGGTAATCGAGCAGGGTGGCGATCAGTTTGAACACTTTCATGTCGATTCTCCTCAGCGGTCGTCTTCGGCCAGCGGCGCGGGCTCACGCGGCTCCATGGATTCGGTGCGGCGCTCCGGGAACAGCGCAAATGTGCCGTAACCCTTCGAGGCGTCGGCGCCGAACGAGAAGCCGTTCTGCCCCTGGAAGCCGTGGTAGTCGTCGAGCCGGATCTCCTCGTGGGACGTCGGGATCACGAAGCGGTCTTCGTAGTTCGCGATGGCAAGGTAGCGATACATCTCCTTCGCCATGTCCTCGGTCATGCCGACCGCATCGAGCGCGCGGGTGTCCGCCTTGCCTTCGACGTGAACCGAACGCTGGTACGAACGCATTGCGATCATCCGGTTGAGCGCGGAAACGATGTACTCCTCCTTGCCTGCGGTAAGCAGGTTGGCGAGGTACTTCACCGGCAGACGCATCGCGTCGGCCTTCGGGATCACGCCGTCGGCTTCCGTCGGCAGCTTCTTCTGGTCGATCTGCGACTGCACCGGCGAAAGCGGCGGCACGTACCAGATCATCGGCAGCGTGCGGAACTCCGGGTGCAGCGGGAAGGCGATCTTCCACTGCACGGCCATCTTGTAGATCGGCGACTTCTGCGCCGCCTCGATCCAGTGCTCGGGCACCCCGTCCTTTTTCGCCTGCTCGATTATCTTGGGATCGTACGGATCGACGAACAGATCGAGATGCGCCTTGTACAGATCCTGATCGTTGTCCACGCTCGCAGCGTCAAGCAGCTTGTCGGCGTCATAGAGAATGATGCCGTTGTAACGGATGCGGCCGACACAGGACTCCGAGCACACCGTCGGCATGCCGGACTCGACACGCGGGTAGCAACCGATGCACTTCTCGGCTTTTCCCGATTCCCAGTTGTAGAACACCTTCTTGTACGGGCAGCCCGAAATGCACATGCGCCAACCACGGCAACGGTCCTGGTCGGCCAGCACGATGCCGTCCTCTTCACGCTTGTACATCGCACCCGACGGGCAGGAAGCCACGCACGCCGGGTTGATGCAGTGGTTGCAGATGCGCGGCAGGTACATGTGGAAGGTGTTCTCGAACTGCTTGAACATCTCCTTCTCCATGTTGGAGAAGTTGCGATCCTGTGAGCGCTTGTGGAACTCGCCGGCGAGGTCGTCCTCCCAGTTCGGACCCCAGGTGATTTTGTCCATCTTCTCGCCGGTGATCTGCGACACCGGACGCGCGGTTGGCGCCGCCTCGGACAGCGGAGCGTTCTGCAGGCGCGCGTAGTCGTAGGTGAAGGGCTCGTAGTAGTCGTCGATCTGCGGCAGGTTGGGGTTGGCGAAGATCTGCACGATCTTCTTCACCTTGCCCCCGGCGTTGAGCTCGAGCTTGCCGTTGATCTTCTTCCAGCCGCCCTTCCACTTGTCCTGGTTCTCCCAGTCCTTGGGGTAGCCGACGCCGGGCTTCGACTCGACGTTGTTGAACCAGGCGTATTCCACGCCCTTGCGGTTGGACCACACGTTCTTGCAGGTCACCGAGCAAGTGTGGCAGCCGATGCACTTGTCGAGGTTGAACACCATCGCGAATTGAGCGCGAATTTTCATTTCTATCTCCTGAATTGCGTTTCCGTTCGCGATTACTTCTTGCCGATGCCCTTGGGGTTGCGCTGAGCTTCGCGCTCCGGCGTCAGCGGACGTTCGAGCCAGTCGATATCCTGATCCGCGACCTTGTGCAAAACCACTTGTTCGTCTCGGTTGCAGCCAACCGTGCCGTAATAGTTGAAGCCGTAGGCGAGCTGGGCATAGCCGCCGACCATGTTGGTCGGCTTGACCACAACGCGGGTGACCGAATTGAGGATGCCACCGCGCTTGCCGGACGAGGGCGAGCCGGGAACGTTCACGTTCTTCTCTTGCGCGTGATACATCAGCGCCATGCCGCGGGGCACGCGCTGCGAGACGACAGCGCGTGCCATGGTGGCGCCATTGGCGTTGATTGCCTCGACCCAGTCGTTGTCCTCGATGCCCACCGACTTGGCGTCGTCCTCCGACACCCAGACGTAGGGGCCACCGCGGAACAGCGTCAGCATGCGCAGGTTGTCCTGGTAGCTGGAGTGGATACCCCACTTCGAGTGCGGCGTGATCCACGACAGCGTCAGGTGCGGCTTCTTCTTCACCGAGTCGGGTATGACCTCGTGGGCCTTAAGGTCGACCGGCGGCTTGAAGGTGCAGAAGCCTTCGCCGAAGTCGAGGAACCACTCGTGATCCTGGTAGAAGTGCGCGCGGCCGGTGAGCGTGCGGAACGGGATATGCTCATGGATGTTGGTGTAGCCGGCGGTGTAGCTGACCGTCTCGGACTCGATGCCCGACCAGGTCGGCGCGGTGATGATCTTGCGCGGCTGGGCGACAATGTCGCGGAATGTGATCTTGTCCTCGTGGCGGCCGGCGTAGAGGTGGTGATGGTCGATGCCGGTTTTCTTGGACAGCGCGCTCCACGACTTGTGCGCCACCTCGCCGTTGGTCTCGGGCGCCAGGCGCATCACCGAGTCACACACCGCGATATCCTCCTCCAGCGAGGGCATGCCGAAGGACACGCCGGGCTCGCTGACGGTGCGGTTGAGCGAGGCCAGTTCCTTGTACTCCTGCTCGGTGTTCCAGTCGATGCCCTTGACGTTGTTGCCGAGCTTGGTCAGCAAGGGGCCGAGTGCGATGTATTTGTTGTACGTCTGGCCGAAATCGCGTTCGACGACCTTGAGGATGGACATGGTCTTGCCCGGGATCGGCTCGCACTCGCCCTTCTTCCAGTCCTTGACCTCACCCAGGGGCTGGGCCAGTTCCTGTGCCGAGTCGTGCTGCATGGGCAGCGCCACCAGGTCCTTGCGCGTCCCCAGGTGCTTGGCGGCGAGGCCGGAGAATGCCTTGGCCAGCCGCTTGAAGATCTGCCAGTCGGACTTGGATTCCCAGCCCGGGGTGACGGCTTCGCCCAGCGGGTGGACAAATGGATGCATGTCGGTGGTGTTGAGATCGTTCTTCTCGTACCAAGTCGCCGTCGGCAGGATGATGTCCGAATAGGCACCGGTCGAGTTGAGGCGGAAGTTGATATCCACCATCAGGTCGAGCTTGCCGGTCGGGCCTTCCTCGTGCCATTTCACTTCCTTGCAGTTCTTGCCCGCGCCGCCTTCCTGCATGACGCCGTTCTGGGCACCGAGCAGGTGCTTGAGGAAGTATTCATGGCCCTTGGCAGAGGTACCGATGAGGTTGGAACGCCAGACGATCAGGTTGCGCGGCCAGTTGACCGGGTTGTCCGGGTCGGCGAAGGCGACATCGAGCTTGTTGGCCTTGAGCTGTTCGACCACATACCTGGAGATGCCGGCTTCGTCGGTGGCGCCGGCCTTCTCGGCTTCGGCCACAAGATCCAGCGGATTGCGGTTGAAGTGGGGGGCGGACGGCAGCCAGCCCATGCGGGTAGCCTTGACGTTGTAGTCGGCCAGCGTGTCGCCCTTGTTGCGGTTGCGGCCGGCCGGCGAAAGCAGCGCGTCGGCATCGACCGTCTCGTAGCGCCACTGGTCGGTGTGGAAGTACCAGTAGGACGTGGAGTTCTGCTGGCGCGGCGGCCGGTTCCAGTCGCCGGCGAAGGCGATCGGGGCCCAGCCGGCCTGCGGCCGCAGCTTCTCCTGACCCACGTAGTGAGCCCAGCCACCGCCGGTCTGTCCCACACAGCCGCACATGTGCAGCAGGTTCATGATCGAACGGTAGGACAGATCGTTGTGGTACCAGTGGTTGATCGCCGCACCCATGATGACCATGGACTTGCCCTTGGTCTTCGAGGCGTTGTCGGCGAACTCGCGGCCGGTACGCTCGATGTCGGCCGCCTTGACGCCGGTGACCTTCGCGGCCCAAGCAGGCGTATAGGCGACCTTGGCGTCGTCGTAAGATTTGGCGACGTTGCCGCCCCCGAGTCCGCGGTCGATGCCGTACTGCGCAACCTGCAGGTCGAACACCGATGCGACGAAGGCATCTTCGCCGGACGCCAGCTTCAGCTTGCGCACCGGTACGTTGCGATAGAGGAGTTCCGCCTCGCCCGGGGTGAAGTGGGGGAAACCCACGGAAGCGACTTCGTCGCGCTGCTCGATGCAGCTCAGCTCAGCCTGGATCTCGGCCTGGCCGGCGCCCGCCCTCTCGAGCAGATTCCATTTGCCGTCCTCGCCCCAGCGAAAGCCGATGGAGCCGTTGGGGGCCACGAAGCTCTTGGTCTTGCTGTCGAAGACCACGGTCTTCCAGTCCGGATTGTTGCTTTCGCCGAGATTGCCAACGAAATCGCTGGCGCGCAGGTTCCGGTCGGTGACATATCCCTCGCCGTGCTTGCGCAGCAGGACCTGCATCGGCATGTCGGTGTACTTGCGCGCGTATTCCTGGAAGTACGGATCCTGCCGGTTGATGTGGAATTCCTTCAGTGCCACGTGGCCCATGGCCAAAAAGGCGGCGGCGTCGGTGCCCTGCTTGACCGGCATCCACAGATCGGCGAATTTCACGTATTCCGCATAATCCGGCGCCATCGACACGACCTTGGTGCCCTTGTAGCGCACTTCTGTGGCGAAGTGGGCATCGGGCGTGCGCGTCATCGGCAGGTTGGCGCCGGTGATGATCAGGTAGGTCGAGTTGTACCAGTCGGCAGCCTCGGGAACGTCGGTCTGCTCACCCCAGGTCTGCGGCGAGGCAGCCGGCAGGTCGCAATACCAGTCGTAGAAGGAGCCGCAGGGCGCGCCGATAAGCGACAGATAGCGCGAGCCGGCGGCGTAGGAAATCATCGACATCGCCGGGATCGGCGAGAAGCCGTAAATGCGGTCAGGGCCCCACTTCTTGATCGTGTAGACGTTGGCCGCAGCGATGATCTCTGTCACTTCGTCCCAACTGGTGCGCACGAAGCCTCCAAGGCCGCGCACGCCGACGTACTTGAGGCGCTTCGCTTCGTCTGCCTGGATCGCGCTCCAAGCCTCGACCGGATCCTTGCCCGACTTGCGCTCGGCGCGGTAGAGGTCGAGCAGGCGTGCGCGGATCATCGGATGCTTGATCCGGTGCGGCGAGTAGAGGTACCAGGAATACGACGCGCCGCGCTGGCAACCTCGCGGCTCGTGGTTGGGCAGATCGTCGCGAGTACGCGGATAGTCGGTCTGCTGCATCTCGAATGCGACCAGACCATTCTTGACGAAGATCTTCCATGAGCAGCCGCCGGTGCAGTTCACGCCGTGCGTCGAGCGCACGACTTTGTCATGACGCCAGCGGTTGCGGTAGGCATCCTCCCAGCTGCGGTCTTCGTTCGTGACGACGCCGTGACCGTTCGAAAACGAGTCCTGCGCTTTGAAGAACTTCAGTCGATCCAGAAAGTGACTCACGTGTTGCTCCTTCTAACTTGCAGGGGAGTGATGGCTCAGGGATTCTTGATGTAGGCGTTGGCGCGAAGGTAGAACCACCAGTTGATGACCAGGCAGACGGCGTAGAACACCGCGAAGCCGTACATGGCGTTCTCCGGCGTACCGGCCTTGATCTGGCCGCCGATCATCGTCGGCGCGACGAACGAACCGTAGGCTGCGACCGCCGACGTCCAGCCAAGCACCGGGCCAGCCTGCTCGCGGTCGAAGATGTAGCCCACCGAACGGAAGGTCGAGCCGTTGCCGATGCCGGACGCAGCGAACAGCACGATGAACAGCAGCATGAAAGTTAGGAAGTACTGTTCCGGCGTCGCAGAGTGGAAGGCAAGGTACATGACATAGCCGGTGGCAACCGAACCCACCGCGAGCACCGCCGAAATCGCCTGGGTAACGATGGAACCGCCAAGCTTGTCCGAGATCCAGCCACCGACCGGGCGGACCGCCGCACCGACGAAAGGCCCGATCCACGCATACGTCAACGCAGAGGGACCGTTCGGATTCTTGACGTGCTTCCAAGTGCCGGTCGCTGCATCGAGGATGTGCTGATCGCCGAAGATCACGGTGATCGACAACGGGAGCGCCAGCGAGAAGCCGATGAAGGAACCGAAGGTCACGACATAGAGCGCCGTCATCGCCCATGTGTGCTTGTTCGAGAAAATCCTGAACTGCTTGGCAACGTTTTCCTTCATCTCGCCGAAGGCCGCCAGCTTCATGATCAGCAGCGCCATCGCGATGTCCAGCGGCACGAGAAACCAGGCGTTGAGCAGCCCGAGGCCGGTAGGCGCCGGAAGGTATAGGTAGAGGCCCAGCACCGAGGGAATGAAGGCCAGCGTATAGAGCCAGGTGATCTTGCCGAAGCCCGCAATTACACCGGTCTGCGGCGAAACGGTCTTCAGGTTGTTCATGCCGAACCAGGCGGCAATCGACACCGGAACGAGGATCAGAATCCCGACGAACCCCGCGTTCTGGATGTAGGTGGGCGAGCCCGCCGGGATCTTGCCGAACAACCAACCCGAATCCTTCACCAGCGTCATCGGCTCTCCGCCGACGGCCCCGAAAAGACCCACGGTCATGAACAGCGGAATGAAGATCTGCGTCGCCGTCACGCCGAAATTGCCCAAGCCCGCGTTGAGGCCCAGCGCCGTACCCTGCAGCCGCTTCGGAAAGAACGGATTCATGTTCGACATGGAACTGGCGAAGTTGCCACCGCCCACACCGGACCACAACGCCAGAAGCTGGAACACCCACAACGGGAGGTCCTTGTGCTGGAGCGCAATGCCGGTTCCGATAACCGGCGTAAGCAGCATCGCGGTGGTCAGGAAGATCGTGTTTCGCCCGCCAGCGAGGCGGATGAAGAACGACGACGGGATGCGCATCGTCGCCCCGGACAGGCCGGAGATCGCGGTCAGTGTGAACAGCTCGTCCTTCGTGAAGGGGAAGCCCAGATTGAGCATCTGCACCGAGATGATTCCCCACATCGCCCATACGGCAAAGCCGCAGTACAAGGCCGGAATCGATATCCACAGATTGCGATAGGCAATCTGTTTCCCCGTGCTATCCCAGAAGTTTGCGTCCTCGGGACGCCAATCGCGAATGGTCGCGCCATCCGCCTGGGCGCCACGGCTCGCGCCCGCGCCGATATCAGTTACTGGCATGGTTTTCGTTCTCCCCTTGCGATTCGTCAGACGGTCGCCGGCCGATGCATCAGATCGGTGTTGCGAACCTCGGTCCAATACATCCAGATCAGCGAAACCCAGGTCACGCCGTAGAGCAGCATGAAACAGCTCGATCTCACGCCGGTAAGGTCAACGAGCGCGCCGAACAGGATCGGCAACAGGAACCCGCCGAGCCCACCGACGAGTCCGACGATTCCTGACACCGCTCCGATGTCCTGATGGAATTCGTCCGAGATGTACTTGAAGACGGAAGCCTTGCCGAACGCCCACGCGATGCCGACGATGAACATCAGGGCCGTGAACATCCAGGCATTGAGGCCGATGTCGAACGTCTTCGGTCCGGCCACCGTCTGGATGGTCAGATGGGTCTGCGGATACGACAGCAGGAACAGGCAAATCCAGGACACCCACATCACCCACCATGTCACCCGGTGGGCACCATATCGGTCGGAGAACCACCCGCCGATTGCGCGCAGCACACCGCCCGGCAGCGAGAAGCAAGCGGCCAGGAGAGCAGCAAGCCGCAGATCGAAACCGTACTCGGCCACGTAGTACTTGGTCATCCAGAGCGACAGCCCGACGTAACCACCAAATACGATCGAGTAGTACTGGCAGTACTTCCAGACGCGCGGATCGCGCAGCGCGCGCAACTGATCGGCGAAGGTGACTGTCTTGCCCACACGGTGTGCGGGATCGTCATAGGAAAACGTCCAGAACGCCAATGCGGTCACCAGCATTGCCACGGCATACACTTTCGGAACTGCCTGCCAGCCCCATGCGAGGACGATGCTGGGTGCGACGAACTTGGTCAGCGCCGCGCCTGAGTTGCCTGCCCCGAAAACGCCCATGGCGAAGCCCTGGTTCTTGCGGTCGAACCAGCGTGCGCAGTAAGCGATACCCACCGAGAAGGAGCCACCGGCCAGTCCGACGAACAGGCCTGCGAGCAGGAAGTGCCAGTATTCGGTCGCGTGGGAGATCAGGTAGATCGGGATGACGGTCGAGAGCATCAGCACGAACAGCACGAGACGTCCGCCGAGCCGATCGCCCCAGAGACCGAGCGGCAGGCGAACGAGCGAACCGGTCAGTACCGGTGTTGATGCCAGCAGGCCGAACTGCGTCTCGTTGAGACCAAGCTCTGCCTTGATCGGTACGCCGACCACTGCGAACAGCATCCAGACCGCAAAACAGATCGTGAACGCAGTCGTGCTCGCTACCAGTACCGAGATCTGCTTCTGCTTGAGCGTCGCCATCGAATCAACCCCGCAATCTCGCTTCGATCAGGTATATCGAAGACTTGAGCGAGGATATCGATCCAGCCACGGCGCAAACATTCTCCGGTAGCACGATGCGGCACATGCAAGAGAACTAGTCGTCTTGATGTCACATCCTCCGCAAGGACTATCCCGCAGTGGGACGCGGTAAGCGCCCGTGCCGGTTACGAGCGGTTGCCCGGATGAGGATTGGCCCCATGGCCCCTGAAACGCGAAACCGCTAGCCGGCAGGCCGCTAACGCAGCCATTTCACCATCGCGATGAGGCGTCCAGAAGCGCCAGCAGTCGCGCCCGACGGCGCCCGCCTCGGAATGCCGGGACCCACTTCGCAACCGGCGCCACGTCAGAAAGGGCGTGGGGCACTGGGTCGGCGCACACTGCCACCGATCGGAAACTCCCCGCCAGCGGCACAGGATGTGCCGGCGTGCCGGGTCAGCCCCCGATTCCTTTCGAGAGACGCCCGGGATCGAGGATCAGGATCTGCCGGCCGGCGACCTGAATGATCCCCTCCTCCCGCAGACTGCGCAGCACGCGCGAGAACGCTTCGCTCGTCAGGTTGAGGATCGATGCGATCGTCGACTTCGGCGCCAGGAGCGCAACCCGATTCGAAGACTCCAGAGTCTGCAGCCGCTCGAACAGGAATCCGCATACACGACTGCGCGCATCGAGCGGCGCAGACTGTCCGATCGATTCGATCAGATCCTGTACCCGCCCCGATACCGCGCCCAGCATGCGCAAAGCGAGTCCATGGTCGGCACGCACCGCTTCCAGAACGTTCTGCGCCGGAACATGAATCAGGCGTGTCATGGTGACGGCCTGGGTCCAGGAGCGATACTCGGCCAGCCGGAACACTCCGATTTCGCCGAACATCCGGCCGGGCTCGAACAGCTCGATCGTCTTCTCCTTGCCGTTCGCCGCCAAGGCAAGCAGTTTCACCGCACCGTCGACGACAAAGTACAGTCCTGTCGGCACCGAACCGCGGCGGAAGATCGTCGTTCCGCGCCGAAAGCTCTGGAAGGAAGCACCATTACAGAGCACCTCTATCGTCGAATCGTCCAGGCCAATCAGCAGTGGCACCTGACGGAGGATACGCCCGATCTCCACACCACCCGGCCCCGATCGCCTGCTCAATCCGCGACGGTCCACGGCCGACAATGACATGTCCATACACCCTCCTGACTTTCGATCTAACCATGACAACCGGTGTGGCGAACCGAACTCCGGCCTACCGCCCGGATCCAGCGGGTCGGCGAGGCGCCGCGTGCTCCCGCAGCGACGCTGCCGTGCGATACAAAACGTATCCGACTGCGGCCGAGCAGACAATTCTCCGAAATGACGAGCAAGCACATTCAGGTAGTTCGAATTGACTAGGTGGATAAACGAACAGGTGCACTGCGGGGACCGCGGTTGCACCGTATCGGGGGCACGCCGTGGCCGGCAGCCCACGATGCGGAGACCTGCCACGCGGGCGGGGAACATTGCTTGCGCTGTCGATGTACACCCAACGAGAGCGCCTTTTCATCGAAACGCGCGGATGATCTTGCCGCCTCGCCTTCGGGATTCCGCTCATGCCGTGTGCTCGCACCAAAAGAAGCTTGCTTCGCACGAATTTCTCGGGCGCTGCGCGGCCGGCGGATCTCGTTGAACGCGACGGGCAGTGAATTGAGTTCGGTCAAATCAATCTCCCGGCCCGATTGCTTAGACTCGAACCGGTAAAAACACATCGATCGAGGCTTGGCATGACCTTACCAACCCTGTTGACCCGAGACCACCGCGAATGCGACGAACTGCTGTCTAACGCCTTGGGACACGCCCAGGCTGGTCGATGGGCGGAAGCCGAGAGCAGCTTCTCGCAGTTCTGCGACCGCGTCGAAGCGCACTTCGGCGCGGAAGAATCCATCCTCTTCGTTCGCTTCGAGCAGGCGACCGGGATGACGCACGGCCCCACGGCGGTGATGCGATCCGAACACGAGGCAGTGCGGGAAGCGCTCGATCGCATCAACGATGCGATCCTCGAGCGCGATGCCAACGCTGTCTTCGGTGAAGGCGACGCATTGTTCATCTTGCTGCAGCAGCACAACCTCAAGGAGGAGAACATTCTCTATCCAGCAGCGGAACGCGCAGCCGGCGGCGATGCTGCCTCGCTGGAAGCCGATATGCGCGAAGCGATCACTGACCCTGCCAGCACGGCCCATCGCCGGCAATGAAGCAACAGGTGCCATTGATCTACGCCTGCTCGGGTTGCTCCAGTGCCGCCCAACTCGCAAACGCTCTTGCAATTCGCCTGGATCGTGCAAGGATCGCGGAGATGTCCTGCGTATCCGGCGTCGGCGGCGATGTCGCACCCTTGGTGGAGATTGCCCGCTCGGGGCGCGCCGTTGTGTCACTGGACGGCTGCGAGTTCACCTGTGCTCGCCGATGTTTGGCGCGTCACGACGTTACACCGGCGTGCGCCATTGATCTGTCGGAGCATGGCATCGCCAAGCGCCGCTACGCGGATTTTCTCGCCACGGACTTCGAGCGCATGCATCGGCTGCTGCTCGAACGTATCGCCAAACTCCCCGCCTGAGCTTCGATCGTCGTGAACGTTGCGGTATCGACAGCCGATTCTCCAGCGCCGGAACTGACATTCCTCTACATCAAGGTCGGGATAGCGGGTTTCATCGCGGCGGCAACCGTGCTGCTGCTGTGGCCGAATGCCCTGAGCAGTCGCTGGAGCGGAGCCACACTGGCAGCGGTGCACCTGTTCGCGCTTGGCGGCCTGGCGCCTGCGATGGTCGGTGCACTCTTCCAGTTCATGCCAGTCGCCTCGGGCATTGCGCTTGCGCCCTGGGGCCGAGGGGAGTTTGCCATCATGGCGGCGCTGTCTCTCGGTGCTGCCTGCCTCGGCACTGGATTCCTCGCGGCAAACCGTGGCGCAATGGGTCTCGGCGCCGCGCTGGCCGTAAGCGCCCTGGCCCTCGTAGGTGCTCGCCTCGCCGCCACATTGTGCCGCCCGCGCGAATCGGCGATGATCGCGCGGGGCTTGCGCACCAGCATCTTCGGCCTTGCGGGAACCCTTGCACTTGCCGCATACCTGACCTTCGAACTTGTAATGCACAATCGACAACCTGATGTCGGCTGGGTCGATTGGCACGCATTGTGGGCGATTGGCGGATGGGTCGGTACGCTGATTGCGAGCGTCGCGACTATCATCGTACCGATGTTCAACGTGACCGACAGTTACCCACCGGCGTGGCAGCGTGCCGTTTGCGCCATTCCGGTGTGGCTGCTCATCGGCGTTACCGCCCCGGCGCTAGGCACCGTGCTAGCGGGCGATCTCGCGCGCATCGCGCTTGCGCTGATGGCCGGTACGTTCGGCCTCCTCACCCTTTATTTGCTCCATCGCTCGAGACGACGCCAGAGCGACGTGTTCCGCTGGGGCTGGGCTCTGATCGGCCTTACTGCCGTACTGTCCGGTGTACTAGGTGCGATATCGATGTCGTCCGACGATCCGCGCTGGACGACAGCATTTGGCGTTTGCGTCCTTGCCGGCCTTGCCGGCTTCACGATCACCACAATGATCTACCGAATCGTGCCGTTCCTCAGCTGGCTGCACTGGCAACGAATCAACAAAGCCCGGGCACGGCTCCCTTTGATTCACGAGATCATTCCGGAAAAGCCGCAGAGAATCCAGCTAGCGCTGCAGATCTGCGGAGTCGTCGCACTCTGCCTCGCTGCGCACTTTCCGACGCTCCAGCCCGTCGGCGCCGTGCTCTGGCTGTCGAGCCAGTGCAGCCTGCTGGTCCTTGTCTCGCGCGCGACGAGCCGGTATGCGCGCACGAGAGCCACGCTTCTCTCCCTGCCGCCACGAACGGTCCGCCCACACGATCATTCATCACCCGCTCGGCGCGAGCGGTGATCGATACGGAAATCCGTCGATTGCATAGCTCGGCATCATCGCGCTCATCGTCCGCCAGTCGAGACGATGCCGTCCGGCACATGTCGAGCGACGAAGTGCAATCGGTATCACACAATCGACACCGGTTCACCAGCCTTGGCATCACGCACTTGCTCGCTGCATTTGGAGCAGAGTGTTCCCACCTCGCCTGTCAGTAGCGCCTGCCGGTCCACCATCCGGAAATCGATCGCGCGAACATGCGCGAAATTTTCGACAATCCGGAGGATGCTGTAATTTTCGCCACCGCCACCAACCTCGCCTTTGAGATGACGCGCAAAGCTATCTGTCCGTGTCGGTATTGCCTCGGCCACGGAGGAAGCGCGCCATTCAGCCGGTCCCTGGCTCCCGCGGCGCTCCAACGGTGGCGAGGATTCATCGGATCCGCCGCGTGGCGCGGCTTTGCCTTGCGGCACATCAAGCAATGTCGATATTTGCATCACATCAATCCGTTTTCATGAATTTCACGAACTCCGCTTCATGAAATCGGGGAGATCGAACCCATTGTTCTCGTGATGCCCGCCGTAGGGCGACCCAGCAGAATTCCCGACGGGGCTGCGATTCGCGTGGGCCCCGAACAACCTGATATGTATTCAAAGGAGGATTCTGCGATGCAGTGGATCGACCCCGCTTACTGTGACATCCGTCTGGGATTCGAAGTCACGGCCTACGTGTACGTTCGTTGACCATGAAGGGGCGGCACAGGCCGCCCCTATGTCTTGAGACAGGTACGCAAAGCATGACCGAGATCAAACAAAACCACCCCGCCGCGACAGATCGCTACGGCGTCAACCCGATGTACCTGTTCCGCTGGGAAGACACACAGAACGCCTATGTGCTGCTCTACCCCGAAGGCATCGTCAAGCTCAACCAGACCGCCGGCGAGATCATCAAGCGCTGCGACGGCGAGCATACGGTTGCCGACATGGTGATCGAACTGCAGCAGTCATTCCCCGGCGACGACGAACGCGTTGCCGACGGCGTATATAGATTTCTGGAGGTGTTCCGTGCCAAAGGATGGATCCGTCGTCAGGCTTGACGGCGAGGGCAAGCCACTCTGGCTGGTGCTCGAACTGACCTATCGCTGTCCGCTCAAGTGTCCGTGGTGCAGCAACCCGGTCGATTTCGACCGCTGCAACGGCAATGAGCTCGACACGGATGAATGGAAGCGCGTGTTGCGTGAAGGGCGCGAACTCGGTGCCCTGCAACTCGGATTCACTGGCGGCGAGCCGATGTTGCGAGACGATCTCGAGGAACTCGTCGCTGAAGCCACGCGGCTGGGCTACTACACCAATCTGATCACCTCGGGCGTCGGTCTCAACGAAGGCCGCCTGGTGGCCCTGAAGAATGCGGGACTCAAGCAGATTCAGCTCTCGCTGCAGTCGAGCGACCGCGCACTGACGGACTCGTTGATTGGCGCAACCGCTTTCGATCTCAAGATCAAGGTCGCACGCATGATCAAGTCCTACGGCTTCCCGATGGTGCTGAACGTGCCGGTGTTCCGGCAGAACGCCGATCAGACCGCGGAAATCCTCGCACTGGCCGAAGACATCGGCGTCGATTATCTCGAGTTCGCCAACATCCAGTACTACAACTGGGCGATGATCAACCGCGAAGAACTACTGCCGACGCGCGCACAACTCGAGCGTGCCGAGGCCGCGGTGAAGGCGGCGCGCGAGCGCCTCGGCGACCGCATGACGATCTACTTCGTCATTCCCGACTACTTCGAAGGCAAGCCCAAGGCATGCATGAACGGCTGGGGCTCGATCCACCTGACGATCGCGCCGGACGGCGCCGCCCTCCCTTGCCAGGAAGCGCGCCTGATGACCGATCTCGCGTTCCCGACCGTGCGCGAGCACGATCTGGCGTGGCTCTGGAACGAATCGCCGACCTTCCGCAAGTTCCGTGGGCTCGACTGGATGCGCGAACCCTGCAGCTCGTGCAGCGAGAAGGAGACCGATTTCGGTGGTTGCCGCTGCCAGGCATACCTGCTCACCGGCGATGCCTGCAATACCGATCCGGCATGCGGCAAGTCTCCACACCATGGCCTGGTCACCGATGCGGTCGCGCGTGCCGCCGACCCCGCACGTACGCTCAAGCCCCTCGTCATGCGCACCGAGCGTGCGGCGCGCGAGCTGGAACGGGAGGCTGAACATGGCTAGGCTGCTCGACTCGACCTATGTCACCGTCCTGCTCGGTTTCGTGTTGACCGCGGCGCTGGCCGGCCTGCTTCGCGCGATTGGTTGAAGATGGGCGGCGAATCCTTCGACCTGGCGATGCGCTGGGCGCATTTTCTCGGCGCCCTGATCTGGATCGGCCACAACTACGCGACCGCGGTGACGCGGCCGCGCTACGTGCCGCTGACGGCCGGGGATCTCGCCGATCCCGACAGCCCGCGCCAGAAGCAACTCCTCGAGCGCGAGCACGGTATCTTCCGCTACGCCTCGCTGGTCACGCTGGCGAGCGGCCTTCTGATGCTCTGGCACCGCGACTGGCTCGCGGGCGCGCTGACGCTCGATGGAGCGCTCGCGCCGATCGGGCTGGGCATGTGGATCGGCGTGGTCATGGTGCTGAACCTGTGGTTCGTGCTGTGGCCGCACCAGAAGCGTGTACTCGGTTTCGTGCGTGCGCCGATCGAGGAACGCCTGCGTTGCTCGCGCATCACGTTTCTCTCTGCGCGCGTCAACACCATGCTGTCGATTCCGCTCCTCTTTTTCATGGCGGCAAGCACACATGGCGGATTCATCGCCAATTGACGACGCACCGCCGCCCGCCGCGGCAGAAGCGAACGCGACGTACGATTTCTCGGCCGCGGCCGGACCGCTGCCAACCCCTGTCATCGCGCGCATCGCCGCCGCCTGCCGCAACTGGCGCGGATGCGGTTCTGCGCTCAGCCTGCCGTTTACCAGCGAAGCATGCCGCGAACTGATGCGAGATACCCGCGCCCGCATGTGCCGGGTGCTCGCCATTCCCGGCACCCACGACGTGCTGTTCCTGCAAGGGGGCGCAAGCGCACAGTTCAGCCTGGTTCCACTCAATCTGCTCGGGCAGGCCGGTTCGGCTGCCTACCTCATCTCGGGGTATTGGTCGCGCCGCGCAATGGAAGAGGCAGGCCGATACTGTAACGTGCGCGCCCTTGACTGGAATGGCGCATCGGATTGGGAGGCTCCCTGGCTGGACGAGCGCCGCATCGCCTACCTGCACGTCACCTCGAACGAAACCGCGGACGGCACGCAATTGCGCGAGCTTCCCCACGCCAGGGTTCCGCTCGCCATCGACATGACATCGGACGTGTTCACGCGCCACCTTCCCTGGGAAAGAATCGGTGTTGCCTACTGCGCAATGCAGAAGGCCATCGGTGTCGCGGGGCTGACCCTGGTAGTCGTGCGGCGCGATCTGTTGGGGCGGGCACGGGCCGGAGTACCGTGCGTGTTCGATTACGCCGCGCAGTCGACCAACGGATCCCGCGTCAACACGCCACCGATGTTCGCTCTGTTCGTCGCGCACGCCGTTCTCGAATGGATCGACGCGTCAGGCGGACTGCCTGCCGTGTCCACCGCGCTGGCGCGACGCAGCCGGCAACTCTACAAGGTGATCGACTCGTGCGCGTCGGCCTTTCATGCAGACGCGCCGTCGGCAGTCCGCTCGCCTACCAGCATATGTTTCGACCTCCGAGACCCGCATCGTGCCAGGCAATTCAGCGACGAGGCACAACGACGGGGGATCGCGGGCTTGGCCGGGCACTCGAAAACGGGCGGGCTGCGTGCCGCAAACTACATCGGCACAAGCGACGCGGCAATCTCCCGCCTGTGCGACCTCCTTGCCGATTTTGCAGCGCCGCGTTGAATCTTCTGCACCGGATTCACCATCCCACCTTGCGCTGAAGACGCGGTGGGCGGTCCAGGCGTTCGTTCGCACTTCATCCGACCGACAAGGACCCGCTGACCCGGCGCTTCCGGCCATCCAGGCGATGGGTCTCGACTTCTCGAACCCGATCGGGCTCGCGGCCGGCTTCGACCGCTGCGGCATGCTTCTCGACGGGGCCGCCAGATCCGGCCTGGGATCGGTGGAACTCGGTAGCCTGGTCGCCGAAAGCCCCGATTTCGACCGCGCTCGGTCTGCGCTGCGCGTGTTCCGATCCGTCCGGCCGCGCGGCAATCCGCTTGTGGTTGGCGTTAGCCTGATGCCGCGGCCTCATTCGCCGTGGCGGCAAGCCCCGATCGAGATTGCGTCCTGCCTGCGAGGGCTGCGAGGCCTGGCCGACTATGTGACGCTGAACCCCGGCCGGGCCGGTTCGACGCCGGCGGATTGTCTGGAGCGTTTCGGTGCGATCGTCGAGCACGCGGTTCGTTCCGCCGGACCCGGCCCTTCCCTGCCGCAGCTCGTCGTCAAACTGCCCGCTGCATGGAGCGCAGGCGTAGAGCCGGTCCCGATCGCGGCAGCATTTGCCAGACTCGGCGCCCGCGGATTGCTCATCGCGGCAGAGAGAAGCGGCGCGCACGATCATGCGGCATCGTTGCGGCGGCTACGCCTTGCGTTCGGCCCCTCGCTCTGCCTGATCAGCGTCGGCGGAATCGACACCCCGGGCACCGCCGCGCTGCGCCTCGCTGCCGGTGCGACGCTGATCCAGATCCATTGTGCGGCGAGGGGTTCGCGCAGAATCGAGTGGATCGACGAAACCCTGGTGCGCCTTGCCCGCGCAAAATTCGGACGGCCACGCAAAATCGGATCGCGTACCGGAATACTGCACTGTCAGGAAACGGAAGGCCGATCATGAGGCCGTGGTCGACCATTCGCCTGGATTCTCACCGGGCGGCGTTGCAGGTCGGATCGTCCGATCCGGGCTGACACGAGAAACAACATCGCTCGCGGGTCGCCCGGCCTGCAAGGCGCATGCAATGGCGCCCGCGGACTGCACTGGGCTGCAAGCAAGGATTGGCGCGCCTTCCAGGGCATCGGCCCGGCGGCGAACGCCTTCTCGCCTCATCAGCAATGAACCGGGCCGGTTTGATTGCCGAGGTCTGTTCCCATTCAAGCTGTGGTCCATAAGACAGACCTAGGCGCGACGATTCCAGCTCGCAATCTCGTCCATCCATTCGGTCGGCCGCTCGACCACCATCCGCACCTCGCCGGCCAGCACCCGGCCGCTGTCGCAATCCAGCGTGATCACGTCGCCTTCCCGCAGGGTGCGGCTGCCGAACGACACGCTGCGCGACGCCATGTCGATTCGCATGCTTGCGCAGCCCACCAGGCAGGCTCGGCCGAGCTGGCGCGCGACCACGGCCGCGTGCGCCGTGCGACCGCCGCGCGCGGTGAGTGTGCCCGCAGCGGCGGCAATGCCGACGAGATCGGCGGTGCTGGTGTCTTCGCGCACGAGGATCGCCTGCCGTCCGGCCGCCTGCTGTGCCTGCGCCGCCGCACTGTCGAGGGCGATCGTGCCGCTGGTGACACCGATGCTGGCCGGCATCGCGGTGCTCAGGACCTCGCACGCGGCATTGCCTTCGATGCGCCGCCGCTCGATGCGTGCAAGATCGATTCCGTCGAGGCGGTGCAGTGCTTCGGCCGGCTGCAACTCGCCCGACCGAACCTGCTCGACCGCGATGTGCAGCGCGGCCCACGGCGTGCGTTTGGCACTGCGGGTCTGCAACATCCACAGCATTCCATCCTGCACGGTGAACTCGAACTCCTGCACGTCGCCGAACTCCCGTTCGAGCGTGCGCCGCAACGACTGCAAGTGACCCGCTACACCTGGCAGGGCGGTCGCCAGCCGCGCCGCGTCGTTGGCGCCATGACGACCCGACACGACATCTTCTCCCTGGCTGTTGAAGCGGAAGTCGAGATACATGCGGTTTTCGCCCGTCGCGGGGTCGCGCGTGAAACCGACGCCCGAGCCCGAGGTGCCACCGGCATTGCCGAACACCATGCGCTGTACCGTCACCGCAGTGCCGATGTCGTCGCGAATGTCGTGCATGCGCCGGTACTCGACCGCACGCGGACTCAGCCAGGAATCGAACACTGCGGCGGTCGCCGCTTCGAGCTGTTCGAGCGGATCTTGCGGAAAGGGGATGCCGGTCTGCGCCTCGAAAAGATCGAGGTAGTCACGTGCGAGCGCGGCAAGGCTCTGGAAGTCGAGCTCGTGCACGCGCGCGACACGCGCGCGGTCCATTGCAACGTCGAGCGCAGCGCGAAACGGGGCCGGGTTCACGCCATGAACGATTTCGGCAAACTGCGCGATCAGGCGCCGGTAGGAATCCCACACCATGCGCGGATTGCCGGTCAGCCGCGTAAGGCCGCGCAGCGTCGATTCGGCAAGGCCGACATTCAGTACGGTATCCATCATGCCCGGCATCGAAACCGGCGCGCCGGAACGCACCGACACCAGAAGCGGTTTGCGCTCTGCGCCGAACTCGAGGCCACAGGCGGCCTCCAGCCGTGCCATCTGGGATTCGAGCAGGCCACGCAAACGCTGGCGCGATTGCTGCGGATCGTCGAGTTGCTCTGCGCACAGCGCCGTACCAAGCACGAAACCCTGCGGAACCGGCAGCCCGAGCTCGGCCATGCGTGCGAGATTCCAGGCCTTGAATCCCATGCTCCGGGCGCTGGCATCCTGCCCCGGTCCGCCGGCCAGCCCGATTCCGTGTACGTTGTGAACCGCCTTGCTCATCTTGCCGCGCCTCCGTCATTCACTGGCCATGTTGGCCAGCACGTAGTCGCGCAACTGCAGGCCGGCATGCATCAGGGCGTCGGCAGCCGCCTCGAGGTTGCGCGCGCATTCGGCGAAGGCATAAAGCGTGCGGGTATCGAGCGCATGCGCCACCAGGGCGCGCTTGACCTCGCGCTGCGCGTCGTCGCTCTGGCGCTCCGCGGCCATGATGCGATGGATCGACTCGAGAAAATCCTGGGCATCGTCGCGCGGACCACCACGCCGCACGCTGCGTGCGGTCTCCAGAGCCTTCAGGTATTCCTGCGCGCCGCTGACCGAGAGCGAGGCCAGCGAATAAAGGGTGGCGGTCAGGGCGCCATCGGCGCCGTCATCGCGCGGAAGCAGAGTCAGATGGAACGCGGCTTCCTCGAGTTCGTCGGCAACGTCGTCGGCCACCTCGATCAGGCTGCGATAGAAGACTGCGCGCTCGGCCTGCTGGTTGAGGCCGCGTGCCTGGTTGACCAGTTCGTCTGCACGGTGCTCCCATTCGCGCGCATGCTGGGCGTTCGACTCGATGCGCTGCGCCGCATCCGGCGCCAGCGGATCGAGCAGGCAGTCGCGCACGCCCGATGCGATCTCGATTGCCAGCGCCGCATGTTCGGCTGCGATGTCCAGCAGTTGCTGCTGGGCGCTGCGGAAGTAGCTGACCAGCTCGGCCCGGATCTCGTCGCGGTACAACTCGTGCGAGCGCCGCTCCAGCATGCCCTTGCAGCAGGCATGCACGACGAAGCGCATGAAGCCGACCGCCTTGCGCGGCTCGAGCACGTCGTAGAGCCGTGCGCCGAACGCCGGCGGCGCCTTGGCGGCGAAGGACAGGGCGTCGAACACGAGCTGTTCGCCGCCTGCGCGCAGCCATGCCATGTGGCCGAGGTTCTCGTCGGCCGCCCACTTGAGCAGGTTGATCGCATCCTTCTTGGGCAGTAGCTGGCGCAACCGCTTGCGCGCACGGTTCCAGTCAATCAGGAACACCAGCCGAGAACCGAGGAAGGCAAGATAGTCCGACAGGCCGGCCTCCCCGGTCGCAGTGAAACGGCCGATGCACAGGTGATAGACGCCATCTTGCATCGCACGGTCGGTTCGCGACAACGTGTCTTCCCAATGCACCGCCCAGTGCTCGAACAGACTCTGGAAGAACATCAGCCGCTGGATATGCACGTCGGTGTAGGTGACGCTGACGGTCAGCCCTTCGACATGGACGACGAGCACGTGTGCATCCGTGGTACCGATGTCGTTCTGCAGTACGAGCCGGGCACCGGCGCGCGTCGCCGTGGTGCCGAGGCCCGGGTGATCGAACTTCAACGCGCGCGTGCTTTCGATCCCGCGCATGAAGGCAGCGATCAGCGCGCGGTCGGTCGGCTGCACCTCATAGGCGGCAGCGCCGTCCACGTCCTCCGAGGCAATGCGGCTCTGCAAGCCGTTGAGCGCCTTGTGCAGATCCATCACCAGCAGATGGGCGCTGTCTCCGCGCTGGCGATTGCCGGAGACCAGGTGTTCGATCTGGGCGCCACTGATCAGGTCGTCGTCGATGTGCCACGGTGCGTCCTGAAGGGCATCGATCCGGGCCGCAAACTCGGGCACCGCAGCGTCGCTGGCCGTACGCAGCGGCTCCAGCATGGTCGCCAGCTCGCCGCGCAGGCGGCTCGTGATCGAAGCGGCGTGCGACAGGCGGTAATTGCCCGCCTCGGCGCGCGAGCACTGCGCAACCACCGAATCCAGTTCGTCGTCCTCGATGCCGGCGGTCAGCCGTTCCACCGCCAGGTCGGGTGCGCTATGCAACGGATCGTCGGCACGAGCCTGTCCCATCTGCAGGAGGGTGAAGAAGTACTTGGCGCGATCATTCGCCGCCAGCGCCTCGTTGACCAGCGCAGGCAGCAGCAGCTTCGGCTCGCCCAGCGCGTCGATGATGCGGATCTTGTCTGTCATCCTGCGTGCCCCTTAGTCGTGTGACCGCAATATTGCGGCCCCGAGATGACAGGCATATTGCGGCGCGCAAAGCGGGCCGGGCCGTATTGCCGCCTCTGCGAGCAAGAAGCGGCACTTTTCGATCCTCAAAGACCTGCCAATGCAGCCGCGCCCCCGCCGCCAGCCCCTCCCCGGAGGGAAACGGCGGGCTTCCCCAGAAGGACCAAATCGTCGACAATAGGCACTTGCACCATTCAACCGCGGGCCGAGGGGATCGGCCCGCCTGCTTTGGAACACCTCGCTCGGCGGTTCCGCAGCCGGAATCGGGCAATTCGCAGTCATCGCCAGCCTTCAGTCTTTCATCGGAGTCCATCGTGTCGAGTCTGTATCCCGCAGTAGACCCCAACGGCCTGCTCGAATACTCGGTCGTCTATACCGACCGCTCCCTCAACCACATGTCGCAGGCCTTTCAGGGCGTCATGCGCGATATCGCCGGCATCCTGAAGCGCGCCTACGCGGCAAGGACGGCCGTCGTCGTGCCGGGCAGTGGCACATTCGGCATGGAGGCGGTCGCACGGCAGTTTGCGACCGACAAGAAGTGTCTGGTGATCCGCAACGGCTGGTTCAGCTTCCGCTGGAGCCAGATCCTGGAAATGGGCCGCATTGCGTCATCGACCGCAGTTCTCAAGGCGCGCCCGATCGAGACCGGCAGCAAGGCCGCGTTCGCGCCGGCACCGATCGAGGAAGTCGTTGCCGCGATTCGCCAGCAACGCCCCGACGTGGTATTCGCCCCGCATGTCGAGACCTCGGCCGGCATGATTCTGCCCGACGACTACCTGCGCGCCGTCGGTGCGGCAGTACGCGAGGTCGGCGGATTGTTCGTGCTCGACTGCATCGCATCCGGCACGATCTGGGTGGACATGCAGGCGAGTCTGGTAGACGTACTGGTCAGCGCGCCGCAAAAGGGCTGGAGCGGTTCGCCCTGCTGCGGTCTGGTCATGCTGGGCGAACGCGCGCGCGAACGCATCGATGCGACCACCAGCACCAGCTTTGCCTGCGACCTGAAGAAGTGGATGCAGATCATGGAAGCCTACGAAGGCGGCGCCCACGCCTACCACGCGACCATGCCCACCGACGCGCTGACGCGCGTGCGCGACATGATGGTCGACACGGAAAGCCAGGGCTTCGCCACCGTGCGCGCCCAGCAGCAGGAACTCGGCGACCGCGTGCGCGCGCTGCTCGAGCGCAAGGGCTACGCGAGCGTCGCCGCGAAGGGTTTTCAGGCACCCGGCGTCGTGGTGAGCTACACCGATGACGCCGAGATCCAGACGGGGAAGAAGTTCCTCTCGCTCGGCATGCAGATCGCCGCTGGCGTGCCGCTACAGTGCGACGAGCCGGCAGATTTCCGCACCTTCCGCGTCGGCCTGTTCGGCCTGGACAAGCTGCGCAACATCGATCGCACGGTGCAGACGCTGGAAAAGGCGTTGAGCCAGCTTTCCTGAGTGGCATTTCCCGAGGTGGCCGGCCCCGGCCACCTCGACCCGAGGCACGCGCCTCAACCCTGATCAAGTCAGGGTATTTCCGCCGCGCATATCCATAGAATCGCTTGTTGTTTCGGGGAATGCCCCGCATTCGCGCGGCTAGAATGACGCCTCTTCGATCACAGCAGAGGATCCCAGCGCATCATGGCAGCCGTCGGCACGGAACGCGTCATCGACGTCCATCATTGGAACGATACGCTCTTCAGTTTCAGGACCACACGTGACCGCGGACTGCGGTTCGAGAACGGTCACTTCGTGATGATCGGACTTGAAGTGGAAGGCAAACCGTTGATGCGCGCCTACAGCATCGCAAGCGCCAACTACGACGAGCACCTCGAATTTCTCAGCATCAAGGTGCAGGATGGCGCGCTAACGTCGCGCCTGCAGAACATCCGGCCGGGTGACGCCATCCTCGTCAGCCGCAAGCCGGTCGGCACGCTGGTGCTGCACGACCTGCTGCCGGGCAAGCACCTCTACCTCTTCGCCACGGGAACCGGGCTGGCGCCCTTCATGAGCATCATCCGCGACCCGGAAACTTACGAACGGTTTGAAAAGGTCGTGCTGGTGCACGGCGTGCGGCTGGTGAGCGAACTGGCCTATGCGGATTACATCAATGGCGAAATGCCGAATCACGAGTTTCTCGGCGACGTGATCCGCGAACGTCTGATCTACTACCCCACGGTCACGCGAGAGCCCTACCAGAATCGGGGCCGTCTGACCGATCTCGTCGAATCCGGCCGCCTGTTCGAGGACATCGGCCTGCCGCCGCTCGACCCGGCACGCGACCGCGCGATGATTTGCGGCAGCCCGAGCATGCTCAAGGACACCTGCGCGCTGCTCGACGCACGCGGCTTCGAAATTTCGCCGCAGACCGGCGTGGCCGGCGACTACGTGATCGAGCGCGCTTTCGTCGAGAAATAGGCGGTGACGGGTTCGCGGCGTGCGGCACGTCGCCGCACGCCGCGCCACGCCCGCTTCCGGCCGAACCGGGGGCTGAAGTGCTGCAGGGGATTCCCTGCCCGGCCGGGAAACGACGGTTGCCGATCGCGCGTCAGCGATCGAATTTCTGCAGGAGGAACTCCTTCGCCTTCGGCGCATTGGCGTCGATCAGCGAATCGAGCCGCGCATTCAGCACGTACACCGAGCGGGCTACACGGGTTCCGGTAGTCGGAAAGCTCATTGCGGTTTTCCTGCGCGACACCTCCGTTGCCGAACGCCAGCCATCGCTGGAGACCAGTTCGACCAGCGCATCCGCGCCCTGGTTCTGGACCACGAACAGGCGATTCGCCGAATCGAGGATCAACCCGTCCGCGCCCTTGAGTGGCGATTTCAAGGCGATCGACTCGATTTTGTCGGGGTGCTTGAGGCTGACCCGGAACAGATCCCCGGTGTTGTACTTGGCGACCAGCAGATAGCCACCGGGATGGACGACGATGCCGTTGAGGTTGAAGCCCTCGCCCCTGAACAGGTCACTGCGCGCGAACACCGAGCGTTTCCCGGCGGTATCAATGCGATAGATCACTGGCGCAAAACTGTCGGTCACGTACACGTTGCCCTTGTCGTCCTGCGCCAGGTCGTTGGCGAAATGGCCGCCGTCGACCAGCCCCCCGAGATCATGGTAGGCCCGTTGCGCGCCCGTGCTGGCGTCGTAGACGGCGACGGCCGCGAGCTTGTTGCGCGTCGCGTCCGAAGATCGCGTTGACAACCCGGGATCCGAGTTGGCTACCCACAGCAGATTGCGCTTTCGGTCCCACAACACGCCCACCGTCGATATGAGCTTCTCGTCCGTGATGAATGGCTGGTAGTCGCCTGAAGCCGAGACACGTGCGATGACGCCATGGCGCAGCGAACTGACGATGAAGGTCTTGTCCTTGGCGGAATAGGCGATGCCCTCCGGGTAGGCCTGATCGGCCGTGAAGGCGACGCCATCGGCCGCCATTCCATTTCCGGCAAGGGCCAGTATTGCCATGCCGAAACTTGCCACTGCTGCAATCTTTCTCACTGCTCGTCCTCTTTTGGTGGAATTGAATGTTTCCGGAATCGCTGACCGGAGCACTTCATCCGGAGCGCACGCCGGCCATGTCGAGTGCCCGCTCCGCGTAATACGACGAACGCACCAGCGGCCCGGCCACGACATCGCGAAAACCCATTGCGCGTGCGATTCCGGAGAGCGCATCGAACTCGGCCGGCGTCACATAGCGACTGACCGGCATGTGCGCGCGCGAAGGCGCCAGGTACTGCCCGAGCGTAACGATGTCGCAAGACACCGCACGCAGGTCGTGCAGCACTTCGACGATCTCCTCGTCTCGTTCTCCGAGGCCGAGCATCAAGCCGGCCTTGGTCGGAATTGCCGGATGGCGCAGCTTGAAGCGACGCAACAGCTCGAGCGAACCGGTGTAATCCGCACCAGGCCTCGCCGCGCGGTACAACCGCGGCACTGTCTCGATGTTGTGATTGAAGATGTCGGGAAGCCCGTTCTGCAGCGCATCGAGCGCGCGATCCTCGCGCCCGCGAAAATCCGGCGTCAGCGCCTCGACCCGCGTTCCGGGCGACAGCTCCCGGATCTCGCGAACGCACGCTGCAAAGTGCCCAGCACCGCCGTCGCGCAGATCGTCGCGATCGACCGAGGTGATCACCACGTATCGCAATCCCATGCGTGCGACGGTGCGGGCCAGCCTCCCCGGCTCGCCCCCATCCAGCGGCAAGGGTTTTCCGTGAGCCACATCGCAAAAGGCACAGCGCCGCGTGCACAGCGCGCCCATGATCATGAAGGTCGCGGTACCACGTCCAAAGCACTCGCCAATGTTCGGGCAGGCAGCCTCCTCGCACACCGTGGTGAGCCCCTGCTCGCGCAGCAGGCGCTGCAAGCGGCGTACCGCATGCGTGCCTGGATCCCGCGCTTTCAACCAGTCAGGCTTGGCGGGCACGCTGGGCGGCACGACAGGTTTGACCGGTATGCGGGCGAGTTTTTCGCGCCCGCGCAATCCTGCGAACGAGGCAGGATTGTCGAGAAACGTTTCGGTCGTCGATTCCATTCAGATGGCACCGCTACAGCGTGGCGGGCGCGCCGCGCCCGCCACGCACGGCTCAGGAAAGAAACTGCTTGATCAACTGATTGACTTCGTTTGCCGCTTCCATCTGCACCATATGGCCTTTGCCGGCAATCACCTCGACCTGCGCCTTGCCGGTGTAGGCCCTCGCGTGCGCAACCGGAATGATCTGATCCGCCTCACCCCAGATGATCAGAACCGGCTTGCCGAGCGCCGCCACCTGGTCGCGCAGAACCGACTGCTGCCGCCCGTCGGCAAACAGCGCCGAAGACAGGGTACGCAACGCAGCGTCTACACCTTCGATGCGCTTGTACTTCATGATGTCTTCGACGAGCTGGCGCGTGACCAGCGACGCGTCGCCGAACAGCTTCATCAGTTGTGGCTTGATCGCATTGCGGTTGGCTGCACCGACGAAACCCTGGATGTAGTCGCCGTTGATCTCGGCGCCAAGCCCGGCGCCGCAGATCAGCGTCAGCGATTCGACACGCGCCGGCGCCTGGACCGCAGCAGCCATCGCCACGCCCGCCCCCATGGAATGGCCGACCAGATTGGCCTTGTCGACGCCGACCGCATCCATGAAGCACAGCAGCGCGTCAGCCAGTTCGCTCAGCGCGCCGGAGCCGACGTCCTTCGTCGATTCGCCGTGTCCCGGAAGGTCGACGGCATACACCGTGCGCGAATTTGCCAGCGCTTCGTGATTGAACAACCAGTTGTTGAGGTCGCCTCCGAAGCCGTGGATCAGTATGACGGGCGTTCCACCCTCTCCACGCTTCAGGTAACGGATGCTGCGGTTGCCGACCTGGATCTTCTCTGGCGACGCACCCGACGACTCGTCGTCCGCGGTGAGCGGCTTGAAGTTGGCCAGAGCATCCGCTACTGCCGCATCGATCTCGGCATCCGGTACATCTGCCGCGGCGATTACACCCAACAGCCCGCCGACCGGCAAAGTGTCCTCGGCTGCGGCAAGCTGACGGCGCATGATGCCGTCTGCCGCCGCCTCCACGGCTCCAGCGATCTTCTCGCTCTCGACCTCGACAATCTCCTCACCGCGCTTGATTGCGTCACCGACCTGCTTCAGCCAGCAGTTCACTTTGCCCTGCTCCATGGAGAGACCCCATTTGGGCATCGTGACCAACGTAATTTCACTCATCGACGAAACTCCATAACTCGCCCGATCGCGCCTTGAATGTCGGCGACGGTCGGAATGTAGATGTCTTCCAGCGCGTCGCTGAAAGGAGGCGGCACGTGCGGTGCCGTGACCTGCTCGATCGGCGCCTTGAGCGCGCCGAAGGCCTTCTGTGCAACCAGGCCGGCGATATCGCTCGCCATGCTGCAACGCGGGTTGGATTCGTCGACCACCACCAGTCGTCCGGTGCGCTCGACGCTCTCGAGCACGGTCGCCTCGTCGAGAGGAGAAGTCGTACGCAGGTCGATCACTTCGACATGGACGCCGTTCTTCTGCATCGCCTGGGCCGCCTGGTCAGCCAGATGGACCATGCGCCCGAGCGTCACCACGGTGATGTCATCGCCTTCTCGAACCACATTGGCCTCGCCAAACGGAACGGTGTAGCTTTCCTCCGGCACTTCGCCTTCGAGCGTGTAGAGCATCTTGTGCTCCATGAATATCACCGGGTCGTTGTCGCGGATCGCCTGGATCAACATGCCTTTCGCATCGTATGGCGTTGCCGGCATCACGACCTTGAGGCCCGGAATATGGGTAAACAGCGAGTACAGGCACTGCGAGTGCTGGGCCGCGGCGCGGAAGCCGGCGCCGTACATGGTGCGAATGACGACCGGAGTTTCCGCCTTGCCGCCGAACATGTAGCGGAACTTGGCCGCCTGATTGAAGATCTGGTCGAAGCAGACGCCCATGAAGTCGACGAACATCAATTCGGCAACCGGCCGCAAGCCATTTGTTGCCGCGCCGATCGCGGCGCCAATGAAGCCCGACTCCGAGATCGGCGTATCGATCACTCGCCCCGGGAACTTGTGATAGAGGCCCTTGGTCACGCCGAGCACGCCGCCCCACGCATCCTGCTCGCCGGGCGAGCCTTCGCCGCCGTGGTTGTCCTCGCCCATTACGATGACGCTCGAATCGCGTGCCATCTCCTGCGCGAGCGCCTCGTTGATTGCCTGTTGATAGGTGATCTTTCTTGCCATTTCTCTCTCCCTGGGCGCTTAGTACGAAACGTAGACGTCGGTCATCAGATCGGCTGCAGCAGGCTTCGGATCGCTCTTCGCCCGCCGGACGGACTCCTCGATCAGCGCCGCCACTTCCGCATCGATCGCAGACAGCTCCGCCTGGGTCAGTTGCCCGGCACCCGTCACGCGCTTGGCGAAAGTCGTGAGACAGTCCTTCGCCTCCTTGATGTGTGCAACCTCGTTCGGCGCGCGATATTTCTGCTGGTCGCCTTCGAAGTGCCCGTAGTAGCGCGACAGCTTCACTTCCAGCAGGGTCGGCCCGCCACCCTTGCGGGCGCGCTCGATCGCCTCCCCTGCGGCTTCATGCACGGCAAAGAAATCGAACCCGTCGACGATCACCCCGGGCATCCCGAATGCGCTCGCCCGATCGGCGATGTTGTCGCACGCCACCGAGTACTTGCTCGACGTCGCCTCGGCGTAGCCGTTGTTCTCTGCAACGAAGATCGCGGGCAGGTTCCAGACCGTCGCCAGGTTCAAGGCTTCGAAGATGGTGCCCTGATTGGACGCGCCATCGCCAAAGAAGCAGATGGCAACGTCGTCGAGCTTGCGCAGCTTCATCGCCAGCGCTGCGCCACAGATGAGCGGCCCGCCGCCGCCCACGATTCCGTTGGCCCCCATCATGCCGAGCGACAGATCCGCGATATGCATGGACCCCCCCTTGCCACGGCAGGTTCCTGTCTTCTTGCCCCAGATCTCGGCCATCATCCCCATGACATCGACGCCCTTGGCGATGCAATGACCATGGCCGCGATGCGTACTGGCAATGTAATCGTCCTTGCCCAGATGCATGCAGATGCCGGTTGCCGACGCCTCCTCGCCCGCATACAGGTGTACGAAGCCCGGGATCTCGCCGGTCGCGAAGTCGGCATGCAGCCGATCTTCGAAATCGCGGATAGTCCGCATCGTCCGATAGGCCTGCAACAGCCGGTCCTTGGTCAGTTCTGACGCCATACCTTCCTCCTCTTTCTCTTCAAGTAAGCTGTTGCCGCGCCGCCGGCTAACCACCCGCCGGCCGGACACCGACAACTCGAAAAAAACGTCATACGTCGAGCAACCCGCGCGTGGCCGCAATATGCAAAGTGCGCGCCACGTCGATCGTTCTCGGGCCGTTCGAATCGAGCATCACCTCGACCGTATCGCCCCGTCCAAACTCGATCTCCCTCTCGCCGTCGACCGCCACCGTTCCCGCCCCCGATACGACACGTACGCGCTCGCCCGGCCTCATCAGCCCATGCTTAGCGACACTCACTCGCTCGAGCAGCCCGGGCGCGATCGGCGCCACGAACCGGCGCACCCCGCTGCCGCCAGCGCGGCCGAAGCGCACGCGGAGTCCATGTGGCTCGTCGCGTCTCACGGGCTGAAGCAGCCCCGCGATACTCGACAGTCCGACCGAATCGGGTTCCGCGAAAGCGACGAACAACTCTTCAAGTGCTTCCGGCTGCCACACCGCGCGTGACGCAATATGCATATGCCTCGTCACGCACACATCCACCAGCGCAACTTCGCAGCGTCCGCACGCCTCGACCACGATGCGCTTGTTGGCCAGTGTCGCCTCGGCTCGCGACACGCGCCCGGATGCAAGCAAGCCGGTGGCGAAGCCTGCGGTCGTCGCCTCACGAAGATCGGGGAATGCATTGTTCGTGCCCGTAGACAAGGTCGTGATCGGCACGTCGCCGCAACGCATGGCTACTGCACGATGCGTGCCGTCGCCGCCAAGAACGACGATTGCCGCGACGCCCCGCGCAACCATGAGGTCCACCGCATTGAAGGTGTCCGTCACCGACTCGCTGATGTCCATGTTCAGGAACTCGACTGCGGGCCACGGTATGTGCGCCTCGGCCCGATGCGCGACAATTGCCCTCTCGACGGCAGCGGCAATGCCGGTCATGTCGGGCATCATCATCACGTGGCCAACACCGAACGCTCCCAGCGCGCCGAGCACGCGCTGGATCATGTTGGCCTTCTCTATCGTCGGGAAGACCGTGGCTTTTGCGGTAAGGCGGCGGATATCCCTGCCGGAAGCCGGATTTGCAATGATGCCGACGGATGCCGGGTTGCTGTAAGACACGAAGCTGAATATCCGATTGAATGAACTGGAACGCTGCAATGCAATTCGGATGCCTGACGCAGTGTGGACTGCCGCATGCCGGTTTCACTCAGTGAATCGGCTTCGGCAGTCCGGATGAGAGGCGGAATGCGTCTCGCGGGATGTCGCTTCACTCGACAGGTGTCGCAGGCGATGCGACAGATGACGCGCGCTGTTCAGGCATTGCGCGGCCGTTCGACGAGGCGGTCGGTCAACAAGAAACGCCGTCGCTCGCCCGCAGGCGAAGGACGGCGTCCAGTGGACTGCGAGAGATCAGAGGTGAGTAGGCGGCACGATGCCGAAGCGCTTCATCTGGCGATATACGGTGGCACGACAGATGTCGAGCTCGTGCGAAACTGCGGTGATGTTCCATCGATGCTTGCGCAGCGCCACCATCAAAATGGCAGCCTCGCCGGTAGCCCGCGGTTGTTCCGGGGCCGAGACCTGCTCGACACAGATCGGTTCTGGGATCTGCGGCTCGTCATGTACGGCTTCGTTCATCTCCGGCTGCAATTCCTGCGGCAGATGCACATCGTCAATCAATCCGTCGTCGCACACAGCCAGGGCAAAGCGAATCACATTGCGCAGTTGGCGGATGTTGCCGGGCCACGCAAATCCGAGCAGGAGCGACATGGCCTGAACCGAGATCTCGGCTTCCACGCCCATCTGCCGCGCTTCGTCCTCGAGGATGCGATTGATGACGAAACGCTTGTCGGTACGCTCGCGCAGCGACGGAAGGTGAAGGGTTGCACCACACAGCCGATAGTAGAGATCCTCGCGAAACACGCCGTCCGCAATCAGCCGACGCAGATCGCGGTGCGATGCCGCGACGGCAGTCAGGTCGACAGGCACCGGCTTCTCGGCACCGAGCGGCATCACTTCGCGTTCGGACAGCACGCGCAACAGTCGCGTCTGCAAATGCAGCGGCATGTCGCCGATTTCGTCGAGGAACAACGTGCCGCCATCGGCTTGCTGGATCAACCCGCGCATGCCCTTGCTGCGCCCACCGGTGAAGGTGCCTGCTGAATAACCGAACAGTTCGCTTTCGATCAACGACTCGGGAATCGCCGCACAATTGACCGCGACGAATGCCTTCTGGCGGCGGTTGCTGGAATCGTGCAGCGCGCGCGCGATAACCTCCTTGCCGGTTCCGGTTTCGCCGTGAACGAGGATGTTGACCTTCTTGTTCACCAACCGCTTGGCCTGGTCGATGATGCGCTGCATCTTCTTGTCGTCTCCGGCGAGCTTCTCGAGTGCCGGGAAGTCGGCCGGTTCGGCGGGTTCCGTAACGCGATCGAGGCGGCGCTGCATGCGGCCCACACCGGGGCGCGGCGGAACGGCCATGGCATAGAGCAGCTCGTGCCGGCGCGTGCTGAGCACCGTGCGATCCGATGTTGTGCCGGCACGCGCGACGCGCCAGATCTCGTCCATGCTCGCCTTGAAGACATCGGTCAGGTGACGACCGACCACGCTGCCGGCCACGCCATCCTCTCCGATGGCAGCCATCGTTTTGCGCGCACGCGTATTGGCGCCAACGATGCGGCCCTCCTCGTTGAAAGCGATCATGTATTCGCCGGACACATCGACCAGCGCCCAGTCGGCCCCCAGGCGAAGAATCCAGTTGTCGCGGAAGTGGCGGAGGAAATTGGCGTCCTCGACCATCTGCGCGTACATCGTCGTGAGGTGGAGCGCCAGCGTCTGGCTCTCCTTGGCCTGGGGCGAAGTCAGCGCCGATACGTCGAGAATGCCCATGAACGCGCCGTTCGGATCAAACAGTGGCGAGGCAGAACAGGTCAGATTGATGTGCGTCGTGTCGAAGTGATCGACCTGGTGACAGATCAGCGGCGCCTGTTCGACGATGCAGGTGCCGACCGCGCACGTGCCGACGTGTTCCTCGTTCCAGTCCGCACCGAGATACAGGCCGGCACGCTTGAGATCGCGATCCCACACGTCGTTGCCGATATAGTCGACCGTGATGCCCTGCGCGTCCGTCAGCAGCAGCACATAGCCCAGCGGCGAGACGCGCTTGAAGAGTTGCTCCATGCCACCTCGAGCAACCCGCAGGAATTCTTCGCTCTGCTCCTGGTGCTCGCGCAACAGCCCGCCATCGACGATCCGCGCCGGCTGGCTTCGCGTCGGATCGAGGCCATGGTCATTGACGCAACGCGCCCACGAGCGTCGAATCATGTCTTCGTCGCGCTGACCGTCCATGGACCAGGATGCGCGTGACGCCGTGGCGATGATCTCGTCAATGTGACGAGTCTGTACCGAGTGTTGCATGCTCCCCTCCTCCGGAAAACGATGCGATTGCCAAATCAAGCTACGGCATTAGGATCTCTTGACCGGACCCTGCGATGCCCTGTTTTCCCCGACTGTCCCGACGACACCAAGCAACTGCTGCCACCTACCTGTATCCGCGTTCTGTAGCCGCGTTTTCACCCTCGGCCGGATCGTCGGCCGTTGACCAAGCGCGGCTGACGATTCAACACTAACGCACTGCAGCAAGGCAAGCCGTATACGCTTTCGTCTGTCTCGCCGTGGAACAGTCGGAAGGCTCCACTGCGACAAGCCACCCCGTTGCGCTACACTTTCTAGCGACAACTGTCGCATTTCGGGGTTTGCTACGACATCTGTAGCACTTTCGGTGCCAACTGAAGGCGGCAGGGCGCTGCCGGTGCGACGGGGCCTTCACCCCGGCTTGTTTCGCCTGGTGGAATCTATTTGGCAGCCGGCTGGCGGCCGAGATGCAGGATGTAGGCGACCAGTTCCCAGCGCTTCTCGGCCGAAAATCCCTTCTCCCAAGCCGGCATCACGTCCGCGCCCCTGCGCCCTTCGGTGATCACCTTGAAGAGATCTTCGGGCTTCATGTCCGTCCGGCCGCGGAAAGCGGGCGTCTTCCCGCCACTGCCCTCGAAACCATGGCAATAGGCAGCGCAGTTCGCACCGAATCGCGACTTCCCCGCCTCGATCCGCGCCGGATCCATCAGGTCGAATGGCGGCTCGTTCACCGCGGTGGCGACCACGGGCTTCGGCGCTTCGCCAGCCTTCGCGAGATACATGATGTAGGCAACGAGTTCCCAGCGCTTTTCCTCGGAAAATCCCTTTTCCCAAGCAGGCATCACGTCCGCGCCCTTGCGCCCTTCCGTGATCACCCGGAACACATCTGCGGGCACCAGATCCTTGCGCCCTCTGAACGCCGCCGTCTTGCCGCCGTTTCCTTCGAATCCATGGCAATAGGCTGCGCAATTTGCTCCGAATCGCGCCCGCCCCGCCTCGATGCGCGAGGTGTCGTCCAGATCGAACGGCGGCTCGGCCGCAATGGCGCATCCGGTGGAAATCAGCATTGATACAACGAATCGTGAAATGAAACGGTCCTGCACGTCTGAATCCTCTCCGCAAAAAACCAAGGCTGGCAGAGCGAGGCGCCTCGCCGTGCCAGCCTCAGGCTACAGCAAACTTACTCCAGCGTGAATGCGATCAGCGCTGCACCACCCGGCAGATCCTTGATCTGCGGGAAAGCGCCTGCCAGGAAGCCAGGCACGTGCGAACCCAAGCCGGTCGGAATCACGATGTACTGCTTTCCTTTGGCGGAATAGCTGACCGGCCCGCCGCGCGCACCGGAACCGGCTGCGAACGTCCAGAGTTCCTTGCCATCGTCAGCGTCGAACGCATACAGGTTTCCACGCATGTCGCCCGTGAAAACGAGGCCACCGGCCGTTGCAAGCACGCTGCTGATCGGCGGAAGGTCAAAGCGCTTCTTCCACTTGATCTTGCCCGTGATTGGCTCGAACGCGGCGAGATAGCCGTCCGCCTTCTTGCCGCCCGGGGGATCGACCAGCGTGATCTCCGAAAGACCGAGAGAAAGGCCGTTGATCGCGGCGACTTCTTCCTGCTTCGCACCGGTTACCGTATTGCACACTTCCATGCCGTGCGAATACCAGAGCTTGGTCTTCGGGTTGTAGGCACCATGGTTCCAGCTACGCGCCCCAAGCAGATTCGGACAGAAGAGCTTCTGCTTGCCGACTTCGGGATACATCGGATCCTTGATCTCGCCGGTCTTCGGATCGATGCCCTTGTTCCAGGTCATGTTCTCCGCGTACTGCCAGACGTTGTGGAGCTTGCCGCTGTCCTTGTCCATCACGAACACGAAGCCGCCCTTGTTGAGGTGCACCAGCAGATCCTTGCCCTCATGTGGAACCAGCAGCGCCTCGTAACTCGCGTCGAAGTCCCAAGAATCGTTCGGCACTTCCTGACGATGCCACTTCACCTTGCCCGTCTTCGGGTCGAGCGCAAGCAGCGTCGCCGTGTACAGGTTGTCACCCATGCGCTCGTCACGATAATAGTCCGGTGCCGCATTGCTGGTCCCGATGTAGATCGTGTCGGTGCGCGGATCGTAGGTACCAGGCATCCAGGCGCTGCCACCCGCCTTCTTGCGGCTGTCGCCCGGCCAGCTCTTCGGATCATCCTTCGGGATTTCGAAGGTCCAAGCACGCTCGCCCGTATCGGCATTGACGGCAAAGATCTTGCCGATGATCGGCTGGTCACCGCCCGTCGTTCCACCGAACAGAATGTTGCCGGCCAGTTGCGGCGGGGCCGAGAACAGCGCGCCGTACTCTGCCTTCATGTTGGTCAGCTGCGTGGACCACAGCTCCTTGCCGGTCTTCTGATCCAGCGCCACGAAGCGCCCGTCCAGCGTACCGACGAACACCTTGCCGCGGCCAACGGTCACACCGCGGCTGGCCGACTGGTAGAACACCTCTTTCGCCACCGGATCGAGCTTGACCGCGTGATGCCAGATCGTCTTGCCCGTCGCCGCATCGATTGCCCAGACGTTGTTGTCTGCGGAGATCGTGTACATCACGCCATCGATCACGATCGGCGTCGACTGCAGTCCGTGGGTGATATTGCCTGGCTGGTGAATCCAGGCAACCTTCAGCTTCTTGACATTCGACTTGTTGATCTGCTCGAGCGGGCTGAAACGCCAGGCGTTGTAGCTCCGGTGGTACTGAGGCCAGTTGTTGGGGTCGTCGTAACCCGGCCCGGATGCGGCTTGTGCGGGCGAGGGGATCAACGTCTGTGCAACGAGTGCCGCGGCGAAAGCGGCCGTTGCGAACACTGCTTGATGCTTGCTGCTCTGTCTCATCTAGTTATCTCCGTTGTACCTTGGTCTGCGGCGCCTGAAATTACCACGTATGGTTCAAACCGACGTTCAGCAGGGTCGTCCTCGCACCCTGCTCCGGGACACCTGCGGCGACGATGCTTGTCCGGATGGTCGCGCCCTTCTTGGCGTCCACGTGTGCGAGCTGCGCATACAGTGTCGTGCGTTTGGAGAACGAGTAGTCGTTGCTGATCACGATGTTCTTCGTCTCGTCGTCGCGATTGATCTTGTCCTTGTTGTTGTAGTACGCGATCGTAAGCGAGTTGCTCGGATGCCACTTCCAGTCCATGCCGAGACCGTAGGCATCGACGCGAGACGTCTCGTCGCCCGATACGGTGGAGTAGTTCTTTGCATTCAGATAGTTGAACTTGAAAGTAAATGCATCGAACGGCACGGCAAGGCCCACGCCGCCGTGCTTCACCAGCGCATCACCGGTGGTCTGGTCGAACATCTCCTCGTACGAGGCCGACACCGTCACGGGACCGTTGTAGGTCGCACCCAGCGCGTAAATCGAGTTCTTCTTGAAGCTGCCCGGAACGCCGCCAAGCGAGTAGAGCACACCGAAGGTTACCGGGCCCAAGGTGTTGCGATACTGGATGGCGTTGTTGAAGAAGATACCCACGTCGTTGTTCGTGTTGCGGTCGGTGACCGCGCCGATCGTCGGCAACAGCTGATCGTAGGCCCACGCATACAGATTGGAGAACTGCTCCTTGAATGCGCGCGGCTCGGTGCCGATGTGCGCCAGCAGCGCGGGGCCATATTGGCGACCCATTGTGATCGAACCCCAGTCACCGCTCAGGCCCACGTTCGCCTGGCGCCGGAACAGGATCGTGCCGTGCCCCGGAGCATCGCCAGTCGGGTGAAGTTCACCGTTGTTCGTGTCGAAATGCGACTCGAGATTGAAAAACGCCTTGAGCCCGTTCCCGAGGTCCTCGCTTCCGCGAATCCCCCACACGCTCTGACGCAGCCCGCTTGTGGCCATCTGGGTATTGCTCTTGCCGTTGCCGGCGTTCGACTGCGACAGCACACCGATGTCGATGATGCCGAACAGTTGAACGGACGGATCGGCGAGCGCGAAACCGGGAGCGACCAGCAAGGCAAGCGATGAAGCGGCGAGCACACCAGAGCGCATCGACGCCACCTTGCAACCCTTCGCAACTGAATTCCGGATCCCTTTTTTCATTCACTCCTCCACTAGCGGTTAACAGAATTTTTTCGTCAAACGCGATGCGCAACCTGCAAGGCAGCGCTCGTTCGCACGACGGCCCAATGCACCGAATGTGCCAAGCAACAGGAAGCGGCTTTCGCCGCGGCTTTGAACAGCCGCAACGCGAAACACGCGATTTGCATGCGACATCTGTTGCAATGAAAGTGTGTTGTCGGCGACAACTGTCCAATCTGTCGCATGCGGTGCGACACCCGTCCGACGCCGGATGCAAATGCTGTCGCACGCGCTCTCACGCTCGACGCCATTGGGAAGAACAAATTGGGAAGAACAAAAAAGAAGGGCTTCGCATTCGCGAAGCCCTTGTCCAATTGGAGAGCCCGGCAACTCGAGGAGGAGCGCGGACGATTTCATTCATGCAATGGCCGTGCCCGGTTTCCACATAGTTCGGCAATCAAGAAAAAAAGAAGGGCTTCGCATCCGCGAAGCCCTTGTCCAGAAGGAGAGTCCGGTTTCTCAAGGAGGAGGCCGGACAGTCTGATCAATGCAAGCACCGTGCCGTGAGCACGCGACATCGTCGGCAAGGCGACATACCGGCGTCGCCGGGCACAAGCGTTGCATTGCATTGCACTGCGCGCAGGATGCGGCACCAGGCTTGCGCGGGGATAAACACGCACGTGCGCCCCGGAGACGCAATGCTGGACGGCGGGGAAGCATGTGTCGACAGCACCAGGAACCTGAGCTTGCGAGCCCGACACCGGTTGTTGCCGGTTACCACGAGGATTATTGATGAACGCAAACAACGAGACGTTCGCCGAGAGCCTGGACCACGTCGCTGCGGCTGCAGTACGGCCATTCCTCAAGTCGAGGAGGGTCTACGTCGAAGGGTCGCGCCATGACATACGCGTTCCGATGCGCGAGATCCATCAATCCGATACTCAAATCGGAAATGCGCGTGAATCGAACCCGCCAGTGTACATATATGACACGACCGGTCCCTACACCGACCCGTTGGCGGAAGTGAACCTGCTCGCCGGATTGCCGGCGCTGCGCTTGAACTGGATCTCTGAGCGCGGCGACACGGCCGTACTCGCGGGGCCGACTTCCGAATACGGTCGCATGCGCGAAGCAGACCCGTCGCTGAATCATTTACGCATGAAGCGTCACCGCGCTCCCCGCCGCGCCAAGGCTGGCCGGAACGTGACGCAGATGCACTACGCGCGGGCGGGCATCGTCACGCCGGAGATGGAATTCGTCGCCATCCGCGAAGCGCTGCGCCGGCGCGAATACCTCGACAGCCTGCGCGGCGCGGGCCCCACCGGTCAGAAGATGGCCGAACTGCTCGGCCGCCAGCACCGCGGCCAGAGCTTCGGCGCCGCCATCCCCGAAGAAATCACCCCCGAATTCGTGCGCGACGAAGTCGCCCGCGGGCGGGCCATCATCCCGG